>JBPOJG010000031.1:0-1730 GCA_052033835.1 Spirochaetota bacterium
AAGAGTATATTGTATTTTCTTGAAAATTCAGTAAAATATAATTATCCAGTCGCAATCGTTACAAACGGATACGAACTTTCCAGTTATGTACCCGAATTTGTAAAAAGAAAAATCAATATCCGTGAAATTCAGGTGACTGTTGACGGGGACAGAGAACATCATAATGAAAGAAGAATTCTGAAAGGCGGGAAGACTACTTTCGACAGAATTATGGACGGAATTGATGATGCCCTGCGCGCGGGATACAGAATCAATCTGCGTTCCATCATTGACAGGGAAAATATTGAGTCCCTTCCGAAACTCGCAGAATACTGCCAGGAAAGAGGATTTCTGGACTACCCTTCTTCGCAGTTTGAAACAACGATCGGAAGAAATTATGAACTGCATACCTGCCAGAAATCAGATAAACTCTTCGACAGATTCAATATCTGGGAGAAATTTTTCGAACTTTCAGAAAAATATCCTATACTGAAAAAATATCACAAACCTCAGTTTCACGGAATGCGTTATCTGGCTGAAAACGGAAGCCTTCCTTTTCCTGTGTTCGACGGCTGTCCTGCAGGAAAGAAGGAATGGGCTTTTGACATTCATGGATATATTTATGGATGCACCGCCTCTGTCGGTGTTGAAAAATTCAGACTTGGGAGTTATGTGGATCCGAGTTTTCCTGCAGATGCGGCTCAGCTTCTGGAATGGAAGACTAGAGATGTGCTCACTGTTCCTGAATGCAGAGAATGTGCTGTCAGTCTTTCCTGCGGTGGGGGGTGCGGTGTGCTTGCTGCAAACTACGGCGGTAAAATTCACGGGCCGAACTGCAGACCTGTGGCAGAACTCGTCGGAATTGGAGCGGATTATTACGATATAGGGTAATGATAATTTGGGTTTAAATTGCCCTAAGCTGGGGTTGTGTAAAAGCATAAAACCACGGATGGACACAGATAGACACGGATAAAATAATGGAATTTTGTCTAAAATACTATCCTTTATTCATTAGAGTTGTTGGCAAATCAACAAAGGCTGTCATGGAGAGCAGCCTACCCTGAGTTTATCGAAGGGAACCATGACTTCTCAACATCCTTCGACTTCGCTCAGGATGACATAGCTTTAATTTAACAACAACTCTATTATTCGAAATGAATCTATTGAGATTTTTAAATATAATATTTGTGTTCATCCGTGTTTATTTGTGGTTAAACCATTTTATGCAATCCCATAATTCATAAAATCCAATAGGGAACAGCGATC
Organism: Spirochaetota bacterium; assembly: GCA_052033835.1. Lineage (GTDB taxonomy): Bacteria > Spirochaetota > Leptospiria > Leptospirales > Leptospiraceae > DAORDI01. Next base: position 1,246 of record JBPOJG010000031.1, read on the forward strand.
ACATTTTCCTGAATCAATTCCGGTCTTTCAATTGAGCATATAATAATGCCCGGTGCAGTGCGGAGATCAGGGAAAAGATCATTGAATTTCATGATTCCGCGGCAGTCTTTTCTGTCAGGGTTTGTTTTTATCTTCATCTCAAAAGGAAATACCGTTCCTCCGTATTCGAGAATCAGATCCACCTCGGCTCCGGAATGAGTTCTGAAATGAGAAAATTTAGGAATCATATTATATGTATTACATAGTTTAAATATTTCTAAGAAAAAATATGTCTCCGCCATTCTTCCCAGAAAAGGATGCGATGCGAGAACTGAAGGAGAAGGAATTCTTTGAAAATGCGATATCAATCCTGTATCGGAAAAAAACCTTTCTTCTTTGAGCTGATTCTCTTGATGCTGTTTCTGTGAAAAGCCGGAATTTCCAGCCACTGAAAACCTGAATTTGCCAGATCTGCCCAGTGAACTGCTGTAATGACGGAGAGGAAA
>JBPOJG010000356.1:0-19366 GCA_052033835.1 Spirochaetota bacterium
GTTCTTCTCAAGGATCAATACTGTTATGTGTTTTTTGACAAACTGGCCTTTGTGTTTGTGGAGATGCCTAGATTTCAGAAGACGGAGGGTTAGCTGAAAACTCATTTTGACAAGTGGCTGTATTTTCTGAAAAACTTGGAGAGTTTTGACCGCATTCCTGAAATACTGAATGAAGAAGTATTCCTGGAAGGATTTCGAAAGGCAGAGATAGCGAATTATAATGAAAAAGAAAGAGATCAATATGAGGAGAGCTTGAAACATTACCGTGACTTAAAAGCAGTCATTGACACAGCTGTGAACGACGCACTCAGTCAGGGCGAGAAGATCGGAATAGAAAAAGGTGAAAAAATCGGAATAGAAAAAGGTGAAAAAAAGAAAGCAGTGGAAATGGCAAAGAGATGTCTTCAGAAAGGAATGCCGATAGATGAAATTTCTGAACTGACCGGACTTTCTTTAGAGGATATTGAGGAAGTTCAGAAGGATCTGTCTGTATAAAAATAGAAGCATCCATCCGTCATCTGTATCTGCACATTTTTTCAATTGAACTTCTTCTTGGAATAAATTCACTGGATTTCGGAGAGAATGATGAAGACTGTCTGGTTTTCTGCAAAAAACGGATCACAGTACTGGCTTAGGCTGAACAGCACTAGATCTGTGTTCGAATTTTCCTGCAGACCGGGGAAATCCGGCGGTGAAGATTTTAATTATGATATATACCCATCATCATTAAAGAATAAAATCATCATGACTGAGATCATCAAGGCTTTCGGGCAGGATGAATTTTCATTGATAGAAAAATCAGTCACTGAATATTACCTCTCCAAGTAATCATTTCCACCAGACTTCAAGACTTGTGAGTGAATCCTTTGCATCCTGAGTCCACATAGAGTTTGGAAAACGTTCCAGAAGTTCCGTATAAAGCTGTTTTGCTCTGTCCAGTTTTGTTCTGAGTTCGATGAGTTCAGGATTTTTTTCCGCATCAAGTTCCATTCTGAGTTTATTTTTTCTGGATTTAAAATAGGTCAGGATTGCATCATTTTCTATTTTTTTTGCAGTTTTGTAAAAGTAAAAATCATTATGAGAGTGTTCAGGTTCTCTGTCGGAATTTTCTGTTTCGGAGAGTCTGGCCTCGTGTTCGGCTTCAGCCTGCATTGTGAGATGTTCTTCCAGTACCTGTCTGCATTCGAGAAGCTGGATAAACACTACATCGGAAGTGAATTCACCCTTGTCCGGATGGTATCTGAGTGCAAGGAAATGAAACTTCTTCTGAAGTTCCTCTCTGGTGAAATTCTCTTCGAGACCGAAAAAGGTCAGTGCATTTTGAAAATTATTCATTTTTTTTTCCAGTCTCTCAGATGTTTTCTGAGCTGATTTTTGACTGTGATCTGGTTCAGTTCATTTTTCAGATAGTTCAGTTCGTCAGAAAAAACGATGCTGATTTTCTCCTGAAGCTGAAGAATCGATTCTGTAAATGTAATCATATTTTCGGGAAATTGTATTTTGGAGATGATCAGTTGTCTGTCTATTTTTTCGATAAGTATAGAAGCTTTTTCCATTCGGACTGTCAGAGGAAGAATTTTTTCCGGACTCACTGTCGGACTTTTTAAAATGGAATCTGCATCCTTTTTCAGAAGATGCAGAAGCTTCCATTTTCTTTCCAAAAGTCTCTGCATTTTTCAGCTTTGGATGGAAAGTCCTCCTGCTTTTGGAAGATCAGGTGAGGAATCCTGTTTTTTTTCAATTTCTTCCCATCCAGTTTTGAGACTGTTCATCATTTTAACAGTCTCTCGAATTTTCTGACCGCTTTTTTCAATATTTGCTTCCACGAGATTTTTCTTCATAAATACGTAGATTCCAAGCAGGTCGCTCGCGATTTTTCCGCCTTCTTCCATATTGAGGGTAGTCATCAGTTCATTGATGATTTCCTGCGCCTTGATGATATTTGTATTCACAACATCATATTTTTTCTGGTCATGGATATTTTCCAAAGCGATATTCAAAAATCGAATTGCTCCTTCATAGAGCATGATGACCAGTCGAATCGGACTGGAAGTGGAAACTTCATTGGTTTTGTAAGAATTGTAGCCGCCACCGGTGCTGTGCAGTGCCATAAGATACCTCTAGAAAATTACATTCGACAAAAAAACTAAGCCACTTTAAGTAGTACTAAAATTTTGTATTTTCTGAGTATAGAAGTTTTCCGTATCTGATGAAAAAAAAGATCCTTGTACTGGCTTCCGGAATGGGAAGCAATTTTGCCGCGATTCGCGAGCATATCCGTAAGAAAAAACTGAAGGCGGAGATTTCTGCTCTCATTTCTGACAACCCTGAGAGCAATTCACTTTTGCTTGCTCTTTCATTTAAAATCGATTCAGTCAGTATTCCTTTTCGAAAGGATGACCGAGAAGGATACAACCGGGATCTTTTGCGTAAAATTCGGCAATATGGACCTGATCTGATCGTCACTGCCGGATATATGAGGATACTCCCCGATTTTATCGTAAATGAGTATACTCACAGAATTATCAATATCCATCCATCTCTTCTCCCTGCATTTCCCGGAATCAATTCCATTCACAAGGCGTATGCGTATGGATCGCAAATTTCAGGATGTACGACTCATTTTGTCGATAATACAGTAGACGGCGGGCCGATCATTCTTCAGTCTGCGGTAAAAATAAAGAATGGAATGTCAGAAACTGATTTGACAGAAGTTATACATAAAGAAGAACATAAAATCCTGCCCTTGTCAGTGCAGTATTTTATTGAAGATAGAATTCAGATAGAAGGAAGAAGGATTACAATTTTATGAGTATGATACAGATAAAAAGGGCATTGATTTCAGTGAGTGACAAAACGGGTCTCTTGGAGTTTGCCAAATTTCTGAATTCCAGAAAAGTGGAGATACTGTCTACCGGAGGAACACTGAAGGCACTGAAGGATGGAGGGATTCCCGCCATTGCTGTGGATGAATATACCGGTTTTCCTGAAATGCTGGAAGGAAGGGTCAAGACTCTGCATCCTAAGATTCATGGAGGACTTCTGGCCGATCTGGACAAACCTCTGCACAAATCTGAAGCAGAGAAACACGGAATCCCTTCTATTGATCTTGTAGTCGTAAATCTGTATCCTTTTGCAGAAACGGTCAGCAGGGCGGGTGTCACTCTTGAGGAAGCCATTGAAAACATTGATATCGGCGGACCTTCTATGCTCAGAAGCGGGGCAAAAAACAACAAGCACACCGTTGTAGTCACAGAAATTTCCGATTATCAGATGATTCAGTCTGAGATGGAAAAAAATGACGGTAAAGTTTCGAGAGAAACTTCTTTTGAACTCGCAAGAAAGGTTTTTTCTGTCACAGCTTCCTATGACTCCACAATTGCAAATTATCTGAATGACCTTAAATCGGATAAGTTCCCTGAAAAACTGACATTGACATATAAGAAAAAGCAGGGTCTCAGATACGGCGAGAATCCCCACCAGAAGGCAGCTTTTTATGAGCCTGTTCTGATTAAGAATGAATTTACTCCTCTGCAGGGAAAAGAACTTTCCTTCAACAATATGCTCGACTTTGATGCGGCGTTTCATATTGCTTCTCTCCTTCCGGAGAACGCAGTTTCCATTATCAAACATCTCAATCCATGCGGAATTTCTTCTGCTGACAGTCCTCTGGAATCTTTTCTCTTGGCAAGGAGAACCGACCCGATTTCTGCATTCGGCGGGATCATCGGTGTCAATGGAGAGGTCGGAAAAGACCTGGCAAATGCAATCACTGAAAATTTCGTAGAAGGGGTTCTCGCAAAGAAGTTTACTCCGGAAGCCAGAGAGATATTTGCAAAAAAACAGAATATCCGGCTGATTGAAATTCCGAACTACAAGGAAGCATTGAATGAGATGGATCTTCGTCCGATTCATCACGGAATTCTGCTTCAGGACATGGATTTCGAAAGTGTAAAGAAAGAAAATCTGAAAGTAGTCACAAAGAAAAAACCTTCTGACGAAGATATGGAAGGACTGCTTTTTGCGTGGAATGTAGTCAAGTTCATTAAATCAAATGCAATCGTATATACTGATATGAATTCCACTTTAGGGATAGGAGCAGGGCAGATGTCTCGAGTGGATTCAGTTGAACTCGGTGCTTTGAAGGCCCAGAAATCGATGCTCTCAGTTGTAGGAAGTTATGTAGGAAGTGATGCATTCTTTCCATTCCGTGATGGAATCGATGCTGTTGCAAAAGTAGGTGCCAAAGCAATTATCCAGCCGGGCGGATCTATCAGGGATGAAGAGGTCATTCAGGCTGCAGACGAACATGGACTCATTATGGTGTTTACCGGAATTCGTCATTTCAGGCATTAAAAAGGAGTCAGTATGGAATTTTTACTTTTCCTGTTTTTCTATCTGCTGTCGTTGGCTGTACTGCCTCTGTGTGCATATTATTATCTGCTTTTCAGTGATTCTGAAAGGGAAAGTTTCAGCAGGTCCGAACTGATTGATATGAAGAAGATCATTCCGAGAGAACTGATCGGTGTGATCGAATCAAACGGAAGTCTGCAGATGGGACTGATCAGCTTTTTCAGTGTTTCTGCTGTTTCTTATCTTTGGTCAATGATAGGCGGACTTTTTGGTGAATCTCATTACTCACATGAAGCGGCAAATTATATATTTCATTCATTTCTTCTTCCAGGAATTCTTTTTTTTGCAGTGAAACCTCTCTCAGGTTTTTTTAAATCAGGTTTCGGAAGAGAGCATTTTCTTACTAGATTTGCTAAGCAGGAAATTCCCATTCTTGCAGGAGTTTCAATCACTCTTATTGCTTCCTGTCTTTCTGTTTACGGTGCTTATCATGAGATGAAATTCCCTCTGCTTTTTCTGAATATCCTCATCATTGCAGGATTGTTTGCTTATAAACTCCATCTGCATCAGATTGCAGGTCTGCACAACTCTGAAGAGGATTTTGATGAAGATCTGCACTATAATCTGGATGAGGAAGAAAGTTATTGAAAGATTTTTCCTCTGCGGATACCTTAGAACTAGTATCAAAGTGCGCTGCAGGGAATGAAGAATCCCTGCGTCTTTTTTTTGAGAGATTTTCTGAGGATATCTATAATTTTCCGATAAAAGTATTTCATCTGTCCGAGGACGAGGCAGGAGATTTTTTTATATATGCATTTGAACGACTGAAGACAGGAAAGAAATTTCAATCTTTTCAGGGAAAGTCTACTTTCAAGACTTGGCTATTTACTGTACTCAGAAATATGCTCATTGACTGGAAAAGAAACCAGAAGGAGCTGAGGACTGTTCCCAACAGAAAAATCAACTCTGACGGAGAGGAATATTCAGTTCTCGAAAATGAACCGGACAGACTTCAGACAGAAAAGCAGATTGCAGCTAAAGAGACGGAGGGTTTTTACCGTATACTTTCAGATATTAAAATTGAGAACAGGGTCATTTTTAAACTTGCTTACATATATTATCTGAATTTGGAAGAAGACGAAATCAGGTATATTCAGGAAAAGAACAACTACAGCAGAGAATACATATTAAGCAAGATTATGGAGATCAGAGATTTTCTTTCTGACAAAGAACTGGAATCCATCGAACTCGAAGACAAGATTACCTCTTTGTACAACAGTATACTCACCCTCAGAGAAGTTCAGAAAAAGCAGGGTTACAAAGAGTTTGAAGACAACCTGCCGCAAATTGACAAGGTGCAGCAGAATATTGATAAAAAATTCGAACAGAGACGTAAACTTTTGGATAGGCGCCACAAAGGTCATTTTATTACAAAGACTCCGCATAAGATTATAACTTCTTTTTTGCAGATTCCGGAGGGAGGTGTCAGCATATCCATTCAGAGGGTTTTAGAAAAAATTCAAAAAAAAATTTCGAGCAATGAAATATAATTCTAATCTTTTCTGTCTTAATATGTAGCGTGAGGATCTTATGAAACTGAACGATGACCATGAAAATCTCCTAGCTTCCAGCCTGGAAGAAAATGCAGAAATGAGTTCTGTCAATGAAAACAAACTTTTTGAAGCAGAAGAATCAATCTGGTTTGCCATAAAAGGCTTTCAGGAAAAATCTCTGTTCAGTGATTTTATTGGGGATTCTGCGGCCGAGCTGGATATTGCAAAGGCCGAAATACTGATGGCAAAGGAACCTAGATACAAAGTTCCCGAATATCTCAAAAATTATGTAAATATGAATTTGAATTCCAGTTCTGAGAAATCTGAGTCTATGGTGATTCGGATTGTGAAAGAAGGGGTCAGGTTCGTCAGTTCCGCAGTGGATTCGATGTTCAGATCGGAGACTGTCCTTCTTCCTGCAATGCGTTCTCCAGAGAAGCAGGATCTGCAGGCAGTCAATGTGTTTGGAGATTCCGATGATGCTCATATTACCTATCAGTTGATCAAAGAGAGTCCAGATGAAGCGTATCTCTGTATCAATTTTGACGGGACAGGAAACCTTGTATACAGCCAGGTCAATCTGAAGAAAAACAACAGATTCATTTATTCTGAAAAAATTTCCCAGTCGAAAGCAGTCTCATTTTCCGGTCTCAAACAGGGAAAATATAATTTAGAATTCATCGGTGCAAAAGGAATAAAATCTGTTGACTTGACTATACTTGCAGAATAAATTAAATTCTGCAAATGCTGAACCTCATCATTGACAGAGTAGGAAATGTAAATATATTTAATTTTCTGGATTCGAACTCCATTGGTCCAGAATCCCATATCCATTCCAAAATGGATACAGATCTGATTCTGGAGTTCCTGCGGGAAGTGGAGTCCGTTTCCAGAATTTCCAGAACGTTCCTGACCGCATCAGTCGTCAGATCAGAAGTCAAACCGGATATCCTCAGAGATTTGAAGGCGATCGGGGAGACTTTTTTTGATCAGTTCTTTCCTGCCGAAATTGCAAACAAAATCCGTTCCTCTTCAGACAGGTTCCTTCATTTTAATATTGACCAAGGATTGAAGGACATTCCTTGGGAACTTCTTTATGATGGCAGAGAATTCCTCGCAGATAAATTTTTTATTGGAAGAACTGTGAAAGGGGCTGCCAGACAGTTCAAGGAAGAAGGAACAAAAAAAATGAAAATGCTCATTATTGCAGATCCGACTGAGGATTTGGAATGGGCACAGAGAGAAGGGGAGACTCTATTTCAGGTCCTCCGTGAAAAAATATCCTCCAACAATCTGGAACTTCAGTTTGTAGCGGGGCGACAGATCACTAAACTTAAACTTCTGTCGATGATCAAGGGAAAAAATATTATTCATTATGCGGGGCATCTGTTTTTTTCTGAAGATGCTCTGGAAAACGGTTGGCTTCTTTCAGACGGCAAGGTTCTGAAAGCCAGGGAAATCAGTAACAGCGGGACTTCTGCGAGTCTTGTTTTCAGTAATTCCTGCCAGTCTTCGAGATCTGCGGAAATAAGTCCTTCCATTATGAGTTATTTTGCAGGCTCATTTCTTCTTTCAGGTATTAAATGCTTCGTAGGAACAAATTGGGAAATCGCAGACAATGAAAGAACCTTGGACTTTACGATCAGATTTTATCAGACTTTGTTTCAGCATAAATCAGTAGGTGAGGCACTGTATTTTGCACGAGAATTTGCCAGAAGAAATTACGAATCCTGGGACCTGACTTGGGCAAATTATACACTTCACGGATCACCTGCACTTTTAATGTCTCCGAAAGGTTCTGAGTCCAGAAGTAAAGCATCCAGTTTTGATATGATCCAGTTCTCTTACCCGATGCCGATTGCAAAGTCGTTTATGAAATTTGTATCTGAAGATAAGTCCGGTTCAGATGCCTTGGTTCTGCTTAAGCTTCTAGCGAAGGCATTTGAAGATTTCTCCAAGATGACAGGTGCTGTCATTTTCAGTGATCATTCCAGACAGTCTCTCGGAAAAATTTCTGTTCCTGAAGATAAGGAGATCGGAATTCGCAAGTGGTGGGATATGATTTATGCCGCGATGTGGGATTTTAAAAAGCTGGAAATCTCTATGGTGATGGGTTCAATGATGGATATTCTGTATACTCATCGGGATATGATCAATAAGATCGTGGACTGGATTGACAAACTTCAGAAAGGCCAGCTTGAAGAAGAGTTTATTCAGGGCTATTTGGTCACTTTCCAATATTATTTCGAAAACATATTATTGGAACTTAGAGAATTTGAAGAAACTCAGCTTTGTTATATTCCTCCGAACTCTCATGAATATTTCAGCTTTTCAGGGACTGAACCTAAGTATCTGAGTGTCCTTCAGGATTTTAATCCGGAGCAGGTAGCTGAGATGAAGGAAAAGGTTATCTTTTATCATAAGTCTACAAATATTTATGTGGAACTGATTGGTTTAAAAATTACCGGGGACAGCAATTCCGTCAGACTTGAATTGGAAAACTCGTACAATTATTCTGCTATTCTCTGTTCATGAGTCTATGCCAGCCGAATTCCCGTTTTTCCTGCGGGGCCTGCTGCGGCAGTTTCAATTTAAAACTGAATAAAACCGAATTGAGGGACCTTTTTTCCGAGAGAACCGATGATTTCCGAAAAACTGCAGATTTTTCAAAGATATGGACACTTTCCGATTTCAGAAAAAGGAGAGAGTCAGTTGAAGAGAAAATTGAAAGAAATGATCCTACTACATATAATTGTCCATTCTTAGGATTTATTGATGATCTGAATCAGAAGATTGGGTGTCTTGTACATCCGTATGCATCAAAGGATCCCAGAAGTCAGAATGTCTCCTTTTACGGTGCATCTATCTGCCAGAGCTATGACTGCAGAAACAAGGAAGGAAAAAACTCAGGACACTGGGAAAATTTTTTGCGCGGACTGAATCTGTCTTTTTATGAATACACGTTATTTGCCGCAGATCCAGTAGTTCTTCCGGCTCTGGAGCGATTTTTTGAATACTGTAATATTCATTTTTCCCTAGCTTTGAAAAATCATTCAGATTTGATTGAAAGACTCCTGTATAGGAAGATTGAATTAGGCAAAGCGGCTTTGATTTTTATCACATCTTTTGAGGCTTTCTGGAAAAAAGACTTCGAAGGGAATCCATTTCAAGAGATTTGTTTTCTGCTGGAGATTAGAGAGGAAGATAATATTTACACTGATTTGCAAAGTTTACTGACAAAATAAGGGGAGGACTTTGCCACTCGATAGGATCGAACCAGATACAATCCGTCCCCTTGTTTTAAAACCACTTACTTACTGCTGTGGAGGAATTATTCCTTTTGCCTTTTCTTTAACTTCTTCGAATCTAGTTCTTGCTTCTGTCAGAAGTTTGTCAATTTCGCGGAAAGCTTCTTCAGTGTATTTACGAATATTCATCGCTACTTCACTGTTGTCCTGAGCACCTTTTTCAGAGAGTTCTCTCAGTTTTGCTTCTATTTGTCCAAGAACCTTTTCAGATTCAGTTTTTACACTGGAAGCTGCTCCAATTACAAAGTTCAGGGCATCCTTAATTTCCTTTTCCATTTCATGACCTCATTTAATAGAATTAAGACTAAAATTTCAAATAGGGGATGTACGTCAAGAATTTTTTAATCAGTCCAGCATAGATAAATAGCGTAAGGAATAGCTGTAAGCATCTCCAGGCCAGCGTGCCGTCAGAATGTTTCCATCTTGAACAGTGAACCCATAGTGAAGTTTTTCCATTGAATCCCTGAACATAGGAGAATGTCCTTCCTGAAAATCTTCTCTGCTCCGCAAAAAAGAAATGACTTCAGCCTGAGTTGTTGTCTCGGGGTATGTCCTGTAGTAAGATCCGAGCCAGAGTCTCGTCATATTATGAGCTGCTGTTTCCTGCGATTTTAGAAGACAGGTACATCTTTTACCGAACAGAATTGATCTGCCGTCCTCTCTCAAACTTCTTGCTGCTAAAAGCACACCATGACAGATTGCACCGATCGGTTTTTCAGCCCTCATAAAATTCGTAATTTTTTTTTGGAGAATTTCTGACTCCAGATATTTTTTGATTCCAGGTGCATGCCCTCCGTGAAGCATGATTCCGTGAAAATCCTTTTCACTGATTTCCGAATGCAAAATCGGTTTTCTGAATTCCTGACTTTCCATCATTTCCTTGCAGGCATCTATTGCATCATTTCTAGCCATTAGAATTTTTTTCCAAATTCCCAGTCCTTCCCCTGTCATCATTCTGCGGTCAGGGTTTCCGGGTTTTCCGTCTTCTGATGAAAAGCGGACACTGATTCCGTTCTGCTTTAACATTTTCCATGCGATAGACGCTTCAGATGGATCAAAATCTTCACTTGATATGGGCATCAGAATTTCTTTCATGACTGCAATGATTCATGGATGCCTGCTTTGAAAAGGATTTTTTTGATTCCCGGTGCACTTGAAAATGATAAGTTGAGCCGGGAATTCATTGTTATTGCGACTTTGTCATATTTTCAATATTGAGATATTTTATAATGATGACTTTTCTTCAAAAAAAAGAAATTGGAACTGTGTAAAGCTATAACCTGGATGAAGATCATCTGCATACCTGTCAGTCGGCAGGCGATTATCTTTCTGAATACATCATAAAAATCAAATGACATAGGGTTTCATTTTAAAAAAACTGAATTTATGAAAAAACTGATATTTATTTCTGTGTTCCTTTTTATCGGCTGTGATCTGGATAAACGTTATCCCAAAAAAGGAACATTCTGCAGGATGATGGTGACTCCTATGGAGTGCGTGGACGTGGATTTTGAGGGAAGGCAGATACAGATCAACGGTGAGAATATTCCGATGGAAATGAAATTCCGGGTTCTGTTTTATTTTGTTCAGTCAGGAATCAAAAAAGAACTGAGAATGCTGAACGAACACAGAATTGAAATTAAGACACCGGAAAGTCAGGAAGGTGCAGTCTATATCAGAAAGAAGGAAAAGAGAAAATAATTATTTTTTCATAATTTTCTTCAGAATAATTCCTGTGCCGCAGACAATGCTCATTACAATGATGATAGTGGATGAGGTAGGAAGAAAAACGGTCTCCTGACCTGTTCTTATTCCTGTCAATGAAAGGGCAAATCCCGCAACTGTAGAAAATATGCTGAACAGAATTGAAAAAAGAATGACAGCATGAATTTCCTGAAAGAGGCTGAGAGCCAGGAATCCCGGGATAAGAAGCTGTGCTGCGCTGTAAAATGAACCCAAAAGATTTACAGAAAAGGAAAGAACAGTTGAGAGAAGCAGAAGAAAAACAATATAAATTATCTTACTGTAATTCTGCAGAATATATTCTTCCCTATCAAAAGAATAGAAATATATCATTCTGAATGAAATGAAGAAAACAGCTGCACATCCCAGAGTGATAAAAATTACAGGAGAGTCCAGTCTTACCTGGCTTGTCAGTATGTCGCCAAAGTATGCTGACAGGATATGATTCTGCACATTGCCTCCGAATGCAAGCAGAATCTGCGACATTGCCCCGAAGCTTACAAACAGTATTGCAAGTACGGACTCTGTTCTGTAGGCAGTCTTCGCTGTAAGGTAGACTGAAAAAAGCATGATCACTGATGTGAATACCGGGGTAAAAATCTCAGAGGGAAGTTTGAAAAAAAGAGCTGCTGCAAACCCGAATGTAGTAATCTGAGCCAGTGTAATACTGTAAAATGACATATTTCTCAGCAGAAGTATTATTCCGAAAGAAGAAAGAAGTGCTCCGAGTACCGCTCCCAGAAGGAGCTGAGGCCAGAACAGTCCCAGACTGCCGGTCAGATTTTCCATATCATTTCTCCTTGAGCAGCCCTTCAGATGCTTCATATATTCTTTTATAAAAACTCATATTTTCACTGTAAATATTGTGAGTGATTGTGATCACTGCCGCATCATTCATTATGCTGCTGTCATCTAATACAGAGTATACTGTTTTTTGCGAGGTTATGTCAAGCGCATCCAGGGGTTCGTCCAGAATAATCAGAGAAGGTCTGGAAATGACAGATCTTGCGAGAAGTGTCTTCTGGATCTGTCCTCCGCTGCACTCGCGGAGCTGTTTTTTCAGAATTCCGTTCAGACCCAGTTTTTCGAGAAGCGACAGTTCTGATTCTGAAAACTTTCTGTTTCTCCAGAAAAACGTTTCCTCCGGCATTAAGACTGCATCCTTTACAGTGACGGGAAAATGCAGACGGACATTTTTTATCTGAGGCACCATCGAAACTCTTTTTTTCTTTCCAATGAAGAGTTCTCCTGAAATCTTTTCAAGAAGTCCGGATACGGTTTTAATCAAAGTCGTCTTGCCTGAACCGTTTCCGCCTGTGACGGCAATCCTGTCGTTGGCTCTAATCTCAAGATTTACATTGGAAAGGACAGGATAATTTTTGGAATATCCGATAGTGAGATTCTTGGCGGAAACCAGCAGACTCATTGTTTTTTCCTGCTTTTATCAATGCCTTCCCTGATCATTTTCAGCATAGTACGGATACTGTCTTCATACGTGACAACGGAATCAGCGGCTCCAGGCGATTCAGGCATTGTCAGTATCATGGAAGACGGAACTTTAGAAGAAACAAATTCCGCGTATGTTCTGTTATGATATGGACCGATCAGAATCAGTTTTATGTTCTGAGAATTCATGGATGAGATTGCCTGTTCAAGATACCTGGTAGACGGCGGAACACCGGGTCTTTCTTCAAGGGTCAGATTTGCCGTGAATTTGAATCTGGCGGCAAGATATGTGAACTGATCATGAAAGACAGCGACTCTTGTTCCGAAGTAAGGCTGAAATTTTTTAGTTTCTTCTTTCACAAGGGCTGTCATTCTTTTTTTAAATTCCTGATAATTCGATTCATAGAATTCTGTATTGGCCGGGTCGGTTCTGTTCAATGCAGAAAGAATGTTTGCTGCGATCTGAATACCGTTTACAGGATCATACCAGTAATGAGGATTCCCGTAAATATGCATATCCCCCATGGATCTGTCCACCATTACCGTGGGCTCGCCTAGAATTTTCACTCCGACGGAAGCATCACAGTATCCAGGCTGTCCTTTTTGGATTTTCATATTTCTGGACTGCTGGAGCAGAAGGGGCATCCAGCCGATTTCGAAATCCAGTCCGATGACACATACAATATCTGCAGTATTCAGTCTGACAAGAAAATCAGGTCTTGTCATCACAAAATGCGGATCATCAAATCCTCTGATCATGGAAAAGGTTTCCACCTTGTCTTTTCCGATCTGGTCAGCAATGTATTTTAATACTGTGGTAGTGGTGACGAGAGATACTTTTGCTTCTGATGCTGTGAACAGAAGAAGCAGGGACAGAATAAATTTCAGCATAAATTCTCCTTAATATGTATGTGCCGGATGTGAACCTAGAATAAACATAGCCTGAATGTAATATCTCTGGTCAACTTTCTCCTGATTTTCATCCTGAGATTTGTCGAGCAGAAATCTTCTTTCAAATGTTGCGCGAATGACGCCGTATTCTGACGAGTGAAATGCAGCTTGAAGACTGTTCGCTTCAGTATAGTTTTCTGCATCAAAATTATATCTATTTTTAATGCTTTTATCAGTAAAAAAATCATATCTATATCCCACTGACCAGAGCTGATGAAATTTATATTCAGCAAAAGCATACCAGCCCCACTGAATCAGATTCGGCGGATTGGAATATACTTGCGTGAAAAAATTAAAGGAGTCAGGGAAAATCTCTTTATTGTACCAGAGTTCGGACATGATCATCAGTTCTTTCAGATTAGACTGATTCCATCTCAGCACCCAGTCGAGTCCGTACATATATCTCTGATTTTTTCTGCCTTCGGTCGGTTCAAATCTCATTGCAGTAAATCCGAACTGAGTTCCCACATTGTTTCCAAAATAATAAAAATTCTTCAGGTGTCCATAGAAAAGAGGGTTGTTCTTTTTTACTCCTGCATCGTGAGAATGTCCCCATTTTTTTCCGTTTGTCGCTCCAAGCACAAGTTCAGTGGTCAGAAGCTTCCAAGGAAACAGAATGCTGAATTCAGCTCCTGTGTCAAACACTGATTCCCATCCTATCAGTTTTTCATGTACAATCGGTGCCATTGTAAATGGCCTGTCATGCGCGTGGATTTTATTGAGCCTGCCTACATCCATAAACATCATTCCTGCCTTGAGAGAAGTGTTCAGAGGGAGAAAAGGAAGCTGAAGCCAGGCCTCATGCACCTCAAAATTGTATTTCCCGTTCTCATTGTGGGCAGCTCCCAGAAAATATCCCCTGAGCCACTGGTCGACAGCACCTCTCATTCCGAACTCTGCAGTTCGAATGTCGAGCTGATTTTCAGTGGTCTTCGGGCGATTTTTATCATACTGGCCGACAATATCCACTGCAGCAGATAAATCCATCATCAGATTCTGAGCAGATCTGTTCATCTGCATATTTGACTGAATAGGGGAGGATATTCCCCTGGAATCCTGAAATCCTTTTTTTTTCTGTTCCTGCTCATTCAGATCTTTTTCGAGATCCTTTTCCCAGTCATCCATTCCATCCGAACCTTTGTCTTCTTCTGCAGCATTATCGGAGGAATTTTTTTCAGGAAAGTCTCTTTCCTTCTTTGCTGAAGGTTCTTTTTTTTCTTTCGACTCAGGGATTTTTTTATCAGGAAGACCCTTTTTGCCTTCTTTTGCGGAATAGGAAAATACAATCAGAAAGAAAAGAAAAACAGCTGCGGTGAAGAATTTACTGCTGTTTGGAATATGGAATTGAGTCAAAGGATTCTCCTATGATTATTTTGTTTACTCATCTTGTACGGATTCGGCTGCTGGGTAATTACAGACATAAAAACAGCTGCTCTCAAGATGCATTCTTTATGATTCATTAAAATTTTCTAATGCGTTAAAAAAATACAGTTTCATGATTTAATATCTCATTCAGACAGGTTGAATCATTTACAGTAATTTTATCCTGAAATTGGAAGCTGTATAATGATGTTATGTTTTTTTACATACTGCCAGCCTCGGATTTGAAATCGCAGTTTTCTCCTGAAGCCGTTTAATTAACTCACCGGACGCACGCAGTGCTTAAGATGAGTAATTAATATGCAATTTCATCAGAAATTGGAATCATCAATCAGATACCGAATTCGGCAATGTAAGCATCACTTACTGAATGCTCCCTGCTGTTCCAATTTTTCCGGAAGTTACTGTAAATGTTTTCAGGACAGCCTTGTTCAGGACAAAACCGATTTTGCTTCCGGGATTGGCACTGCTCAGTCCTTCTTTGTTCAGTTCGTAACTGGTCTTTTCTGAATCTGAAAGCAGAGAGCATGCTTTTGTCCAGCCAAACATATGAACTCCGCTTTCTTCATGAAATTCCAGGCAATAGGTTTTTTCTGTTCCGGTGGCGGCAGATACACTTCCTCCTTTGTCGAGAGGACTGGCAGTCTGGGAACCTGATGCGAATACATCGATTCCTGCAGGTTTTATTCTGAATGCCGGTCCGGTCGCAGTCGCACCTGAAGTGCTTGCATTTCCAATCACATCAATGTATCCGGAAGAATCGCTTAAAACGAATGTCAGTTCAATATTCATTTTTTTTTCTCCTCCGGTACTGAATGTTCCACCGCTCGCCAGTCTGCTTGATGTTCCCGATCCAGTCAGTCCCGCACTTAATCCCTCGCCGGTAAACCCGATTGCAGAAAGGCCAGATGCACAGTTTGTTCCGCTGACATTAAATACTGTCCTTGTTGACCCCCCGATCGATGCTGCAGAAGAGCTTGAGCATCCGCCCTGCGATGCCAGAAACAATGCGGCTATTGCACCGTTATTATTGCTTTTGGATTTTCCTTTGAATGCTTCGCAGTTCCATACAGAGATAATTATAAAAAAAAGGGTAATCTGTTTCATTTCTTCTCCTTTGTCTTGAAATGCAATAGAGTTGCATTTGCAGTTCAGTTGCATTAACTTAAAACACGATTTTTTTTTCAAGTTTTTTTTTAATGGATTGACATAAACAAATATTAAGTAATTGTTGTTTAGTATGAAGGACTTAACAGACAAACAGCAGCAGATTATCAGCTTTATTACAGATTTTATTATGGAGAAAGGTTACCCTCCAACCATTCGGGAAGTAGCTCTAGGTTTTGAAATTACTGCAAAAGGTGCTTACGATCATCTGAAGGCACTTGAAAAAAAAGGGTATATCAAAACTTCCAAAAATCAGTCCAGAGGTCTTGAACTTCTCAGGCAGAAATCTGAGGATAAGATTCCGATGCATGTAATGAGTGTCCCGCTTGTAGGAAGAGTGGCTGCAGGTCTGCCGATTCTGGCCGAAGAAAATATTGAAGATTATATTCCAGTCTCCGATGAACTTGCAAAAAAAGGAGTTGTATACGCACTCCGTGTCGTAGGGGATTCCATGACTGGTGCAGGGATTAATGACGGCGATATTGCTATTATCCAGAAAAAGGAGACGGCTAAAAATGGAGAACTTGTGGTTGCAATGATTGAAAATGAAGCCACATTGAAGGCATATTACAAGGAGACTGACCATGTGCGTCTCGAAGCCCGAAACAAAGCGTACAAACCGATCAAGGCCAAAAAGGTAGAAATTTTAGGAAAACTCATAGGACTCTACAGAGTTTACTAATTGACAAAGCTCTTACCGGTAAAGATAGTCCTTTTAGAATGTTTTTACTGAAAAGAGGCCTGCCTGAAAATCCTTTGAACAGGAAAGGAAGATTATTCTGTTTACTGTTTTTGTCTGCATTTTTATTCCACTGTTCCAACAGTAAGACTGAAATTGCAGACAAGGATGCTGAGAACATATTGGAAAAATTTGCAATTTACCGTTTTCATCAGTCACTGGAGATGGAAGATCCGGATATGCGCCCGTCTGACCGTAAAATCCTTCAGGAGATCTGCTCCCAGTACAGATATTCCTGTCCAAAAGTACTGGAAAAAATTAAAACCAAATATCCAATTCTGTCTAAGAGACTAGAGAATGAAAAATAAAGAAAGACTATTCTGGCTGTTCAGTACGATACTCCTTGCGGCGTATTCCTTTTTTCCTTTTGAAAAAGCAAAGGCGATTTCACTTGAAGGAGAAAAGTTCCTTCAGGTATTTCACGAAATTTCTGCACTGATTGATTCTGATTTTGTGGAAACTTCTGAGGACAAAAATTTATATCAGGGTGCCATTAAGGGAATGATTTCCACTTTGGGTGACCCTCATACCAGATTTATGGATGAAGAAGAGTTCAAACAGCTTCAGGAAGAAACTCGCGGAAGTTTCGGCGGAGTCGGGATGGAAGTAGCTCCCACAGAAGGGGGAATCTTGGTTGTGGCACCGATTGATGATACCCCAGCTCAAAGGGCCGGAGTACAGCCTCAGGACAAGATTATTGAGATAAACGGTCAAAGTACTGAAAAAATGTCGATTCAGGATGCGATCAAGATTATGAGAGGGGTTCCTGGAACCAATGTCAATTTGAAGATCAGGAGAAAATCTGTCAAAGATCCTGTCTCTCTTTCCTTAGTGAGAGAACAGATCAGAATTCAGTTTTTGAAAAAGGCCTTCCTGGAAAATGAAAAACTGGGATATATTCGTCTTTCTCAGTTTATGGGAAAGGAAGCTACTCTAAATGACTTCAAAAGGATACTTGGTGAACTCAGATCAAAGAATATGAAGGGTCTGATCGTGGATTTGAGATCAAATCCAGGTGGACTATTGGATCTTGCAATAGAACTTTCTGACCTTTTTCTTCCGGAAAACAAAGACATTGTTTCTGTCAAGGGAAGAGGGGAAAAACTGATCCGTGTTTTCAAATCTACTGGACGGCCTGACAAATTTACAGATATTCCTATGGTTGTTCTGATGAACGGAGGCTCTGCAAGTGCTTCTGAAATCTTTGCCGGAGCTATGCAGGATCATAAAAGGGCATCCATTTTGGGTACTCAGTCTTTTGGTAAAGGATCAGTTCAGAATATTTATCCACTCTCTTATAAAACTGGAATTGCACTTACAATTCAGAAATACTATACTCCAAGCGGAGTCTCAATTCATAAAAAAGGGATTACTCCTGACATAGCAGCGGAAGCTTTCGGTCCTGATGAGGATGAGAAGTTTTATCTTGAAAAAATGCAGAAGGGCAATTTGCTTTCCCCTTTTGTAAAAGAACATCCAGGATTCAATGAAAGAAATCTGGATCTTTTCATTGAAATTTTACAAAAGAAAAGCATTAAAATCAGACCTGAACTTGCCAGATATCTGCTGAAAAGAGAATATTCTGTCGGAGAAAAACTTCCGGTATTTGACAGGGAATTTGATGTTCAGCTGAACAAGGCGATAGAGGTTTTATCAAAGAATAAATGATACTTGGGCTCGGCATAGAGAGCAGCTGTGATGAGACATCTGTCGGAATTGTACAGGATGGGAAGATAGAAAGAAGTCTGAAGATTTTCAGTCAGACTGAACTCCATTCCCGTTTTCAGGGAGTCGTTCCAGAAATTGCATCGAGAGCACATCTTGAAAAAATAAATTATCTTCTCGATGAGGCTGTATCAGAAGCTGGAATTTCTCTTTCTGACTTGCATTACATTGCAGTTGCAAACAGACCTGGTCTTCTCGGTTCTTTAATGATTGGAGCACAGATGGCAAAAGTGCTGTCGTTATTTCTTAAGATTCCGGTTGTTGCTGTGGATCATCTGGAATCTCATCTTTCTGCAGTACAGCTGGAAGGAAATGTTTTAGAGTATCCTTTTCTGGGTCTCCTGCTTTCTGGAGGAAATTCTGCTGTTTTCAGAGTGGATGAACCAGGTAAAATGATGACTCTTGCCGATACCAGAGACGATGCTTTGGGAGAGGCTTTGGATAAGGCTGCAATCCTGCTTGGACTCGGATATCCGGGAGGACCTCTCATTGAAAAAAAAGCAACTGAATTTCAGGGCGAAAAAAAAGGAGCGTTGTTTCCCAAAGTGAATACTGGAGGGAAAAACCGTTTTTTTTCATACTCAGGACTGAAAACAAGTCTTTTGTACTTCACAAAAAGAAATGCCGATTACCGAAACAGAATTCCTGAAATTTGCTTTCATTATCAAAATTCTGCTTTTGAACTTGTAGAAAAGAATATATCGAGACTCGTGGCAGATACTGGAATCAGAAGGGTGACAGCGGCAGGGGGAGTTATGGCGAATTCTTCATTGAGGGAACGACTTGAAAAACTTTCACTGAAAAAGAGATTTCAATTGATTTACCCGAAAAAAAAATTGCTTTGTACTGACAATGGTGCAATGACTGCCTGTTTAGGTTACTATTTATTTCAGGCCAAAAAAACTTCAGGGCTGGATTTTGCAGTCAGTCCTTACAGAGAGGAAAAATGAAACTAAAATTAAACTGGGTGCCGAATACACTTTCTTTAGGAAATCTGACAT
>JBPOJG010000483.1:0-15681 GCA_052033835.1 Spirochaetota bacterium
AATGATTGCAGGTCCGATTCTGCGTTTTGAAAATGCACTGCACGGATTTCATTCTGGTTCGATGGACAGGAAAAGAATGTTCGACGGATTTTGTCTGATCTGCAAGGGGATACTCAAAAAATCATTCCTGTCTGACGGACTGGCTTCCATTATCTATCCTGTATTCACTGATCCAGATCAGTATTCAGGGTCAGCAATCCTGTTTACCACCTATTTTTTCGGACTTCATCTCTTCCTCGATTTTTCGGGACTGACTGATATGGCAAGAGGACTGGGAAAACTTTTGGGACTGGAGCTTCCTGAGAATTTCAAGGCTCCTTTCTTTATGAACAGTTTCGGCGATTTCTGGAGACGGTGGCATCTGACTTTTTCTTTCTGGATCAGAGACTATATTTATATTCCTCTGGGGGGATCAAAGGAAGGAAGGTTCAGGACCTATTTCAATCTTGTGATCACGTTTGCCCTGGGAGGACTCTGGCACGGTGCAAACTTTAATTATGCTTTTTGGGGAATTCTTTCCGGGCTTTTCCTTGTCGGAGAAAGAGTCTTTGAGGAGAAACAATGGAAACTGATGCCTTCTGTTTTTCCCGGACCGTTCATAAAGTATCTGATTGTCATCCATATATCAATGATCAGCTGGATTCTTTTTTTCACTCCGAATATTCAGTCTGCCTGGTCGGCTGTTTACAGGATACTTTCATTTCAGCCAGGGAGGGATCTGATGTATTCAGAGACCGGAATTTATGCAGGACTGTTCACGCTTCTCTTTCATCTTGAACAGGAGTTTCCTGAGCGTTTTGAGCATTTGCAGAAATGGAAACCTTATGTTCTTCCTTTCTTTGCAATTTTTATTCTTCTTGGACTGGTATATATGAGCGGGCGAAATATGGATTTCTTCTATGGCAAATTCTGAAAGCAGATTTTATCTTTTTTATCCCCTGATTTTTCTTGCTGTTCTGTTTGCACTCGACAAGTTCATTCCGTCTGATTACTTCAGGAAAAATTTTCTGCAGAGCGGAAACAGGGTTTACTATATTCAGAGGGAAGATCAGCTCGAAAGACTGAAAAAGGAGAATTTCGGTGAGCGAAAATTCATTCTGACTCTCGGAGACTCCCGTGCCTATTCCTATTCGGATCAGTCCTTTGACGGAGAACGGAAGAAAAAATATATACTGTATAATTTTTCTGCACCTCAGGCCGTTGTATCCTACCACCTTTACATGCTTCGAAAAATTCTTGCCTCAGGCAGAAAGCCTGACCATCTGTTTGTTGTGCTGAGTCCGGAAGGATTTGACGATGACAGACGTGCCATATACAAACCTTTCCTGAAGTATGCTGCCGATGAAGAGTTTACTGTAAAATATGCTGATCTGATTCCCGATGCAGACAAAAAGCAGCTCCTGCTCGACAGAATTTTTGTCATTAGAAGTATAGAACTTGATTATAAACTTCTTTTCGAAAGAACCCAGAAAAAATCCTACAGAGAATACACTAGAGCAGGCAACAAGGAGTATGTACTTTTGAATCTCTGGAGAGGGGAGCAGGTAGCCTATGCTGCCACTGCAAACAATATTAAAAAACTGGAAGAGGATTCTGCAAGACTTTCGATGGCGTATTTTGGAAGCTATAAGATAGATGAAACACAGTTTAAATTCCTGGATGAACTTCTGAAGACTGCCAAATCAGCAGGCATAGAAGTGAAACTGGTTTGGGGAAAAGTATATCCGAAATATGCAGAGAACTTCGTAAAATACAGACTCAAGGAAAAATGGGAAAAAAGAATTATAGAAATGTCATCCGGGTACGGTTATAAATTCTACAATATGAATGAGGTCTCCGACTGTGATGTTTTTTATGATGCTTCCCATCAGTCTTCTCTCTGTTATGCAAAGCAGCTGAATTATCTTGTGGATGAATCAGAACGTAGATGATTTGAATGTTTCTGCTTCAAAGGCAGCTTCCGATGCACCTGCGGGATAGAGAATTTTTACGCTGATTTTAAAAACCTTAATCAGGCCGGCAGTTTTTGAATCCTGAGCCTGGCCCCTTTTTTTCAGAAGATCATTCAGTTTGGCATCATTATCCTTTCCTAAAAGATCGGCAGGAGGTTTTTTCTTCTGTCCTCCCTCTGCCATTTTCAGAAGATTCATTTCTTCTTCTTTTATGTTGATTTCATACTTGTAACCGACATATCCGGGGAGATCTCCCTTTGCGGATGTAGTTTCGATCTTTGGACTGGCTTCTATCTGTGCCATTTTGATCTTTGCGAGAAATACTGCATTTGTCAGACTGATTGCTCTTCTCTGCATAATCATTCCGCTGCTGATGAGTCTGTATGAGGATACAATTGCTGTTGCAGCGAGTGCCAGAGCAATAGCGACTTCTACAAGAGTAAATCCTTTTCTATAAGAGCGGGTCTGTATCATCTTTTTCCTTTTCGTCTCCGCCTTTGGATTTTCTTGTCACTTCACCGTTCTTGATCAAAGATTTCCCGTTGTATCTGTATACTAGAAGTGTTTTTTTGGTGCCTGAGTCGTCTCCGAAATGAATGCTGTAATCTTCTCCTATCCCGGTATACGTATACGGGATTTGAATAATTCCTGTGTCAGTCTTAATGCCTCTGAGATCGACTGCATCCCTGATATAACTGTTGGAAGGAAAACTGGATTCTATTATTTTTTTTTCGATGATGCCTTCCGGCCCCCGAATGACTCTGTAAGCGGAATAGGTTCTCTTTTCAATATCCACTTTCATAATGACAACTTCATTGTGAAGTATTGCAGACTGCCAGCAGAAGAAAAGGGCCTGCTGAAATCTTTCGACAGTTCCGGCAACGGAGGGGCGGATCATGCTTGTCAGGCTCGAAATGGAAAGAGCGATGAGAAGACCCAGAATCATTGTGACGACTCCGATTTCAACTAAAGTAAGTCCTTTTCTCATTCCGGATTTTGTTTTCATTGTACTGTCATTCTGCCCGTCGGTTACTGCTCCTGTCAAGCCTTATTCGGAACAGCTTCAATATCCGATACGGGGAGTTTTGATTGACTAAAATTCAAGGCATATTTTTCAGTAAGTATCTGCACTAGGAAGTCATTGATGATTCAGTTAGTTATTTTTTGTGCCATTTTTTCAGTTTCCATTTTCGCGGAAAAGAGCGAATCCGTCCCGAAAGATGTAAAAACTTACACGGAAATGAAGTACAACTCAAAAAGTTATAAGCTCAGAATTCGGGCTCCTGAACTGAAGCAGGGAAATCTTGCCGTTATGAAAATCATTCCGGAGGAGCAGAGTTTAGGTCCTGAACATTTTAAAGTTTCCTGGATGGGAACAGATCTTCGCCTCGAAAAATACAAGGAAAGTCTGGTTTCGCTGATTCCCATTTCTCCAGAAGCAAGCCCTTATGATTCTCTGCTCGTAATTGAAAAAAAATCAGGGAATGAGACTGAAATCAAAAAATTCAGAATTCCAGTGGAGAAAACGGCATTTCAGACAAGAAAAATGTACTCTGAATTGAAGGTTCCCACGAATTTCAAGACCCGTAAATATTCAGATGAAACCCTGACATTCATACAAAAATGCGAAGAAAAGAAAAAAGCGGTATTCTCTGCCGTGAACAATTTCTTTGCAAATGGAAAATTCGTAAAACCGTTGAAAAAAATCTATGTGACCAGTCCTTTTTATGTAAAACGAATGTACAGACCGAACGACAAGGGAAAACCTCATGGAGGAATTGACTTCAGAGGGCGCAAGGGTGAAAAGATTTACGCAATCCAGGATGGAAAAGTTGCCATAGCTGAGAAGATGTTTTTTGAAGGAAATTTTACCGTCATCGATCATGGTCTGGGAATGTTTTCTCTTTATATGCATCAGTCTAAAATGCATGTAAAGGAAGGGGAATTCGTAAAGAAGGGGACGCTGATCGGCGAAGTAGGCTCCACTGGAATGTCCACAGGCCCCCATCTTCATCTTGGCCTGAAAGTAAACGGTACAATGGTCAATCCTTTAAAGGTCATCGGACTTCCCCTCCTATGATCCTAGAAATTTTGTTACTACTCAGGGGAAATGATATTATTGGAGAATTTATTGAAAATGCTTTAAAAGCGGGGTCTTAGCAGCTTCCAAGGTGTGCGGCAGCTTCACAGCTTGCGGGGGTTGCAAACCCCCTCGCAAGGTTTGGAAGCGGCCGCAAGAGCAGAAGCCGCTAATCTTCCTGATAGGGATCACCCTTTTCTTGCTTTTTTAAAAGCAAAGTGTCGGTTTAAATGATGATTGTAACTACGACGCAAGCTCGGAAGTCGCTCCGGTTACGCTGAGAAGTTACGAAATTTTTACTATGCAGGGTGAGGAGCGAGTCTAAATTATTACTATGAAACTTTGGATTATTTCTATTATTCTGCAGGTGCTGGTTGTATTCTTTGTATTTCCAAAAATAGACAAAGACTTTAGAGTGAGTTCCGACTGGAAGGATTCTCTGGTTGTCGTTCTGTTAATTGCCGGACTGAATATTTTAATGAAGGCCGCTCTTTTCATTCTGACTGTGGGAGTTGCCTGGCTTTTCAATAAACTGACTTTGGGACTTGCCGGTGTTGTTCTGAATTCAATTATACTTCTTTGGGTCAGTAAAATGATGCCGGAAAAGATAAAGGTTCCGAATTTTTTATCAGCCTTTATCGGAGCTGTTTTTCTTGCGATTGCAAATGCTGTCGTTTTTTAAAGGGGACGAGAATGCCTGTTTACGAATATAAATGCAATACCTGCGGAAAGAAGCTGGATGTGTTTCAGCACAATTCAAAGGTTCTCGAAAACTGCGGGGATGCAGTTGACTGTCAGGAAAATGGAAAACTGGAAAAACTGATTTCCTGTTTTTCCTATCTTGGAGATCATTCAGCATCCGATTCGTTTATGCAGAGAACTTCCGAATCTTCTTCTGGGGGGTGTGCCTGTACGGGAGAAAATTCCTGTCCTGGACAGAGCATTATGTCCAAGTATGGGTTGAATTGAATATTCAGAAGGGCGGTTTTCCAAAGCCAATAAATTTACTGCTGCGAATGCATTTTTTGGAACTGTCTTTTACACATCCTTGAAAATCATTCGGATTGAAAAGATATATATCAACCCCTCCGTTCAGGTTGTATTCCCCTTTTCCAAATGTGCCCGAACCGCCCATTTTCATTTTTCCTGATTTTGTTTTCCCAAGAAAAATCATTACGTGACCGATAGGAGGACTTCGGTCAGCAGGTATTTCACTGTGAGTGTCTATCCAGAAAAGAAGATCCCCGCTTCTGAGTTTTTTCTTCAGCTTTTCAGTATCCACTGATCTGTCGGGAAGCATCGGGACAGTATGCATTCCTCCAGTTTTCATTACAAGATCATATTGATCATACGTTGATCTGGGAAGAGTGACTCCAAATGCGGCCTGATACAGATATTTGGCAGTATTGGAACAGTCCATGGACAGTTCCGTATCTGAACCAGGCGGTTTCCATTTTTTTCCATAAGAGATTTTCTGTTTTCCGATCGACTGTATAATCTGTCTGAGTTTCAGTCTTTCTTCTTTGGACAGTTTTCTGGCATCAAGAAACTCTGTCTGATGCAGGAGTATAAGGATGACTAAAAGAAATCGGAAGAATTTCATTCCACTGAACTGATTATGAGTGCTTGAGAGACGTATCGAAGGGAAGCCGGATTTGTTTGCATTTTTATATTATGTTCTATTCTATTTTTTATTTAATATATACATTTCAGTATAATATGAAGAGAATGATCAGTGAAAAATCATACCAAAACGGAGAAATCCGGAGATTCGCCTGTCTCAAAACTGAAACAGACCTTTTCTCCGGGTTATGAGTGTCTTTGTCCGAAAAATATTTCCTTATTCAATCCTCTGCATATTCACTCGAACTGATCAGCCTTTTGTAACCATATAACGGATCAGGTCAAGCACTCTGTTAGAGTATCCCATTTCGTTGTCATACCAGGATACCAGCTTGAAAAAATTTCCGTTCAGTTCAATACACGCATCGGAATCAAAAATAGAAGAATATGCAGAACCGATAAAGTCGTTTGAAACAACCTGCTCATCTGTATATCCGAGAATTCCTTTCATTGAACCTTCAGATGCTTCTTTCATTTTTTTTCTGATTTCATCGAGGCTTGTTGCTTTTACTGTCTTTACTGTCAGATCCACTACAGATACGTCAGGAGTAGGGACTCTGAATGCCATTCCGGTCAGTTTTCCTGCCACTTCAGGTATGCACAGTGCAACTGCCTTTGCAGCACCTGTAGATGAAGGAATAATGTTCTGAGCAGCACCTCTTCCGCCTCTGAAATCCTTTTTAGAAGGACCGTCCACTGTAGGCTGAGTTGCAGTCATTGCATGAACTGTTGTCATCAGACCTTCTGAAAATCCAAAATTGTCCAGAATAACCTTTACAATCGGAGCAAGACAGTTCGTTGTGCAGGAAGCATTCGAAACTACAGTATCAGTAGAAGGATTGTATTTTTCGTGGTTTACTCCCATCACATAAGTGGGAACTGTTTTGTCTTTTGCAGGAGCGGAGATAACAACTCTTTTTGCACCACCCTGAATGTGCTTTTCTGCGCTTTCCTTGTCAGTAAATCTTCCTGTTGATTCCACTACATAATCTACACCTAAAGATTTCCACGGGAGCTTTTCAGGTTCCTTTTCAGAGAAACACTGAATTTTTTTTCCATCAATGATCAGATTGTTTTCATCATAAGTAACTGATCCCTGATATTTTCCGTGTGTTGAATCGTATTTGAACAGATAAGCAAGATTGTCCGGAGTTACCAGATCGTTTACTGCAACAAATTCCAAATTCGGATCTTTCAGTCCTGCGCGAAGTACCAGTCTTCCGATCCTTCCGAAACCATTAATAGCAATTTTAGTCATATTTTCTCCCTGTCATTTACTCTAATTTTCTTTGTACCTTTTTTTCACCTGTGGAATGCGATGTCGAATACTTTCCTATATTCTGTCTAAAAGCTGAAGGACTCTGACCTTTTCTTCTGAGTCTATAGTATTGTCCTTGAGTCTCAGATTTAATTTCTCTCTGAGGGCAGGGAAGTACCTTGGATTGTATGTAAAATACTCATAGGATCTCATCCTTGCCTTGTAGTTGGAACTGTCTGCAAAAATGTAATGATAAAGATCTTTTCTTCTTCTGTCATTGATATTCAGTTCAAGATGTTCTTTAAAACATCTCTCAATAAGTACAGAAGGAAGTTCAGAATCTCCGCAGGATTTCTTTTCCAGCTGAATCATTGTATTCAGTTCATAAGATGTCATACCGTATATCCCGTCTGTGACAAGTATGCTGAGAGGTTTCAGTTCTTCTTCAGGCACAGGTTTGGGTATTACTTTCACTGGAATTTTTTCAATCTCTTTCACCGGCACAGTCACTGTCGTTTTTTCCGGAATGTCTTTTTTAGGAGTCTCTTTTTTCGGCGGATCAGGTTTGGTGACAGTTTTTTCCGGAGTTTTCTTTTCCGGTTCTTTCTTTACTGTTTTTTCCGGAATGACAATAGTTACAGCAGGTTCCTTGGCTGGAGGTTTTTTCTCAGTATCTTTTTTGGCTATTTTGAAATATTTCTGCCTGCTCAGAATCTTATGATTAGGATTTTCCAGAACCAGATCAAACTCGCCCTGTGATGCAATCGGCTCTTTCAGATTCACATCAATCTCTTCAGAACTGATGTATTTTTTACTGAGTTCCTTGTGCTTTTTTTCCTTTATTACGTAAGCTTTCGTTGCAGGAAGAAAGTTCTTTCCTTTTAGCCTGATGAATTTTGTTTCAGGAGAAAGAACAATGACATTGTCCTTCAGTTCAGGAATTCGGGAAACTATGATCTTAAGAGGTTTCCATCCGGAACTGATTCCTGCCTTTTCGAAAAGATCATACGGCGTGATCTGAAATTCGTAACTGCCTTCAGGATTCTGTACTTCAAACCGTGTCGATTCTGTCTTTTCTCTGGTAATGACCTGTCCGTCCCTGTTTCTGATTTCAACACGATAAAAAGATGTCCCTTCTATCGGTTTCCATTCAATATATCCCTGTTCGGCGAATAAGGAAAAAATCATTAAGAAAAATGCTGTTATATATTTCATATCAGTCTCTGTAAATTGTGTCTGGAGAAATAATTTCTATTTCTTCCGGTTTGAGTTTCTGAAGATTTCTAGCAAGAGAAACCCCGAAACTTGCCTTTGATGTATGTTTTGTTCTGCCCTGAATTCTCTGTACTTCCCAGTGAAATTTTCCTTCTTCAAGGAGTGAGTATTTCTGGAAAGATACAGAATTATTTTTTCCTTTGGCCGAGTGAACAAGTTTGCCTGTCCTTGAATTGAAAAGCTGAAAAACATAAGATTCATCAGGACTCATTTTTTTCCACTTAAATACAATCGGTTCTTTGGATTTCAGAGTGAGAGTAGTTTTGTTCGGAGAAAGTGAATTGTCTTTTTTTATTTCGTCAGCTTTCTTTTTTTCTTCGGCAAGCCTTTTCTCTTCAGCAGCCTTTTTCTTTTCTTCCAAGGCTTTCTTTTTTTTCTCCTCGGCGACTTTCTTCTTCTCTTCAGCGACTTTCTTTTTCTCTTCGGCAGCCTTTTTCTTTTCGTCCTCTTTAGTTTTTTCAGGTTCCTGCTTCACTGTTTCGGGCGGCTTTTTCTCCTCAGTCTCTTTGATCGGAGCTGTGTTTCCTACACTGAACTGAGAAATTGGGCTTTGAATCGGACGTTTGCTGTCTGAACTGAAATTTACGACTCTCCAATAGTAGAGGCCGTTTTCCGGTTTTTGAATAGTATAGGAATTTGTACTCAGTGGAGTACTTACCATTCTGTCCTTGAAATCTGGACTTTTGGATACATCCAGTCTGTAATTCTGACTGAGAGGATTATTGCTCCAGAAAAACGATACTTTCCTGTCCGAGTCATCGAAACGTCTTCCGTTTTTGGGAGATATCAGATCCGGAGGTCCTTCATTGTATATATTCAGCCTTCTGATTGGACTTGCACTTCCTTCTGAAACGACTCTCCAATAGTACTGGCCTGCAGGGACATCCATACCGATTCCGCTTCGACTGTTTGCTGAATAAAACAGATCAGAAAAGTCTCTGTTTCTCGAAACCTGCAGAGTGGCTGATTCTTCTTTTTCGCTGTCCCAGTGGAAATTGACAAAAGCAGACTTGGACGCAAATATTTTTCTGTCCGTTTCCGGAACTGTCAGCCTGAATTTTACTTTACTGACTTTTGTTCCGTCTTTACCCAGACTCGCAGTCTGAAACTCACCCACAGTGGATGTTTCATTTCCGTTCTGGATCGTTGCAGTTCCGCTTTCCACTACAAGGTTCGCATCTTTGTCACCCTGTTTGTCCATCTGGAAACTTCCTTTTCCCAGATTAATCTTTGCATTATTGGAATGCAGTATGTACTGAGTGTTGGAATTGTTTTTCAGACTGATTGTTCCATGATCAAAACGAATGCTGGGAATCGTTCCTGAAAGATCCAGATAAATCAGACTGTTTTCTGAAACCTGAATTTCTGTGCCGTCCTTCAGAATGATTGTCGCATCGGCGCTGTTGAAGGTTTTGATGATGTCCTTATTTTTCAGAGGGGCATGCTGTTCGAGATTTCTCCAGATCAGCTGAGCATTGTGTTTTCTCTGAATCGAGTTGATTTTGAATGTAATCGTACCAATCTCTTTTTCATCCGAAAATGAACCGCTGCTGTTCAGATTTCTGTAAAACAGGAAAGAAAATATAAATGTACTGAAAAGCAGAAGCAGTGTAATGAATATTTCTCTTTTTCTAAAGAATCTCATACTTTACTTCTTCTTTCGGTTCTTTTTTTTCTGATTTTGCAGCTGCTTCTTCATCGAACTTCATACCTATCAGTTCTCTCACTTCTCTCATACTCTTCGGGCAG
The DNA here is from genome assembly GCA_052033835.1 of Spirochaetota bacterium. Taxonomy (GTDB): domain Bacteria; phylum Spirochaetota; class Leptospiria; order Leptospirales; family Leptospiraceae; genus DAORDI01. The sequence continues at coordinate 9,938 of JBPOJG010000483.1, forward strand.
TTTGGATCGTCCTTTCTGCCTAATACAGCATAAATCGTCTGAGGTTCCTCTTTTCCTTTGACTTTGATTGCGGGCATTTTCTCAACATTGAATATGTCCTTGACCTGTTCGTAAGAATCAGAAGAAATCAGAATATCAGAACCGAAAGGTTTATTCAGTGATTCAATTCTCGATGCCAGATTGACTGAATCTCCAATGACAGTATATTCAAGTCGTTCATCGGAACCTATCTGTCCTGAAATCACATAACCTGAATTGATTCCGCATCCGATATTTATGATCGGTTTTTTAGGGCCGCCTCTTCCTACATTGAATTTAAGGAGAGCAGTCCTCATCATAATGGAAGCATTGACCGCGCATTCTGTTTCATTCGGAAGATGTTTCAATGCACCCCAGGTAGCCATTATTGCATCTCCGATGAATTTATCCACAATACCGCCTGTCTTTTTGACGCAGGTTACCATTTCGGTCATGTACTGATTCAGAAATTCCACCACTTCTTCAGGTTCAAGTTTTTCGGAAATGGAAGTGAATCCTCGGATGTCCGAGAAGAAAATCGCACAGAATTTTCTTTCCCCTCCCAGTTTGATTTCTCCCTGAGCGGCCAGATCTGCAATTTCCTCGTTGACGAATTTGCTGAACGCTTTTTTCATTTTCTCTCTCTCATCAAGTCCCTTGCTCATCGAGTTGAAGGAATTTGTGAGTGATCCGATTTCATCTCCCGAACTCGGGATAATGTATGTGCTGTAGTCACCTGTCTGAATTCTCTGAGTTCCGACTACAAGCTCCTTGACCGGAATTGTAATCGATCTGGAGAAAAGAAAAACGATCAGGAGTGAAAGACTCAGTACTGCGAGCATCAGGAAGATAATGTTCCTCTGCATGGCATTGACCGGTTCGAGTATTTTCTTGACCTGAATCATTGAAATGACAGAACCGCCGGTAAAATTCAGTTTGTTGAATGTACCGATGAAATCTTCATTTTTATACTGAAAGGTATGCTGAGCTGTATCCACCTTGCTTTCTGCAACGGATGCCACGATCGGTATTTCACTCAGATTTTTGGCAGATTCGATGTTTTTTGAATCTTCATGATAGATTGTATTTCCGTTTTCATCCACCAAAAATGTCTCACTCATTCCGTTTCCCTGAAAGGACTGTCCGAGAAGAGAGTGTTTTGCAAACATAATGACTATTTCTGATCGGTTTTCCTTGGTCTGAAAAGGAAAGGCAAACATCAGTACAGGCGATTTGAAACTTAGACTTGCATTTCTGAGTACCGTTTTTCCGTCGAAACTCAGCGCTGTTTCTGCAATGTGATTTTGAGCTGCTGAAGCAAAATCGGAAGAACTTTGAAAACTCTTGTTCAGAATTCTGGGATTCGTGCATCCCGTCAAAAGTTCCGTTCCGGATTCTTTCTTTCCGAATACGCCTGCGAACAGGATATTATTGTCATTTTCGAAGAAGTTTTCGTCGCATTTGCCCAGTTTGGCGTCTTTCAAAAACAGTTTCAGATTCTGAGACAGTGAAAGCAGATCAGATTCCATCTGAGTAGAAAGAATATGAGTGATCTGAAGCTCTCCGGCCTCAATTGTAAGGCTGAAGTCCCGTTTGAACAGATACGAGGCCAGTGCAATGACACCGGTGATTGACACTATGATAATGAAAGAAATGATCCCCATCAGTTTCGTCTGAATGGTAAATTTTGAAGGTTTGAATGCAGGAAGTTCCGGATTTGTCTTCGGTTCTTTTTGGGTCATAGGTGACACTGTACAAGATACTCTGTTCGGGTCTACTTTTTTTAGGGGCATCAAGTGCAGTGAAAATCCTTGATCTTTCCTGTCCGTTTTTTAAAATGGCAATAAATTTAAACATCGGAGATTTTCTGTGTTAAAAAAAATTTTCTACATTTCAGTTCTCGGTCTGGCATTAACTGTAATCAACTGCGGTTCTACAGAAGTAAAATCATTAGGTGAAGAAGAAATCGTCAAGCAGCTTAACAAACAGTTGGAAGCATATGACATTTCTGGTTATGCTGGAGATCAGACTGCAGTTCCTGAAGCAGAATACAAAAAATGGGCAGAGACAGGACTTCCTTTCATTATGAAAACTGTTCTCCCTGCAGTTCCAGCTCGTTATAAACTTCACGTAGTCGGAAATGCTGACAGTGCAGGCGGTCCTGCAAAAGCTGCTGCAATTGCTAAAGGCCGTGCAGATGCTTTCAAAGCTAAACTCGTTAAAGATGGAGTTGACGGCAGCAAACTCGGTGTCAAGAGTGCCGGTGATGCAAAATTTGCTTCTAAATCTTCTGGACGCACTGCAAACAGAAGAGTTGATTTCGAAGTGATTATTGCACAATAATCCTTCCTCCAGAAAGCATCAGCCGGTGCTTTCTGCTTTTTTTTCCTCCTGCCTTCCTTAATCACTGATTTGATATGACTGACTTTACTGTATTTCTTTTCCTTGCTCTGCTGTCTTTTTATGTCGGTTGGAGAAAAACTTTAAAAGTGCAGAATGATTCTGATTATCTTCTCGCAGGCAGAAAGACAGGACTTCTGTATCTTTCTGCAACTCTCATAATGACAGAATTCAATCCTACTACTCTGATTGCATTTTCGGATGCAGGATATCATGCCGGACTTTGGGGAATCTCTCTGTCTTCAGTATTTCTGATCGGTCTTCTTTTTTATACATTTACGGCGGCAGAGAAATGGAAAGAACTGAATGCAGTCAGTGTTGCTGAACTGTTTACAGCAAAATACGGGAAAGCGACAGGAAAGACAGCGAGTCTTTTTCTGATCATTGCCATGCTCGGCTTCAGCGCAAATTATATAAAATCCGCAGAGATTATATTCAGCCCTGTTTTTACTGACATTCCTCCTTATCTGGTCTCTTTCATATTTGTACTTATTATATGTGTAATTATATTAAGAGGAGGACTGGTTTCGATTATCCGAATCGATATGATGAGTTTTATCGGACTTTTGATTTTTATTCCTCTGCTCCTTGTTTTTTCCGCAAAGACAGTCTCGGGAAATGTTTATGAAAAAATCTGGACGACTGTTCCCGTGAGCGAAGGACAGAAAGTTCTTCCGGTAAAATTTGTATTTTCGCTTATTGTTCTCACCTCATTTACTTATATAGCGGCCCCTTGGTACGGTCAGAAAATTTTTTCTGCGGACTCGAAGAAAACTGCATTCCGCGCGGTTGCCATTTCTGCCGCTGCTGTCTTTCTGCTGTATGCGTTTCCTGCAGTCTCTGTTTATATGCTCAGAATTTCAGGCGTCAGACTGGATAATTCTCAAAGCGGGATACCCTATATTGTAAATTCATTATTTCCGGCGGGATTGAGAGGATTCGGTTTTTTTATGCTTTTTGCAGCGGGAGCAACAACGCTTGCCGGGGTCTGGAATGCAGTCATTGCAATGATCAAAGCTGATTTTCTCGACGGGCAGGAGCTTTCTCTCAGGAAAAATATTTTTCTCACATTTACAGCAGCATTTCTTACCTGGGTTCTTTCGGTGACATTCATAGACAGAATTCTGGACAAACTGATTTTGGCAAACATACCTGTAGCAGCTCTTTCGTTTGCACTTCTTGCCGGCTTTTACTGGAAGAGGGTATCCCGTACTGGAGCATTGGCAAGTCTTATCGTCGGACTTGTTTCGGGAACGGGCTGTTATATGTATTTTGGTGAGAAGGGGATGTATACCTGGTACTGGGCTGTATATTCAATCCCCGCTGTTTTTCTGACCGGAATTCTGTTCTCGCTTACTTTTCCTGATTCAGCAGACATAAAATGAAAGGAACATATTGTCATTGAATGGGTGAAGCTGTCTCAAACTGCAGAAACAAAAAGCAATTCACCTTACGCAAATAATATATGATGTAGAAACTGTAATTTTAAAAAGCATTAGGGAAATCCGGCAGTTTTGCACCTTGCGATGAATCAGTATAACTTTGATTTCAGTTGAACATAATCCCGAAACTCTTATTATGGCAGAAATCAAGGAAGGTTTATCTTATGTGGAAAGCAAAAGCATTGAGTCTCTTTTTTCCTTTATTATTTATTTCCTGTGCTTCAGATCTTCTGAAAAAAGAAGACTATTCCAGATCTGTGGAATTCTGGAAAGATGGAGATGCAGAGTCAGCTTTGAACAGTTTTCCTGACGGAGAAAGAAAGTCATTCATTACGAGTATGGAGAAAGCCTATCTCAGTCTGATGAAAGGAAAACCTGAAATTGACGAATTGAAACGATTTTCAGATATCATCGATCAGAGAATCCGCTTCAGTGTTTCGAGAGAGGTGAAAAGTTTTTTTTACCTCGAAACCCCGGAAGGATATTTTGCATCTGAACATGAGGTCATACTGCTCCATATGTTTTTATCCTGGGGTTATTCCCTGAAGGCAGACTACGAAAAAGCTGCAGTTGAAGCCAGAAGGAGTGCAAACCTGCTGAACAGCAGATTCAGTCCTGAAGGAAGGTTTGATGATGCCTTCCTTCGAATTTTTCAGGGATATCTCTGGGTGATGTGCGGGAACTGGGAAGAAGCCAGGGTGGATTTCAAGGCGGCATACAATCTGAACAGCTCGCTTTCCTGGGCATATGATCTGTCCTCGCGGGAATCTGCTCCGGAAGAAATGATGCTGATTTTCGGAGGGGCAGGTCCTGAACCTGAATGGGATCCGAAAACAGAATGGAATCCAGTGAGAGGATTTCGAAATCTGAATTTTCAGTTCAGCGGCAAGAAGACAAATCTGCAGGCCATTGATGAAAAAGGAAATTCGCTGACTGTGCAGAAAACTTCCGATTCCAGTGAATGGTACAAAAGACATCAGATCAGAGACAATGAAATTCAGGATCTGATCAAGGATTCCAAATACGGTTCAAGAGTGTTCCTTTATACAGCCAAAGGATCGATCAGAAGTGTGGGAGGTTTCATTGCAGGAACTTCTGTGATGATTCTGGGGAGTGCTCTGGGTGCGGGCATTGTATATGTTTCTGCAAAATACGGAAGCGGAGACAGTGCAGGTGAGGGGATTGCTCTTGGACTCGTTATTATAGGTGCCAGTATAGTGAAGGGCGCAGAAATTATCAGTGATTCATTCAAGGAAGGTGCAAGTGATATTCAGGAAGGACTTGACAATTCATCCGATTACAGATTTGAGCGTTTTCTTCCTGAATATGGCTGGGTTTCCTGGAGCTACACAAAATCAGGAAAAATCATTATAAAAAAAGCAGGAGAGGATAAGGAACTTATCAAGTTCTCAAGTCCTGTGGGCCAGAATAAAAATGTCCATATTGGATATTATCCTGACAGATGAATCTGTCAGCAAATGTGAAAGCATAATTTTTGAGTAACTCACCTTACGCAAATGAGATATGATATCTTGAATCTGTCATTTCATAAATGCATTAGGAAAATCGAATAGACCAGTAAAAACGGGGTTTGGGGCAGCGGCTTCCAAACTTGCGTAGCCCCAAGAAATGCCGCCGGCAGGCTCCCTGCGTCTTTAACTCACCTACACACGAAGTGCGTAAGGTGAGTGAGCAAAAAAAATAGTATACGAAATGAATGAATGTCTTATTCTTTTCAGTATCCTGAGTGCTGTGATCAGCGCATAATCTGAAAACAGGAAAAAAGCAGTACTGTTCAGGTTTGTGCCTTTCACACATTTTACGGAAAATTTAAATTTGGATGATATGTATGTCCTTGCGAAACAGCAGTCTCGAAAGACTCAA
>JBPOJG010000323.1:0-30910 GCA_052033835.1 Spirochaetota bacterium
CTGCAGGCATTCCTTTCAGAAGACCGAAAAGAAGTGATACAGGTTTCATTGATGGCAGAAATCTCAGATTCTGAAGAATATTCTTAGTCCAGATTTTTTCGAACTTGGAAAGAGTTGCAATGTTTACGTCTTTTTTCTGGAAGAATTTTTCGCAGATGAATCTGCATTCCTGGTATTCTTCCGGTTTCCAGTTCAGGCTTCCTCTGTGTGTGATGAATGAAACGGAATGATGTGAAAGTCCCTTGAATGCCTCAAAGAGTCTGTCCTCTGCAAAGGGCTTGAGAAGAATTCTGAGTCTTCCCGATTTTAAATATTCTGAATAGTCATTTTCTTCCAGTGCAATTTTCAGGATCGAAGGAAAACATTCCATCCATACACATACGGCTTCTGCTGTTTTCAGTGCATATAAAAGAGAATAACCTATTCCTCCCCCGAAGAATATATATAGAGAATTTGCATCTTTTTTGGAAAGTCCCTGAATAAGACGTTCCGCTTCTTTTTCAGGATCATGTGCGCTGTGAAATGGTATATTATCAATTTCTAATACAGTTTTCCCAGTCCTGGATTTTCCGATTTTTCCGATACTTGGAGAATTCACTGTCATTTCTCTTTCTTCCGGACTGAGATACTGAATGTTTTTTTCCAGAAAATTCATTGTTCGAAATGCTCTCTGTCCTTGATGTCCCAGGATAAAATTCCATTTCCCGAAATATCATACTCTGTTCCGGTAAAATTTTCTGTTTCCGGATCCAGATAAATTTCTGCCCAGGCCAGGCATTTTGCAAACACTTCCCGGATTCTGTATTTGCCGATATCTCTGTACGTCTGCAGATCCGATTCCAGACTCGAAACCTGTATTCCCAGTTCCTTTGCGATGAATACTGATCTTGGCTGATGAAATCTCTGAGTTACGATGACTGCATCCTTGATATGGAATTTATTTTTTGCATGAAACATTGTATCGTAAGTTCGAAGTCCCCGATAGTCTGCAAATATATCAGCGGGATTCACTTTATTGTCCAGCATAAACCGAATCATAGGTCGAATTTCATTATAAAATCTGTCTTCATTGTCGCCTGAAAGGAGGATTTTTTTTACCTTCTTGTTTTTATAAAGCATCAGTGCCGATTTGAGTCTGTCTTCGAGTATCGTAGAAGGCCTTCCGGCAACAACACCTGCACCTGGAACAATCGCTGCAGTATGGTAGGGAACCTTTTTTATCTTGTCTGGAGAAAAACATTCTGTTCTCAGATAGCTGATTTCGAAATAAAGATCCATAGAAACTACAAAGAGAATCAGAATGAAGAAAACTTTCAGAAGCCAGTAAAGCACTGTCCAAATTTTTTTCAGTAAACTCATATTAAAGCCTGAACCTGAGCATCGTTCCCATATAGATTTGAAAATTCCCAAGTACCATATCCAGACGTCTGACATTGATTTCATCGGACAGAACGGTTGAACCGGCCTGAGACGCTGTTGCCTGAGAGACTGTTCCGTCAGATTTTACATAATAAGTTCCGCTTGAATCATTCAGGCTTCCGCTGAAATAAGGCACAGTATATACGCTGACTGCAGCTCCGATCTGAAAAGTCAGATTTTCTGTGATTCGTTTATTTAAGGCTGTCTCAAGCCGGTAGGCAAGTCCGCTTCCTGTAAGTCTTCCGTTGTCTGCAGAAAATCCGAAACTGGTATAATTGAAGCCGTCTGAATTCAGATTTGTATTGTTTACTCCCAGTCCGCCTCCAAGTTCAACACTGAATTTTCTGAAGTACCATTCATAATAAGCATTGATGAAAAGAAAATCAGTGTTCATATTAAATTTCAGTCTGCTGTAATTTCCGTTTGAGGAAAGTTCCTGCAGAAGGAATTTTTCCTGTTTCAGGTTTCCGAATGTAAAACCGACTTTCCATCTTCGGCTCCATCTGGCACGGAAGAAAAATTCAGAATTTCCGGTTCTTCTGAACGGACTTAATTCAGTTACACTTGGAGTAAGTACTGAATTGAGAGATTTAAAACTCGAAAGACTGCTTTCAAATCTGTCTTTTGCATGATAACCTGTTCCCAGTCTGAGTCCAAGCTCAAATTCTCTTCCTGTGTCATAATCATCCTCTTTTTCGGCACTGACTGATGCAGAAAAAAAGATCAAAAGAAGGAATATGTATTTCAGAAGTGAATCTGCACTCATCGCATCAGATTTCAGTGCTTAAGGAAAATATATTTAATTAAATTGTATCCCCACACAAATGTGATGAGGACTGCAGCAACGTTTGCATCCGTGTGCAGGTAAAAGGAAAGCCCCCAGAACAAAGGAAGAACAATGACAATGCCGAAAGCCGACAAAAGAAGCATATTCCCGGAGGAAAAGGGTTTCTTTACTGAATTTCGCAAAGCATCCAGGCATGACTTGAAATTCAGTTCAAATGGAATTTTTTTTGAAGCTGAATACAGCAGAAGAGGGAGGAGGATTGTTATTGTAACAGATAATAAAAGCATATTAGATTATCAGGGCTTGCGTTTCTGCAAGCCCTGAGGGTTCTCCGGATAATGATCTTAGATCATGTCTTTCACATCGTTTCTTTCTGCGATGAGTTCGTCATGAGTAATCTTAAATTTTTCTTTTGCAAAATCATTCAGTTCAAGTCCCTGCACAATCTGAATGTCAGTTCCGTTTGAACGTACTGGATAACCGAAGATCAGTCCTTTTTCTACACCGTAACTTCCGTCGGAGCAGACTGCAACACTGAACCAGTCTCCGTTTCCTGCAGGAGCCACATTTGTAATCTGTCTTACTGTATCCACGACTGCATTTGCTGCACTTGCTGCACTCGAAGCGCCTCTAGCTGCAATGATCGCTGCCCCTCTTTTCTGAACTGTCGAGATGAAATCGCCTTTCAGCCATTCAGTGTCCTTGATAAGATCAGTAGCCGGTTTTCCGGAAATTTTTGCATTGTAAAAATCAGGATACTGTGTTGCTGAATGGTTTCCCCAGATTGCAAGATTGCTTACTTCGCTGACCTGAACTCCAGCTTTTTGAGCAAGCTGAGTTTTTGCTCTGTTTTCGTCCAGTTTAGTGAGCGCAAACCACCTGTTGGAAGGAACCCCTTTTGCATTGTTCATTGCGATCAGGCAGTTTGTATTGCAGGGATTTCCTACTACAAGTACTCTTACATCATTTGCTGCCTTGGCTTCTATCGATTTTCCCTGTTTTGTAAAAATCCCGCCGTTGATCTTCAGAAGGTCTCCTCTTTCCATTCCTGCTTTTCTAGGAACCGATCCTACAAGAAGTGCCCAGTTAATATTGTTGAATGCAGTGTCCAGATCGGAAGTGACTGTCACTTTCTGCAGAAGAGGAAATGCACAATCATCAAGTTCCATAACTACACCTTTCAGTGCAGGAAGGGCTGCTTCAAGTTCCAGAAGCTGAAGTTCTACTGCTGTGTCCTGTCCGAACATCTGTCCTGATGCAATTCTGAACAGAAGTGAGTATCCTATCTGTCCTGCTGCGCCTGTTACTGCTACTTTTACCGTCTTTCCCATAAAGTCTCCTCAGTTGGTTGTAGATAATTCACTGTCAATAATTCTTTCAAACTCAGCCAGTTCTCTTGCACCTTCCACCATGATTCCGTTGATGAAGAAAGCAGGAGTTCCATTTACTCCCAGAGCCTGTCCGTCCTGAATGTCCTGCTGAATTTCTCCTGCAGTCTTTCCGTCTGCATCAGCCATACAGGAATTGAATTTTTCCTTGTTTACTCCGGCCTTGTAGGCAATTTCCCTGACTGTCGCATCCGAAAGCTGTCTGAAATTGTCAAAAAGCCCGTTGAATACTTCCCAGTATTTTCCATCCTGCATTGCACAGTTCGCTGCCATATGAGCTCCCATTGCATTTTTATGGAAAGGAAGGGGGTAGTCTCTGAATACCCATCTGATTTTGTCCTTGTATTTGTCACGAAGTGCTCTGTTGACTTCCTGGCTTTTATTGCAGTAAGGACACTCGAAATCGGAAAATTCCACGATGGTCACTTTTGCGTCTTTAGGACCCAGAGTAGGGTTGTTTTTTTCGTCTACTTTCTGTCTTCCCGGTTTTTCTACATGAATGGCAATTTTATATTTGTCAGAAAGACCTCTTCTGAACTGGTCTTCCTTCATATTCGCCAGATATTCCACGATCTGAGATCTGACTTCTTCGAGCTTTTTTCCGCCAAGTCTCGGTGCTGCCTGTTCGAATACCTGCAGAATTTCCGCTTCGGAAGGCTTGGAGACGGAAGAACGCAGAAACTCTTTTTCGTCCATTCCCTTTGATTTTGCTTCCATTCTAACGATTTCTTCGGAAGCAAATGCCTGGAATGCCTGAGAAAGTCCTTCAATATAACCCTTTCTTACTTTTTTATAAATCGGATTCTCTGCCAAATCGGCTTCGGTGTATTTTTTCCCATCCACTGTCACATAATTCTCCGCACTGAAGAACTTGACTAGAGGTTTAACTGTGAATGCAGCATAGGCAATGAATACTGCTGCTAAAATATAAAAGGGCTTTTGAAAATCTTTCATTAAAGAAACTCCATCTATACTAATTTTTTTTCAGAGTGATAGGTTACAAACAAAAAAACATTCCCTGAATCTAAAGGACTGTTTTCGTCAGTGAAACGGATTAAGGTTTGACTCAGATTCTTCGGCTTTTACTTTCATCCTATGAAGACAAAATTTGAATTCTTTGAGATTGTTCAGGAAGGAAACATTGCAGTTCTGTATCTGAACAAGCCTGAAAAAAGAAATGCGATGGACTGGAGTTTCTGGAATGAACTGCCTTTGGCTGTGGCTGAAATCAATTCCGAAAAAAGCATCAGAGCCTTTGTCATTGCTGCAAGGGGAAAATCTTTTTCTACAGGACTCGACGTCACAGGGTTTACGGATCAGTTTGCTCCTTTTCTGAAGGACAACGGTTCAGATGACAGAAGGAAATTTCTGGATCTGATTCTGCATATGCAGAGCGGAATCAATGCTGTGTACAATTCTGACAAACCTTCCGTAGCCGCTGTGCAGAAACACTGCATTGGGGGAGGCCTGGATCTGATTTCGGCCTGTGATATACGGTATTGCAGTGAGGATGCAAGTTTTTCTCTTCGTGAAGCTAAGGTTGCCATTGTTGCCGATATGGGAAGCATCAACAGACTTCCTGCAATCATCGGGCAGGGAAATACAAGAGAGCTTGCTCTCAGAGGTCATGATATCGATTCTAAGGAAGCTTACAGAATGGGACTGGTCACTAAGGTTCTGCCTGATGCTGATTCTCTTCTTGCCGAAGCAAAAAAAACAGCAAATGAAATTGCTGAAAACCCTTCGATTGTAATTGGAGGAGTCAAGCAGGTGATGAGATTTTCTGAAGGGAAACCTTTGGAGGCAGGTCTTAATTATGTATGCGTTTGGAATTCCAGTTTTCTTGCCACAAAAGATTTTTCACTTGCAGTGGAAGGATTCAAGACAAAGAAAAGACCGGTATATAATCAGGACTGATCAGGAATACTCTTCCCATTCATATCTGCAGTCCGGATTGCAGCATATCCCGTAATTTGTGATGTCTGCACTGTGGCTCAGGCTGTAGTTGGATGTTCTGTAAATAAATCCGAATCCGCATTTACTGCATTTTAAGTGAGTTCTCAGCGAAAATCCTTTTCTCTGAGAACTCTCTGTGCAAAAGTTTCTGCACCTTTTCGCCCAGTCTTCTTTATCATTGACTGAGGAAGGGCAGTTGGAGATATTCCAGGGCTCAATGTTCATTGTATCAGTCCTGCTTTTTTACTTTCTGTATTTTCTTTTTCAGTGTGATGATCTGAATATCCATAAAGATCGGATCAAACGGGGTTTCGAGAAGTTTGGTCCACTGTTCGAATGCGGTGATATTGTCTCCGATTTTATAAGCGGATTCTGCATAAATGAGATGGAATTTTCTGCTGTAGCTGAAAATGTCCGCATCTTTTGGAATCTTTACTTTTTTCAGAACCTTCACTGCTTTTGCATAGTCTTCGTTTTTGTAATGAATGACTGCCTCGCACAGATTCTGATTTACTGTCCGATCCCGCGGTTTGTTTTTGAAGATGAATTTTTGAAAATCCTGAGTTCCTGAATAGACTGACGTTTCACAGAGCATATAGTCGGCTTCTTCCCGGAACAGATGGAGTTTGGAGGCCGCCCGAAAGAAAGGAAGTGATTTCTGATCTTTCTTTTTTCTTTTCCAGATCAGTCCCTGATGATAGTAGGTTCTGTAATAGTCGGGAAGAAGTTTTTCTGCACGTCCGAATTCATAAAGAGATTCGTCATATTCACCCTTTATCTGAAGAACTCTGGCCAGATTGTAGACTGCAGGAAAAAACAGAGGATCTTTTTTTACGATAAATGAGAATATCTCTTTTGCCTTCGAAATACCTCCGTCCTTTTCGAGCATATCTGCGCCCTCATTGTTCAGAAATGCAAGGCTCTGGTATTTCTTCCCTTTGAATGATACCGGCTTACTGTCTTTCGGTTCCCCCTGAAATTCAGGTCCCTTACAGACTGCGATATCATTTTTATTCAGAACAAAACTGCCCTTTTCCCCTGAATGTTCCGGTTTTACATCCAGCTCAGTATCATATTCCACTTTGTTGACTGTGACCTTGTTTTTTTCGGCAGACAGATTTCCGCTGAATAAAAATTGCAGGCAGAGTATGGGGATAAAAATCTGGATTCGGGTTCTCATGAAAAAAATTCTCCTCAGCTGCACTGATTTTACATACCAGATTGGATACAGAACCTTATTTAGGAAAGCCGGATTTACTCTTTTTTCAGATGAAATTCTGCTTCTCTCCGGAGAGAACGGTGCAGGCAAATCCAGTCTGCTCAGATATATCTACTCTCATTTCAGAGAGAAGATTTTTCAGACGGAAAAAAATCTTCAAATTTCCTATCTTGGACATGAAACCGGACTTTACAGTTCTCTTTCTCTTTTTGAAAATCTTCAGTATTTTTCGGGCCTTGCAGGGCACAACCTGAATATGAAAGAGGCAGAATTTCTTCTGGAAGGTTTTTCTCTTAAAAAAAGACTGCATGATCCTGTTTTCAGTTTTTCGGAAGGAATGAAAAAGAAGTCGGGACTCTGCAGGCTTTTTCTGCAGAATGCCGGTCTTTTTCTTCTCGATGAGCCGTTCAATGCACTTGATAAAAAGTCTTACGATTTTCTGGAAAAGATCATACTCGAAAAAAAGAACGGATCAGGTATAGTGCTTGTGTCTCACGATGAAAGAATCAGAAGTATTGCAGACCGTGAGCTTAAGATAGAAAAGGAGAATCTGATTGAGGCTTAAAATATTTCATTCGCTTCTCCTGAAGGAAACTCTCCTTCTTTTCCGTGCACAGAACGGGCTGATTTCCATGGTGTCCCTTATATTAAGTTTTCTGTACATTTTTCATTTTGTATTTGAAAAGGATTTTTTTCTGGAAAGAAATACAATTGCAGGAATCAGATGGAGTCTTCTTTACTTGCTTTCATTCATATACATTTCTCAGTCCTCCTGGGAGGAAAGAGAGGGTGGTGCAGACAGGATAGGTTCCGGGATGATTTCAGGCACTTATATTTATCTGGCAAAGACGGTTTCTTCTTTTTCTGCGCTGACTCTTTCCTCCCTTGTTCTGAATTTTGCCTGTCTTTTTCTATTTGAAAAATCTTCGATGAGTTTTAATGAGTTTATCATGCAGTATGCTCTTCTGCTTCCCGGGATGCTTTCTGTCGCTGCCATCGGTGTATGCATATCGAGAATCAGTGAAGCGACCAGACTGAAGGAAATTATTATCCCCGTGCTTCAGATTCCGCTTTCTCTTCCGCCTCTTCTTTTCGGAATGAATGCTGAAAGAAAAATGCTTGCATCCGGAAAAATACCTCTGGAAGGTTTTTTTGTCGTTCTTTCGTTTTCCATATTTTATTTGACACTCGGTACTCTTGCAGAGGAGATACTTGGAGGAAAGGACTGATTTTGAAAGAATCCGATTTTAAACTCTCATCTCATTACATTGACATTCTTCTCTCTGCTGTGTTTGCAGTGATTTTTCCGTTCAGTGTATGGTACAGCCTGAATGTTCCGGGTGTAGTGCTTGCTCAGGGAGTATCTCACAGAATATTTTATTTTCATGTGAGTGTCGCATGGGTTGCTCTTTATGCTCCTGTGATTTCTTCGATTGCCGGGATTTTTTATCTCTGGAAAAAAGAAGAAAAATGGGATATCATCTCTGAGAGTATGTGCAGACTCTCTCTTGTATTCAGTATTGCCGTTCTTTTTTCAGGACCAATCTGGGCTAAGAGCAACTGGGGAGTCTACTGGGACTGGACGGATGCCAGACTTCAGTCTTTTTTTGCACTTTTCCTCGGACTCTGCGGGTATTTTCTGCTCAGAAGTCTCATTCCGGACATACTGAAGCAGGCAAAAATTGCATCAGTGTTTACTGTTTTTATCTCACTGAATTCTCTGCTCACATGGGGAGCCATCAGATGGATGGACAATCCTGGAAATCATCCGGGTTCTGTTCTCGGCAAGGGAGGAATGGACACTCAAATGAAGACGGCATTCTATCTGAACGTACTTTCATATCATATATTATTTCTGATTTTATCAATTATTCTGTACAGACTCGTCAAGACGGAAAGAAGAAACAAGAGACTTCTTTACTCGGAAAGCTGAAATGAATTCTTCCTGGATTTTAAGAATCAAACGAAAAGACGAGCCTGGAATTATTTTCAGGATAACCGGCATTCTGGCAGAACTGGGTGCAAATATCATTGAAAATGAAGAATTTGTAGATAAGGAAAAGACGCTGTTCTTTATGAGAACGGAGTTTGAATGGAACGGAGAAAAATCTGAATTGGAAAAACATCTGTCTGTTTACCTTCATTCAGATTCAGAGTGGACTGTAGACAGAAAACGGACAAAAAAGATATGGATTCTTGCAACAAAGGAGCATCACTGCCTTTCTGAAATTCTTGTCAGAACATATCATAAAGAATGGAATGCTGAGGTTCTCGGAGTCATTTCAAATCATGATATTCTGCGGGGTTTTTCGGAAAAACTGGGGTTCCGGTATTTTTTTCTGAATCATGAAAATAAAAGCAGAGAAAATCATGAAAAAGAGATAGAAAATATTCTTGACTCGTCAGGCGAATTTGACTTCATTATTCTTGCAAAATATATGAGAATACTCAGTCCTGAATTCTCCGTAAAATATTCAGGAAAGACAGTGAACATCCATCATTCATTTCTGCCGGCTTTCATCGGTGCAAGACCTTACAGACAGGCCTTTGAAAGAGGCGTGAAAATCATAGGAGCAACTGCTCATTTTGTCACTCCTGAGCTTGATCAGGGACCGATCATTTCTCAGTCAGTTGTTCCTGTGGATCACAGTTTTACGGAAGAAGATCTGATCAGAACAGGAAGAGATGTCGAGGTGCGGGTGCTTATTTCGGCAATGAAACTGATCTTCGAAGAAAGGGTCTTTATTGACGGAAACAAGACTGTCATTCTGAAATGAAAACGTTTTGATTTTTTCTTTCCATTTTTCTGCATCTGCAGGGAATGGAAGCATGAATATTTCCATCCGTAAAACGAACCTCGGCGATGAAGTCTGCAGAGCAATTCTCGACAGAGCAAAAGAAGACTTAAGTTCTGCAAGAGATGCAGTCTGGCCTATCCTCGAAGATGTCAGAAAGAACGGTGATTCTGCTGTCAGAAAATATACTGAAAAGTTCGACGGTATCATCCTCTCATCATTTGCAGTGAAACCTTCATCCGTCAAAACGGAAATCTCTGCTTCTGAAAAGAAAGCATTTGAGAAAGCAAAAGAAAATATCTGGAATTTTCATGAACTTCAAAGACCTGTGAACAGAGAAAAGACTGTGGATGGAAACAGGCTCGGGATCAGGTATACGCCTATTGAAAGACTCGCTGTATATGCACCCGGCGGGACTGCTCTCTATCCTTCCTCTGTTCTGATGGGAGTGATTCCTGCAAAAATCGCAGGGGTGAAGGAAGTAAATTTATTTACTCCGCCTTCCAAAACCGGTCTTCATCCGTCTCTTGTATTTGTGGCTGAAATGCTTGGAGTGGACAATATATTTACTGTCGGAGGAGCGCAGGCGATTGCTGCTGCAGGTTATGGAACTGAATCTATTCCCAAGGCAGATTTTATTGTAGGTCCCGGGAACAAGTATGTAGCAGCAGCTAAGGGAGTCCTTGCGGGTCTCGGTCAGGTAGGTATTGAAAGTATTGCAGGGCCGAGCGAAGTTTTCATTATTGCAGATGAAACTGCGAATCCGGAGTGGATTGCATGTGATATGCTTTCTCAGGCAGAGCATGGAGAAGACTCTGTTGCGATTCTTGCTACGACGTCGGTCGAACTGGCAGAGAGGGTGAAGTCGGAACTTGCAAAGGCCGCAGTAAGCAGACCTAAAAGACTGGAAATGAAAAGAAAAGCCATTGAAAACAACAGTCATATTCTGATATTCCCGACCCTTGATGACTGTGCTGAATTCAGCAATCAGTATGCCCCTGAGCATCTGGAAATTCAGACAGTAAATTATAATGCAGTATTCGAAAAAATTCTTCATGCAGGTTCGGTGTTTCTCGGCCCATATTCACCTGTTGCTGTCGGAGACTATATCAGCGGTACAAATCATATCCTTCCGACTGCGGGGCTTGCTAGAATTTCTTCATCTCTGGGCGTGGACAGTTTTCTGAAGAGAGTGACCTATCAGGAGGTCACTAAGGATTCTTTAATGAAACTGTATCCTCATGTGGATCTTATGTCCAGAATTGAAGGTCTTGATGAAGAGCACGGTACATCCGTGAAAGTGAGAACACTGTCTTGAAAGTCGTAAGAAAAGTATCTGAACTCAGGGAAGAGACAAAAAAGGCAAAGAAGCTGGGATTTGTTCCCACTATGGGATTTCTGCATGAGGGACATATGACTCTTGTCAGAGAAGCCAGGAAAAATTCCGACACTGTCGTTCTTTCTCTGTTCGTAAATCCTGCCCAGTTCAACAGCAGGGAGGATTATGACAATTATCCGAGAAACGAAGCAGGAGACATTGACCTCTGCAGAAAGAACGGCGTGGATATCGTATATATACCGGATCCCGATGAAATATATATGGGCGTGAAAATTCCGGATATCAGTATCAGAATTCCTCACCTGATGAAAAGTCTCTGTGCATCGACTAGACCAGGGCATTTTGAAGGAGTTCTTCTTGTTATAGGAAAACTTTTTCATACAGTAAAACCCGATATTGTTTTTTTTGGAAAGAAGGATTATCAGCAGTATTTGATAATAAAAGAATTTACTGAAGTGCTCAATTTTCCGATTGAGATTCGGGGCGTGGAAACAGTCAGAGAAAAGTCAGGACTGGCAATGAGTTCAAGTAATGCAAGACTGAGTGAACAGGGACTTGAGACAGCAACACTTCTTTTCAGATCTATGAAACTTGCCGAAAAGCTGCTGAAACAGGGCAGGGCAGGCATTCGGGAACTGCGGGAGCAGATCAGGGATGTCATCCTTTCTTCTCCTCTTACAAAGATAGATTATATTGAACTTCTCGATCCGGATACACTCGAGGAAAAGACTCTTGCTGAGGGAAAAATTTTCATCGGGCTTGCTGTATTTGTAGAGGGAGTGCGTCTGATCGACAATATGACTCTGAATTCATGAACGAGATACTGGAATATTACAAAAAACTGATGTATGAAGGAGGGCTGAAAAAGTTCTCTTCCGGTGACAGATTTTTTATTTACGGTGTTCCTGAGGGAGCACATTCATTTGCAGCAGCGGCAGTCAGAAAAATATTTCCCGACAGACAGTGTCTTCTGATTCTTGAAAGAAATTCAGATGCAGAAAACTTTGTAAAGGAACTGGCAAGTTTTATTCCCTCAGAAGAAATCAGTTTCCTTCCCGGAAATGAAGGCATTCCGTATGAACTCGCTCATTTCCCGCCGGAACTGAACGGAGACAGAATCAGAGCTATCGGAAAGATTTTCAGCGGCAGACCTTCAGTGACTGCAGCATCGGCGGCCGGGTTTCTGCAGAAGGTTCCTCTCAGGAAACATATTGAAGAAAAGATCATCCGCGTACGAAAGGATGACGAGATTTCTCAGACCGAGCTCGCGTCAAAACTTGTATCTTCCGGTTACAGAAGGGAGGTGATCTGTGAATCCCCAGGATATTTTTCCCTGAAAGGAGGAATCTTAGACGTATTCTGCAGGGCTGAGGATTTTCCATACAGACTTGATTTTTTCGGAGATACAGTAGAAAGTATAAAATCTTACGATCCGTTCACTCAGAAATCTTCTGCTGAATATAAGGAAATTCTAATATTCCCTTCTGATGAATATGCGATGAACGAAGAGGAAAAAGCTCTCTACAGAGAGGAAATAGAGAAAAGACATGAGATATCTGCTCATCTGGATTCTGAAAATCCTCTCGAAGAACTCTCATCAATTGTTCTTTCCTTAGGCGGGATTCTTTCCTGTTTTAAAAAACCTCCTGTCATCATTATTCCTGATCCGTCAGGAGTCAAAGAAAGGCTTCTAGTATTTGAGAGAGAATACGACACTATCTATGAAAAGAAGAAATCAGTTCTCTCCTTTCTTCCGCCGGAAAAACTCATCTCAAAAGGAGATGAGAGAAGCATTCTGTTCAATTCTTCCGCCATATGTTTTCGTCCTGTGTTCAAGGATCTTCTTTCGGCAGGAGAAATGTCTCTCGACATAAGTTCAGGCACTCAGTTCAGAGGGAAAATCAGGGAAGCCAGAGAGAAAGTGGAAGAAATTCTGACCGATGAAGAGGCAAGGGTGCTTCTTCTCACTTCTTTTACTGCGCAGGCGGAAAGACTGACAGGACTTTTCAAGGAACAGAATCCTCTTTACAGGAATTCAGGAGAGGAAGTCGAGTTTATTGAACTTTCTCCTGAGAACAGATTTCAGATTATTGTATCCGATTTAAGAAGCGGATTTATTCTAAATGAAAAGAAAATATATATATTTACTGAAAAGGACATATTCGGGCGCGAGTACAAAAGAAAGAACAAGTTCAAGAAAACTTCCTCAAGGGCAATCGACAGTTTTATCGACCTTCGTGAGGGCGACTATATTGTTCATATTCAGCATGGGATAGGCAGATTCAAGAGAATCGAAAAAGTGGAAGCCGGAGGAAAGGTAAGAGACTTTATTCGGCTGCAGTACGGAGAGGAAAACACTTTATTCATTCCTCTGGATCAGATTTCTCAGATTCAGAGATATGCCGGAGGTCTGGAACATCCTCCTCTGGATACTCTCGGAAAAGGTCTCTGGAAGAAAAAACTGGAGAGAGCCAAAAAAAGTGTCAGTCGTCTCGCAGAAGAACTTCTGATTGCCTATGCAAACAGGATGAAACTCCAGGGTTATGCTTTTCCGCCTGACAGCATCTGGCAGGAGGAGTTTGAGGCGGAGTTTGAATACGAAGAAACGCCTGATCAGATTTCTGCAATCGAAGCTGTCAAAAACGATCTGGAGTCTCCTCGGCCTATGGACAGACTGATCTGCGGGGATGTGGGCTACGGCAAGACTGAAGTCGCTATCCGTGCCGCCTTCAAAGTAGTTACGTCCGGGAAAAAAGTTCTTTTTATCGCACCGACTACAATTCTTGCACTTCAGCACTATAATACTCTGAAAAACAGGTATGAAAATTATCCGATAACTGTGGAGATGGTGTCCAGATTCAGAACTGCGGGAGAGATTAAGGATATTATATCCCGTTTTAATGAAAATAAGATAGATATACTCGTCGGAACTCATGCACTTCTCAATTCAAAGACTGAAACGAAGAATATCGGACTTCTGGTGATTGACGAAGAGCAGAGATTCGGAGTCAATCAGAAAGAGTCGTTCAAGAAATACAAGAATATGGTGGATGTTCTGACTCTTTCTGCCACGCCTATTCCGAGAACACTTCATATGTCTCTCACCGGAATCCGGGATCTCTCCATCATTGAAACACCTCCGAAGAACAGACAGAGTGTGGAAACATATGTAATGGATGAGGATGATGAAATCATTATACATGCTGTCAGAAGAGAACTGGAGCGGGGAGGGCAGGTATTTTATCTCTACAACAGAGTTGCTTCCATAGAGACAGAGGCAGACTATCTTCGAAATCTTGTTCCTGAAGTTTCTGTCGGAATACTGCACGGTCAGCTGACTGAAGAAGAAGTGGAAGAGACAATCATGGACTTTGCAGCAAGAAAGTATGATGTGCTAGTCACAACTACCATCATTGAATCAGGGATTGATATGCCCAACGTCAATACTATTATGGTTAAACGTGCAGATATGTTCGGCCTTTCTCAGCTCTATCAGATCAGAGGACGCGTCGGTCGTGCCGGCAGAAAGGCCTATGCATATCTGTTTTATCCTAAGGACAAGTCTCTGACTGAACAGGCAGAGAAGAGGCTTTCTACAATTCACGAGTACCAGGAACTGGGTTCAGGATTTAAAGTGGCAATGAGGGATCTCGAAATCAGAGGTGCCGGAAATCTGCTTGGGAAAGAACAGAGCGGAAATATTATGGAGATCGGCTTTGAACTTTATGTCAAGCTTCTGAACGAAGAAGTGAGCCGTCTGAAGAATGAGGCCGTACATGTGGAGATCAGAACTCAGATCAATCTGAATACAGACTTCTATATACCTGAAGATTATATTTCGGATACAAGACAGAAAGTGGAGTTTTATAAAAAATTTGAAGCAGCGGCAGATCTTGAAGAAATTGATGAACTTTCGAAAGAAATGCGCGACAGATTCGGAGAGTTCCCTGAATCCGTAAAAACATTTATTATGCTCGAGAAAATCCGTTCTGTCAGTTCCAGCCTCGGATTTGAGTCCATTACTGAAGATGAGGGAAATATTCGAATGAAGGCAGGTCAGCACTTTGCGGGTGATCCGGAAAGAATGATTCAGATCATGTCTGATCCGTCTTCAAAATTAAGCATGATTCCCAGACAGCCGAATGTGCTTCGATTCACTCCCGCATCTGAAAAAACTTCTGTGAGGCTGGAAGGACTTCTGAAAATACTTCAGAAGATTGCCGGAAAGAGCAGGTCAAAAAAAGACTAGACGCTGGAAACTGAGTGAAAAATGCTTTCCTAAGATTCGTAAGGGTTCAGTCATATGCTGAAATCTGCCGAAAAAATTTATTATCCGGCGTTAAGTCCGGGCCTGGATGTCTATGAAAAAAGCTATAACATTAATTCTGATTCTGTTGGCAGTAAACAGCTGCGAAAAAGATGATAGTCAGCTGATCGAAAGTCTGGACAGTGAAAAACTGACAGTCAAAAAATTTCAACATGCTTATGAAACTGCTCTTGAAGCGTTCAGCAGAACGCAGAATATTGAAAAGAAGAACCTGATGGAAATCATTACGACTGACGTTTCTGAACTTGACCGTCAGCTCCAGCCGATTCATATGCAGTATCAGAAAAAAAGTTTTTATGAAAGTTATCGTAATATGCTAATGGTGAAGATGGCTGCAGACAAGGCAGGATTTACATCCAGACCTGAAATCAAGGATATTTTGAAATATCTGGAAATGCAGACTGTTGCTCAGCTCTATATTGCAGAAGAAGTCGAAAAGAAAATCAAAATTTCAGAAGAGGACACTCAGAAGGAATGTGAAAGACTTCGCGCAAAGGATCCGAGATACAAGTCTCTTCCTGTGGAAAAATGTCTGATGTTTGCCCGTGCAGGACTCAAGGCAGAAGAAACTCAGAACAATCTTCCGAAGATCCTCGAAAGAATCAAGGAAGGCATTGCAATAAAACATAATGATAAGTTTGATCTGGATCAGTTTCTGAAAGGTGACAAAAGCAGTTCTTCGGGATCATCTGATTCCAAGCCTGCAGAAAACAAGACTCCTGCCCCTCCTGCAAACGGAACAACTGAGAAAAAAGCTCCTGCAAAAAAGTGAATTCGTATCTTAACTCTTTTTTCCGCTCGGTGATTGAATCACTCACCGAGTTTCTTCCTGTTTCGTCTACTGGGCATCTGTTTCTCTGGAGTTATTTTTTTCCATTTCAGGGAGAGGCCGCTTCTGCCGAGTTTGATGATCTTTTTGATATATTCATTCAGTCAGGTGCAATACTGGCAGTTGTGGTTCTGTATTTCTCTTTTCTGAAGGAAAAATTTCTTGGACTCGTCCGTTTCCTGAAAGGCAGCAAGGAAGACAGAGAATCATATCTCTTCTTTCTGATGATCTTTCTTGGGACTGCACCAGTTCTTCTCGCTGGGTTTATCTTCAAGAAAAAACTGGATGTGATCAAGCAGAGTTCCTATCTCCTTCTGATTCTTGCCTGTACCTGGATACTCGGCGGTATTGCATTTCTTATTTTGGAATCCTATTTCAAAGGAAAACCGGAATCTGAAACTAAAGAAATCAGTATTCCTCAGGCAGTTTATATCGGTCTGTTTCAGTGTATTGCACTGATTCCCGGTGTTTCACGGTCTGCTATGACAATTCTTTCCGGAAGGTACTTTGGTCTTTCCAAGGGAAAAGCGACAGAGTATTCATTCTTTCTGGCACTGCCAGTGCTCGTCATTGCAAGCGGTTATAAACTGATGAAACACAGACATGCATTGAATTCGGAAAATATTCCTGTTCTCGGTCTTGGTTTTTTTCTGACATTTGTGTTTTCGATCGTAATCATCAGAGCCTTCCTTGAATATGTGAGAAAGTATGATTTTAAGCCGTTCGGCTGGTACAGAATTGTTTTAGGTGCTTCTGCAGCAGCATATTTCTTCATGAAAAACTGATTTAATCAAAGTTTCTCTGACTTGAATTTCATCGGCAGAATCCTTTCCTTTGAATTCAGTCAGAGCAAATCTCTTTCTTTTATTTCTAAAGTCATTTTCTGTTTCATTTCATCTGAACCGACATTGCAGAATTGGATTGGCAGTGCGACTGTCCGAGATTTCGCAGTTACAAAAAATTTTCACATCCCGATTTTCGGAGTTTCCGTCACTTTATAAAACTTTTTAGTATCCTGCCATTCGACTGTCCCTGTCTCCAGACGGATGAGCTGCATTGTGATGGAAAGATACTGGAGTTTTTTATTGTCTGCAAAACGTACATTTTCGCTGATGTCACCGATAAGCTTGAAGTTCGGAGATATGAGTCT
This sequence comes from Spirochaetota bacterium, assembly GCA_052033835.1. Classification (GTDB taxonomy): domain Bacteria; phylum Spirochaetota; class Leptospiria; order Leptospirales; family Leptospiraceae; genus DAORDI01. Next base: position 17,210 of record JBPOJG010000323.1, read on the forward strand.
GCCTGCTTCGATTTTGCTCTTTTCGTCAATGATGCCTCTCTGCCCCATCGCGATTTCATTCAGTGCTTCTTTTCGGAAAGACTTGTCCACGAAACGGATTTCTTTTTTCAGAAGGCTGGAGGAAATTTCGTTCGAGAGCATTTTCAGATCAATGTGTTCTGATGTCCTGTTTTCCAGTTTGTGAATTTCAATATAGGGCTGGTTTGAGCCTTTTTTAAAGAATCTGTCCATCGAGGATGCCATTTCCTCGACTGTGGAATGAATTTCTGAGGGACCCCATTCCGGACTTGCTTCTGCTTCTTCCGCTCTGATATATGTTGTTCTTTCCCCTGTTATGCAGGCACTGAACAACAGGAATATACTGATTACAGCGTTTTTGTACATAATATCCTCCTGTAATTTGACTACATCACACGGTGCTTAATTTGAAAAACTATCTTTTTTTTGAGACTGGTAAAGGTCATATCCTTATTTATATTTTGTATCGAATGAAATCTGCGGTTGCACAATAAGTTGACTTCTTTTCCGAGTCCTAAAGAATCGGAGTATGAAAAAGCTGAAGATCTATCTCCCTGCACTGTTTCTGTTTCTCATTATAGGCGCAGTATTTTATGCACTGAACCTGTTTGCCGATATGCTCATTCACCCGTACTGGCACGTGCCAGGACTCACTGAATCCTGCTCTGATGAACAGAAAGAGTCTTCTCCGGAACTCTGTGACGGCAAGGCCCTTGAAACTGTAAAGAAAGAATATGGAGAGTCAGTAGAAGAGATTTCTCTTGCTATGGAAGGAAATGTAAAAATCCAAGGCTGGTTTTTTCCTGTGAAAGATTCCGATTCAGTCGTGATTTTTGTTCACGGTGCAGGAGGGGACAGAAGAAACGGATACAGATATCTTCCATTTTTCTCTGAGGCAGGTTATTCCTATATCAGTTATGATTCTCCGAACCATGGAATGTCTTCGAATGACGGAAGGGGTGTCAGTTACGGGGAGAGAGAAAAAAAAGCATTCTCAAAAGTTGTGCAGTTTGCAGAATCAAAATACAGGAATATTTTCGTATTTGCATCCTCTGCAGGCTGTTCTTCAGTAATCCTTTCGAAGTCTGAATGGAACGGAAAAGTAAATGCAGTGATATTTGAAAATCCTTACTATTCTCTCAGAAGGCTTGTAGAGGACAATCCGACTGCAAAGGCGCTTCCCGGTTTTTTTCTGAACCTGGCACTCTGGAATGCAGGAAGAAAGGGAGGATTTTCTGTGGATGATATCAGAAATGCCGATCTTCTGGAAGGGTTCCCGGATATTCCGGTTCTCGTAACACATGGAACTCTTGATGCAGTGATTCCTTTTCAGCATGGACTGGATTTTTTTGAAAAACTCAATGTGAAGAATAAAAAATTTCTGAAAGGTGAGGGTGCTGGGCATTCCAGGGTATGGAATAAAATTGGAAAAGAATTTGAAAAGGAAATACTGGAGACATTTAAAAAGGGAGAAAAAAATTAATGAGTGAGCTTGGACCAATTGTATATTTTGTTCCTGTATTTGTGATTCTGACTCTGGCCGATTTTATTGTCGGTTACAGAAAGGACGGATTCAATCCGAAGGACTCTGCCGCAAGCATTTCGATGGGACTCGGGAATCTGGGACTCGGTTTTTTTGCGAAAGGAATTGCGTTCGGGGTATTTGCCTGGGTGTATCAGTTCAGACTGTTTACAATTGAGATGAACTGGCTAGGCTGGATTCTGATTGTGCTCGCGGATGATTTTGTATACTATTGGTTTCACAGAACAAGTCATGAATGCAGACTCTTCTGGGCAAGTCATGTGATTCACCACAGTTCAGAGGCATACAATCTTTCTACTGCACTCAGACAGACTTGGACAGGAAGCTTTTATTCATTCATCTTTTGGATGCCATTGGCACTGATTGGATTCAAACCTGAGTATATTCTTCTGCAGCAGGCATTCAGTCTTTTCTATCAGTATTTTATTCATACCGAAAGAGTGGACAGGCTTGGATTTCTGGAGTGGATTATGAATACTCCTTCCCATCACAGGGTTCACCATGGAAGTGATCCTAAGTATCTGGACAGAAATCATGCAGGAATATTTATTATCTGGGACAGAATGTTCGGAACATTTCAGCCGGAGGAAGAAAGACCTAAATATGGAATTGTGAAAAATCTGGAAACTTTCAATCCTTTCGTCATTGCTTTTCATGAATGGATTTCGATTGGGCGAGATATTCTGAAAGGTTTTTCTCCTAGAAGTTTTATCGGTTATGTATTCGGTCCTCCTGGATGGCAGCCGGACGGAAAAGGCACAACCTCAGACGTTCTCAGGAAACAGGCTGGACTTTGATTTTTCTTCTTGCCGTTCCGATTGTGGGTGTACTATGTCTTGCCGCATCCATCGGAATTCTAATGGAAATCAGTTCTGACCGCTGGTTTCCAATTCTTTTGTATCTTCTGTTTCCGACAGTCTCTTCGGTTTTTTATACATTGGCCAGATTCGGTCTTTTGCCCAAATCCAAGGATTTGGAATTGGAAAATGATCTGCAATTGGAATCCGGCGATTCTCTGCGTTTGGAAAAGCTGACTCTCTCTCAAAAAGTTTCTGCGGTCAGTCTGAGTGTATTTTTTGTCAGTGCGGTTCTGATGATATTTGCGGATCTCCCGGAAATGGGCAAGGCTGCTCTACTGTATACAAGATCTAAAAATCTGGTTCTTGAAAAAAAAGATATGAGCCTGAAGAGTGAAGCCGGTGAGACAATTTCTGTCCGTGTAATGCTCGCAGACACTCCTGAAAAACAGGGAATCGGTATGACTTCCGTTTCTGCATTAAATCCAAATGAGGGAATGCTTTATATATTTGAGAAAGAAGAAATTCCCAGATTTTCGATGAGGTATGTCAGTCTGCATCTGGAGGAAATTGTGATCAGCAGGGATCTTACTGTTACTGAGATTATTTCTACTGAACCGTGCATGATGAAAAAATGCCCTGTATACCAAGGATCAAAGCCTGCACTGTATTCTCTGGAAGTTCCAAAAGGATTCAGTGCAAAAAATCGGATTGTTCCGGGAAGCAGGGCAGTACTTCCCGAAATCCAGTTTCATAAGTAATACTTATAAAATCCCCAGTCTTTTCATCAGGTCTTCGAGTTCAGCAGAAGTTTTTTCATCGATCTGAAATCCCTCTTCTTCCTTCTTGATTTTTTTCTTATCATCCTTTCCGTCGTCTTTCAGTTTTTCCATTACATTGTTGATCGAAAGGATTCTCTCTCCGATCTTTTTGGCAATGGAAATGGCAACTTCAGGAGAGTGGGAAAGGAAACTGTCTACTCGGTCTGCCGGGATCTGAATCATTCTGCATTCCGTTCTTGTTCTGACAGTTGCATTCGGAAGAGCCTTTCTCAGGATTGATACGTCTCCCATATAATATCCCGGTTCAGATTCGATGGCAATGACTTTGTTGTTTTTGATAATTTCCACTTCTCCTTTCACGAGGATGTACAAATTGAAAAGCGTTTCATTCTGAGTAATGATTTCAAAAAGAGGAGGAAAATCTACCTGAAGATTACTGAGAGCATCAAAGCTTATTTCCTTTATTTTCTCTTTATTTTCAATCTTTTTTCTTTCTGCTTCTATAAGTTTAGTGAGACTTGCAGTGAAAGGAGAGTTCGCCAGATTTGCAATCTGCTTGTTGAGCTCTACCAGTCTGTTTGCCAGTTTTCTTGCAATGGATATTGCTACTTCAGGGCTGTGCCTCAGAAAACTTCCGGCATTTGCAGTATCTATTTTAATTACAGTGCAGGGTGAGGCTGCAATTACCGTAGCAGAATATGCAGATCCGAGAAGAATTGAAATTTCACCGATGTATTCTCCTCTGCTTCTGATTGTGGAAATCAGCTTGTCGTTTCTGTAAACTTCCACGACTCCTTCCATAAGTATGTACATTGCAGTGGGAGGATATCCCTGCTGAACGAGTATTTCCTTAGTTGATAATGATTTGTTTAAGGATTTGAATTTAGACCATTCCGTTTCTTTTGCCACTCTTGCGCCTCTTACTTGCTGTCAAATTCAGACTGTGCAGTCCAGTCGGGAGGAAATCCTTCCTTCCGATATTTTTCAATTCTCTCAATATAAAGATTCAAAACATTGTCTTCAGGCAAGACTTTTTTCATCTTCTGAAACATCTCAAAGGAACGATCCAGTTCTTTTTCCTGATAAAACTGAAGCGCATTTTCATACATACTGAGACAGTTTTCTTTTCTTTCTCTGAGATCTGCAGGATCTGAATCCATAATTTCATAAATTTTTATATAAGACTTTCTTCCTACTACTTTCACAGAGTCCAGGTAACGGATGGAAAACGCTTCTTCTTTAAGCTGATTTTTCATATCTTCACTGATAATAATTTTTGTTCCATAGTATTTGGTCAGTCCCTCGAGCCTCGAAGTCAGATTCACATGATCTGAAAAAGCATCTCCCTGAATCCTGTGTTTTTCTCCTACCATTCCTACCATCATAGGTCCGAAGTGAATTCCGATTCCTACATTGATCGGATTCTGACCTTTCAGGATCAGTTCTCTGTTCAGTTCATCCACCTGAAACTGTTTTTCCACTGCAGAACGGACTGCATTTTCCGGATTTTCGGGAAATACAGCCATAATTCCGTCTCCCAGATATTTGACGATGAATCCTTCATATTTTCGGATCATCGGGCTTACCTTTCCAAGATATGCGTTCACAAAATCAAAATTTTCCTTGGGTGTCATCTGTTCTGAAATGGAAGTAAATGAACGGATATCTGAAAACATCACTGCCATTTCTCTTTTGATATGATCTCCAAGTTTTATGTCCACAATAGATTCTTTTGAAAGAAAATTCAGATATTCATTCGGGAAAAATCTGACAGCAGCCTTGTTGATCTGAGACAGATTTAGATGTGTGCGGATCCTTGCAGTCAGCTCCTTTTTGGAAAACGGTTTTACAAGATAGTCATTTGCACCTGATTCGAGACCTGCCAGAAGATCATTTTCTGTGTTTTTGGCTGTAAGCATAATGATCGGAAGTTCTGCCTGTGTATATTTTTTCCGTATGATTCTGCATACTTCATATCCCGAAATTCTGGGCATCATTACATCCAGAAGGATCAGATTTGGAAAAGAGCTTTCGACCAGATGGACTGCACTCTCGCCGTTTTCTGCGGAAATGACCGACCATCCTTCCAGACTGAGCTGATTTTCAAGGACATTCAGATTGACCTGTTCATCGTCCACTGCCAGAATCCTGAATCCTTTTTCTTCCACTGTCTTCTGTTCTTTTCTTTCGATAATGATATTTTCAGTATTCTGCAGCCTGTTGTATTCTCTGAATGAAGATTTGCCGGATGATCCGGGGACTGCAGGTACAGTAAATATCAGTCTGCTTCCTCTGCCCAGTTCGGACTCTGCCCTTACCTTTCCCCCATGAAGTTCGACGAGTTTTTTTGTAATTGCAAGACCGATTCCTGTTCCTCCGTACTCTCTGGAAATGGAAGCATCCGCCTGTTCAAAGGATTTGAAAATTTCCTCCAGTTTGTCCTCGGCAATTCCTATTCCGGTATCTGAAACTGTAATCTCGGCCGTATGTTCCTCTTCAATGAGTTTTGCAGAAATATGGATTTTTCCTTTTTCGGTAAACTTGACAGCATTTCCAGTCAGATTCAGAAGTATCTGCTGCAGTCTCGTCTCATCACCTATCAGTGAAAGATCTTCCGGAATCTCGCTGCTGATGATGATGTCCTTGTTTCGAATCAGTGCCATTGTAAGATAAATGACTGATTCAGTCACTGAACTCAAATTAATATTTTTTTTTGCAATTTCCAAATCATAGTTTTTCAGTCTGGAAAAATCAAGTATGTCATTGACGAGAGAGGAAAGTCTTTTTCCGCTTTTGATGATCAGATCCAGGTTTCTTGCAGTTGCCTCGCTCTGCTGTCCTGCAGCTCCGTCTTTCAGTGATTCAGCGATTCCTATGATTCCGTTCAGAGGAGTTCTCAGTTCATGAGATGTATTCGAGAGAAATTCATCTTTAAGTTTATCAAGTTTTTTCAGCTCAGCATTTTTCTGCTTGAGTTCCTTGAGTGAATATTCCAGCTCCTCTGCCATCATACTGAAAGTAAAAGTCAGCTTGCCTACCTCATCATTGGATTTCTGTTCCAGTCTGACTGAAAAATTTCCCCTTCCCCTCTCCCGAGCGGCATTTGTCAGATCATCAAGAGGTTTAAGCGCTCTTTTGGAGAAAAAATATACTGCAAATGTGGAGATCAGAGAGAGCAGAAGTCCAAAAATAATGATCTTGTTCCTCATATTCTTGAGAGCACCGAAAGCCTTGTCCTTGCTGTACTGAATTGTCAGTTTCCAGCTGTTTCCTTTGAATTCATTATAGCCTTTTTCAATATCAGATTCTGATATGTATTTCTCTTCCGAGATTTTTTTTAATGTTTCATCATTAAGAATGTAGTCTTCCGTTTCAGAAAGATAAAGGCTTGAAAAAATAATCTTTCCGTTTTCCTCTGTAAGATGAATTTCTGTTTCCGGATCGGATGCTGAAATTCCGAAATTTCCAAGCATCTGCTGAAGAGATGCAGTCGATATGTTGGCTCTTACTGCGCCGATGACAGTGCCTTCTCTGTTTCTGACAGGTGCAATAAATGAAATGATTTTTTTTCTGAGATGGGATGGCGTAGTGATATGCCCTCCCGCAATGACTGCTCCTGCATTGTATACTGCACCCATCCAGCTTCTGTCTTCGGAAGTATGAAGGATTCCTGATGTATCTGAGACAGGATTTCCAGCACTGTCGTAGTAGGAAAGATTCAAATATGCTTTTTTTTCATTTCTCACATTAATCAGATGACGCGTGACTGCTTTTCTGTCTGAGGGATTCTGAAATATCGGATCCTCTGAAAGGCTTTTTATGTCGGAATATCTTTCAAAAAGAACCTGATCCATTTTTTCCAGAATATGGACTGTCTTTTCATGAAGTCCGTTTCTGATCTGCTTCTCTAGCACTGTTCCCGAGCTTAAGTAGATGAGAAAAGCGGAAGGAATGACTATCAGAAATGTTACAGACAGATTTGTGAGAAACAGCTTATGGGAAAGTTTCATTCGGTGTTTCCTGTATATATCTGTCGTTTATCATACTGTCAATTTTCGGAGCTGCATAAAACTGCCCTCTGAATGAATAGAAATCAATGATCTTCTCTCCTATCTGATACAGCGTGCCTTTTTTCATTTCATCTGCAGGCACTGAATTTGGAAATTTTGTCGGATCAGTCTCTGTGAGGTTCGGTATTTTTCTGGCTGATTTGAGAGATTGAAGATTTTCATTATAATTTAAATATTTTATTTTCTGCAGGTCGGAAGAAAGATCCTGAGAATTTGGAAAATATTCTTTTATCAGTTCAGCAGATTCGGCGGGATTTTTTCTGATAAAATCTGCAGCCTGCAGTATGGAACGGAGTATGTAGGACTTGGAAGAGACATCCGATTCTTTTTCATTTCCGTAAAAAGCGAGAACCCCTGCAAGGATATTCGGTATTTCACTGGAGTCCGCGAGAACACTGAAATTTTTAAGTGCCTCAGTCTTAAGATCTGTTTTTTTTATATGACCGGCTGAAATAATTCTTTTTTCCACTGCTCCGGGGATTTCACTTCTTTTCATATTCATTGAAAAAAAATCCTCTTCTTTCAGTTTTGCACTGTACTGAAGAATCTGATTCACAAAAAAATGAGAAGAAGAATTGAGTCCGTCAAATGCAACAGTCTTTCCCGAAAGAAGAGAGAGTGACAGAATGTTTTTATCTGCAATCAGAAGATCTTCCCTTGAGTAACTGAATCGAAAGACTGCCTCTAAGGGAATACCTTCTGCCTTTCTCATGATAAGATCTTCAAAAGTAATGCAGAATCCGTCATTCTCCGGATTCTGAAAATCCTTCAGAGAATAATCATTTACCTTTTCGAGAATGACATCTGCACCGTTTTTTCTGAAAAAATTCTTTTTTTCTGCAATCAGAATCGGGGCATAATCAAGTTCCTTAAGAACCACTATTTTATATTTCTTTTTTCTGTTCTCCTGTCTGGAGCAGGTGCAAAAAGAACTGCAGAAAAGAAAATATATAAAGACGATAATAAATGTTCTCAAAGAACGCTCCCGAAACAGTTCATTTTCCTGAATAGTGAAGTCCGGATGTCACTCTTTCTTCATGAGGCACTATTTTAATCAGTCTAGTGAAAATTTCCTTTGCTCTCGGTTTCTTGCCGGATTTTAAAAGACTCCATCCAAGTCCAATCTGCATTTCTGTGTCTGCAGGATAGTCGCTCACGATTCCGTCGTAAATTTTCTCAGCCTCGGCATAACTTCCGGATGCATAGTATCCGTATGCGAGGGAACTTCTGGCATGATAGTTCTTTGAATCCAGCTTCAGAAGAGCCTTGATCGCAATTTCTGACTGTTTGTACTGGCCGAGTCCCATCAGTGCTCTGATCTGTCCGAGTCTCGGTTCGATTGCATTCGGTGCAATCAGAGTTGCTTTCTGATAATAAGCACTGGATTTGGCGAATTCACCTCTCACTAAAGCCAGCCAGCCGGTCCGGAGCTGAACAAAATAGTCGCCTGCATTGTCTCTTGCCATCCCTTCCATGCTTTCCAGGGCCTTTGCATAGTCCTTTTTTGCCTCAAAAGCTAAAGAATCACTGAGCCCGTCTGCCGACAGCCCAATGGATGATATGCAGATTACTGCAGTAAATATTTTAATTTTTTTCATTCAAATCTCCATGATAAAATAATTTTTGTCTGTGCCGATGTCGGCTTTTCATTTCTTGAATCATTCCACTTATCCTGAGTATGCTGAATCTGCAGACCGAATTCGTCCCATTTGAATCCTCCGGAAACATATCCTCCGCCCATCATGTCGAAATTGGTATATATCCAGTTGTCTCCCATAATCGGAGTTCTTGCTGTTCCCAGACGGACTCCTGCTGCCAGATTGAACATCCCTGCAGCAAAGCCGAATTCCTGCATAAAAAATCCGTAACGTTTTGTATAATCAATTGTCTGCGACATTGTAGTAGTAGGGTTTGCATAAAGCAGGTAATATTCTGTTTTTCGAATTCCCATGTACTGACCGGTAATTCCGGAAGAACTGTAGAACCAGTTGAGGAAAGGAATTGTCATACTTACTGTGCCTTGAACCCCGCTGTGATCTCCCGATTTTATATATCCTCCGCTCAGTGTGTAAGTCGCCCATGATTTGTAGGTGATTCCTGCGACAGCAGAATAAGAACTGTTCAGCGTCTTGAAATTGGACTGAAGCCCGCTTGTGCTGAAGAAGAAACTGGTTTCCGCACTGTACCTGTAAGAAGTGCCGAAAGTTCCTTTCTGAATGGAATAATCCTGAGAAGAAGCCAAAGACAGTATATTGTACATATTATATGTTCCTGAGAGATATGTGACGATCTGAGCAGGATTTGTATAAAAGGAGTACTGAACCAGATTGAATTTGTCTGTGATATAGTTCTGAACGCCTTTTGAACTGTTCAGATTCTCGGCAGTATCCTTTACGTAACCTGCCTTGAATGTCCAGTTCTCATCGTGCATGTACAGTGCAGAAAGCCCGGCCCTGTATCCTGAACCTATGAAGTCGGACCCCTTGAATGAATACGTTGTATATTCCGGACTCACTTCTACGGAAGGTGCTGCCTGCAGCCCCAGAGAATATCTGAGTCCTTTGTGTTTAGGATCGTTTTTCAGTCCTTCTTCAAAGTAGGAATTTGCACGGGATGTATTTCCCTGGTAGTATTCGCAGAGTCCAAGCTTCCACAGAATGTCTGTATTTTTAGGATCATCTGCCTGCAGACTTTTGTACTGTTTTCCTGCATTTTCGTAGTCTTTCAGAGCAAGTCCGGATTCAGCCATTCTGTATCTTGCATAATAATTCTTGGGATCTTTTTCCAGTATTTTTTCTCCCATTTTAATGCTCTCATCATGTTTTCCGAGTGCTAAAAGCGACCACTGAATCCCCGACTGAGTATCAATGCCCGAATAAATTTCATCTGCTTTTCTGTAATGTTCGAGAGCCTTAGCAGGTCTGTCCTTCACCATATTTGTATAACCCAGATTCAGGTTTGCATAATAATTATTCGGATTTTCCTGAAGCATTTTCTGAAAGTACTCAGCTGCCGGATCCGTTTTTCCCTGATAAAGCTCGCAGAGTCCCAGTTTCCAGAGAACATCCTGATTTTTGGGAAAATCTGTTTCCAGAGACTTGTAGTATTTTGCAGCGGAATCATATTTTTTCTGAAGGAAAAGGGATTCCGCGATTCTGAATCTTGCATAGAAATTTTTGGGATCTTTTTCGAGTATTTTTTCTCCCATTTTAATGCTTTCATCATGTTTTCCGAGTATGAGCAGTGCCCAGTGAATGCCGGAAAGCGAGTCAATCGTAGAATTTAATTCATCCGCCTTACTGTAGCTTTCGAGAGCCTTTGCCGGACGTTCCTTCAGAATATGCGCATATCCGAGAGTGAGATGAGCTGCAGAATTCTTAGGATTCTTCTGAATGATTTTCTGAAGGATGTCGACTGCGGCATCGGTATTCCCTTTTTCTATCTGAGCATATGCTTCTTCGACTGTCTTGGCAGAAATGCCGAAAGAGCCTGCAAAAATAAAGGTGAGCACTGTAAGTTTTTTTATTCTATAATAGATAGACTGCATTCTTTTCCTCCGAAAGAAACGTTAATCTTTCCCGGAAAGGCAGAATTTCCCGGAATGCACTGCGATTCAAATATTTTGACTCCGGATTTGATTACTTCTGCTGTAATAAATTCGGACTGACCTTCTTTTCGGATGCTGCCGAACCAGTCGTAACTGATTCCGGAATGGAACGGAGAAATTAGATCCTTGAAAAAAACTCCCACTGGATTGGAAAAATGAGTATAGGAGATTGTATCCTTCCATAAAGTTTCCATGGAAAGAAACGGGATTCTGTAAAGGGACAGATACATCATAAACAGGTTTGAACCGCGTCTGCCTATATAGTCAATGCAGGCAAAATAGTCCTGTGTGGTGATATAATAAAGTCTGTTCTGGCTTTCATCCTCAATGAATCTGTTTCCGAAAAGATCCAGATTGACTGTCCATTTTTCCTTCTGTACAGAAGACTTTACCTCAGTATGTATTTTCAGTTTCTGTCCGGGAGCAAGAGTAAAAAAATTCTTCAGATTAAAATCAGAATTCAGATGACTGATGATTTCGTTTTCTTTCGGAATGGAATTGAAACTCACTATGGATGTGTTATCATTATAATTTAAATACTGAGAAAAACCTGCCTCGCAGGTAGGACTTCCGATTTCAGGAGTTTTCTGAAAATGCAGATGAATATGAGGTTCAAAACTTCTTCCTGAATTTCCGGCACAGCCGAGTTTGACCCCCGCATTCACATAGTCTCCTTCCTTCACGAGAATTGAATTCTGCTGAAGATGAGAGAGCTGAGAATACAGAAAAAGAGAATGTTCTATAAGAACCATATTTCCCCAGTTGTTTTTTGTGTCAGCTTCGCCAAGTTTACTGTCTTCGAGATGACTCACTACTTTAATCACCCTTCCTGCTGCAGGTGCAAGTACAGGAAGTCCGAATGTGTAGAAATCCTTGACTGAATTTTCTGCTCCTTTTCTCACTTTTCCTGCATCATCGGCGGCCATAAAGTCCAGGCTTTCTCTCCACTGTTCCTTATGAGTAAATTTTCCGTCATATCCCTGAGAGATTTTCCATTTGCCGCTGAAAGGAAGACGGATGTAAAATCCTGAAAGACCAAATCTGGACTGTCTTGTTCTGAAATAATTCAGGTTGCTTTCCGGTGAACCGGGAAGAAAATCTACTGGATGCAGATTCTGATTTCGCAGAAGTTTTGCTGTGTAAAGAAAAAGAAGAGTCATCGTTGCAAAAGGGGCAGCAAGTACAGGGATATTAAACTGCACAAAGAATATTTTGGCAAAGGATGCAAAAAGAGCACTGCACACTGCAGCGAGTCCGGCAAATACAAAAGTGTGAGGGGAGGGGACTAGAAAAACGCCTCCTACTGCAATGGCTGTAAGAATACAGTTGAAACCTACTATTCCTGAATTAAGATCAGAACTGTCTCCTAAAAGAAGAATATGAAATCCGATACCGACCGAAAAACCGATGATCGAAAGCATAAGAGATATTCTGCTTGCAGCAGCCAGGATGAAAAATATTGCAAGACCTGCCCAGGGACTTGTCTGAAAAAAGATTCCTCCAAGACTTTTCAGATAAAATAAAAGATATCTGTTTATTTCAGGGAAATATTTATCGAATTCCAGAACAAAAGGATTGGAATGAGTCAGACTGTGATAATTAAAAAATGCGTAAGAAGAACTTATACTGATGATTACGAAAGGAATGGAGAGAACCGGCAGTCCCAGAAAATAAGAGAGCATATGTTCCAGAGTCAGAGTGACGCATACGAGCATCATTGATGCGGCAAGCAGAATCAGAACCAGACTTGCATCGAGTTCATAGTGCATACTGAAAGAAAGTCCCACAAGCAGTCCGTTGAAGCCGTAAAGCCCTTTGCTGATTCTTTCTCTGTCCACTTTCAGAAAGAAGGCAATCAGATTTGAGAAAAAAATTCCAAGCAGACCGCAGAGGCCTGCCTTGGGAGAAAACATCGTAACTAAAAAAAGCAGAAATCCCTTGGAGGGACTTGTGCTGAAAATCAGTGTTGAGTAGGATCTGAATGCGGAAAGGATAAAATTTCTATAGATTCCAGATAATTCCATTTACTCCATTTCCATTGCATTTATATCATCTACTGTTTCTTTTCTTCTGATCATCTTCACAGAAGAGTCCGATTTGATCATGACGACTGCCGGGCGCATCTCAATGAACTGCATCCACTGTGTGACGTTGTACGCACCGACCGGCCAAATCACAAGTTTTTCGCCTTTGGACATATTCGGAAGAAGACAGCTTTCTCTTACAATGTCAATGTTCATACAGAGAGGACCGTAAAGAATTGTATCTTCGCAGTGATGAGAGTCATTTTTTACAGGAGAGATTTTGAAATCATACCAGGTGGAAGTGTAGAGAAGGTTAACGCCTGCATCAATGATGAGAGCTCTTTTTCCTGTAGGAAGAAGTTTTGAACCGGCAACAGAACTGATAAGATAACCGGCTTCGTCTATCAGAGCTCTTCCTGATTCGAGAAACAGCATAGGAGGTTCGTCAGGAGAGAATGCTTCATAGAGAGCAGAGCAGATCTGTTCAGCATAATTATCAAATGATGGAATGTATCCCGCGAGATAGACTCCTTTGAGTTTGTTGGCTGATGCAAATCCACCTCCCAGATCCAGATACTGCATAGGCTGAGAAAGTTCTGTTTTGAGTTTCTGATAGAATCCAGCCAGTTTGATGGCGGCCTTTCTGTATGCAGTCGGCTCAAGCATGAACGTTCCGATATGAGAGTGGACCCCGGTCAGCTTAAGTTTGCCCCCGCTGTGTGCGATTTTACGTGCAGCTTCGAGTGCCTGACCTGATTCCAGATTGAATCCGAATCTTCCCCATGCAGGGTAAATTCCTGTATCCATATTGATTCTCATACCGACTTCAATTGTCTTTCCCAGTTCTTCCGAAAGACGGA
>JBPOJG010000213.1:0-6527 GCA_052033835.1 Spirochaetota bacterium
CCGAGTCGATGGAAAAAGCAATTTCTCTTTTGAATGAACCCAAGGAACTGAAAGCATATTATCATTATCTTGCAGGTTCATACAGAGAAAATGCAAAAGAAGTCAAGCCTGCACTGGATCATTATTCTAAGGCATCTGCACTTCTCGGAAGCAACAGAGAGACAAATACTTTTTCTGCATGGTGCCTGTATCATTCTGCCAGAATGAAACTTCAGGACAATCAGAAGGAAGCAGCTGTATCTGATCTGAAGAAAATTATTGCAATCGAACCTCAGTATGAAACTGCATTTCTTTCCGATGTAAAGCAGCTTTCTTTGTATCTTCTTCTGAAACTCAACAAGGGCTGAACTCTTGTTTACACTCGCTCTTCCTAAAGGCAGACTTGCGGAAGAGTCCATTGAACTTTTAAAATCCAAAGACTGGCTTTCCGAATCCCCCAACGAAAAAAGCAAAGAACTCGCATTCAATGATCCTCGAAAAGGGATCAGGATACTTCTTGTGCGCTCTCAGGATGTCGCCACCTATGTGGAACAGTCCGCAGCAGATGCAGGAATCGCTGGACTCGATGTGCTCCGTGAAGGTGGATTTGATCTCTTGATGCCCGTTGCACTTAAGATAGGAAAATGCAGACTTGCCGTAGCCTCATTTCCGGAATTTGATCTGAAAAACTATCAGAGAAAAGTAAGAGTTGCTACAAAATATCCCAAACTCGCGAGAGAGTTTTTCTTCCGAAAGGGAGTATCATGCGAAATCATTAAATTGTATGGCAGTATAGAACTTGCCCCTCACTGCGGACTTTCTGACTGCATCGTGGATCTTGTGGAAACAGGGGACACACTCCGTGCAAACGGTCTAGTCGAAAAAGAAACCATCCTCGAATCCTCAGCAAGAGTCATTATGAACAGATCCTCCCTCTATCAGAAAAGACATGTACTGAGTGATTTCATCCGAGATCTGACGTAAGATATGCTGATAGAAGAATACGATCTGGAAACGATCTGCGGCTATCTTTCCAAGACAGAGGCATCGAAGGCCAGCCTGTTCGGCTCCTATTCTCGCGGGGATGCTGACAGTGCAAGTGATGTGGATATTCTGATTGAATTCAGTCCATCCATAAGTATGCTTACATTCATCCGGTACAAAAGAGAACTGGAAGCCCTCCTAGGCAAAAAAATTGACCTTCTCACACCTGCATCGATCTCTCCTTATATTTTTCCTAAAATTCAGAAAGACCTTCGTTTAATCTATGAGAGAAAATGACGAAATCAGGATAAGACATATTCTGGATGCGATTCTGGAGATTGAAAGTTTCACGAAAGAAATTTCCATTCGGAATTTTGAAGAAAATCGGATGATCCGCAATGCGACAGTCAGAAGTCTGGAGATTATCGGCGAAGCCGTCGGAGCATTGTCACCGGAGTTCAAAGCACTACATTCAGAGATTCCTTGGCAGGACTGGAAAGATTTCAGACCAAAAATATACTTGACAAAAACCGAAACAGTATCTTATACTGGAACAGTCTGGGATAGAAAAATGAGCGTAATAATTTCTGATGAAATAATTAAATTGACCAATTATACGGATAACGAAATCAGATTGGAAATTGCAATTTTACTTTACCAAAAAAGAAGATTTTCTTTAGGACAGGGTGCAGAATTTTCCGGGATGAAAAAATTCCAATTTCAAAAAGAACTGTCTGAAAGAAAAATACCAGTTAATTATGATACTGAAGAATTAAAATTCGACCTTCAGACAATTAAATTTCTTTCTGTTTCATGATTATTGTCAGTGATTCTTCTCCGTTAATAAATCTTGCCTGTATCAATAAGCTGCATTTATTGCCGGAACTGTTTAATGAGGTAATCATCCCGCATTCTGTATACCAGGAAATCGTTGAATTTGGAGAAGGACAGCCGGGTTCAGATGCTGTTAAGAATTCAAGTTGGATTTCTGTCAGAAATTGCAATCAGCTTGATCAGTTGAATGAATTCAGAAAAGAATTAGATATTGGAGAAGCAGAGGCATTGACTCTTGCAATTGAACTCAATGCAGATATCCTGCTTATTGATGAATTTAAAGGAAGAGCTATTGCTCGAAAAAATAAAATTCATGTACTGGGTCTGCTGGGAATTTTACTCGAGGCAAAAAAGAGAAATTTAATCAATAATATAAAACTGGAAATGGATAGACTTATTACAGATGCAAATTTTTGGATAAGTTCAGAATTATATTCGGATATTCTAATCGTAGCAGATGAGCAGGGCATTTAATCCTCATATACCTGAAATGATATCATTTATGTGACCCGCTGAGATATTCAAAGAACAGCTTGACCGGATTCCTTTATATTGATTTCAGTCTCGATGGTTCTCAAAGATTCACTTCAGAATTTTTTCTTTAGAAGGGCAAATCTTTTTCCCTCGGGATGGAAATAAAATGACATCGGCCTCCAAAATCCAGAAAGACCTTCAGCAGATTTATGAAAGAAAGTGATGAAGTCAGGATAAGACATATTCTTAGATGCGATTCTGGAGATTGAAAGCTTCACAGACGAAATTTCACTTCAGAGATTTGAATTACCATACAAATGGAGCACAAATAGGAGGAATTTCCTGTCTTTTGTAACCGGTTTCATTGAACTCAGTCAATTCAATGTTTTTCCATGAAGCAAAATTTGAATCGGTAATGTAATATTTTTTATCTCTTTTAATAATTATATGATATTTATTCAGGATGTATGCAATGTCAGCTGATCCTGCAAACTGATAGGCAGACGTCCATGAAGTGCCTCCGTCAGAACTGATAAAAATTTGAAAATCAAGAGGATTGGAGTCCGTCCAAAGAATTGCATTCTGCTGATCAAAAAAATATGCCCCACTTATTCTGCTCAGATCTGTACTGTTTAAAGAAGCTCCCGTGTAAACCGCCCATGTATTTCCATTGTCTGTTGTCCAGTATAAAGTTCCTAATCCTGCAAGCCATCCTTTTCCGCTATTTGAAATGGTAATGGAGAAAAAGTATTTATAGGGGTAACTTCCGCTGACCGTTGTCCATGTTCTTCCAAAATTGTCAGAGTACAAAGGCAGATCATATTTGGATATAAGCCAGAGACGATTGTTGAAATAATAAAAATCAGTTATCGTTGAATTATAACGTTGACTGGTCTGACTGTAGCTGCTCCAGGATTTTCCAGAGTCTGAGGTTCCGATAATTTCTCCGGAATCATGAAGTATAATTCCGGAAAATTCGTCCTTAAAGAACATCGCCTTGTCAAAATATATCACAGGAGTTGATTTTTCAAAAATGACAGAAAAAGTCTTTCCAGCATCTATTAATTGTATTGAACTTTTGAATTTCCTACAGCAGAACAAAGTCCCATCATCTGAGTGTAGCATTCTGAGTCTGCAGGGTTGATATGTTTACACTTTTTTGTCTGACTGCAGAAATAGAGAGAAATCAGCACAAAGGGAAGCAGCAGACTTTTCAGTTTCATATCCCCCAGAATGATGTCTTTCACTGAATTGTCAATTTATTTTTCAGACATATTCTTGCTATGTGTATCATTGCAGCAATCCCGTTAATCATACTGCAATTGCAATATCCACAAAACGTTCTCTGGACATCTCTGCACCGTAAGCAATGCAGGCATATATGTCTGCCTCAACAAGTCCGGGATAGTTTTCCAAAACAGACTGTATTGTTTCTCCAGAAGCTAAAAAATCCAAGATTAAAGAAACCCATATTCTGCGACCTGTATGCAGGGTTTCCCAAAACAAATGTTGGGATTGACTACATCCATGACAACAGTTCCTGTGTATTCATTTTCCCTCAGCATTAAAAATTACTTGTTCATAATCTTCTCGTATAAAAAACCTTAGGGCTAGCCCTAAGGTTTTGGAGCATTTTACTAATAAAATGTTGAATACAGACAGCTTAAAACAGAATAATGCTTCCCTTTGTCCATCTTGAATTCGAGAATGAAAATCAATATCCGGAACGGTCAGTTTTACAAGTATAGACTGCTTTTCGATATATTGATAGGAGAAATGATGAAAAAGAGATTGAATGTATTTTCAGTTATTTTATTGATTATTATTATTCTTGCAGGATGTTCTGTTCAGGATACATTGTATCCTAAGAAAAAGGACAATAAGTCTCTTCTTGCTTTCGCTGCTGCGACGGCCGTTCCAACACAGTCATATGAAGTAAAGGTCGGTTTTTATGATGAATATGGTGATCCGATTACACCCGAAATCATATCGGAAGAGGAGTATAAACAAAGAAAGGCAAATGGAGAATTGAAGATTAATTCTCAGTACAGTTCTGATCTTAATGCAAAGCCGAAATTTTTTGGAGCAATTGTTCAGTTGGTTGTGTTTACAATTCAGGCTGTCCGTGCAACTGTAAACACGATACGGTATGTCAGGGATAAGGATAGAAAAAAATCACCTTCAAAAGGATGTGAAGTGGCAGGCGGATTCAATACATGGATGAATACATTCGAATCTCCTATTTTCGATGCAGGGCAATCCAATTTTATGGCTAAGCCGTATGATTATAATCAGTCAATGCCTGAAGGTTGTTTGAGTGCTGATGTAGAGGAAATAAAAGATCTGAGCACAGGAAAGGTATACAAACCAACCCCCGTACAGATAAATGATCCGACTGTATCCCCTGACGGCGGTACTTTCTCTTCAGCACAGAGTGTTGCAATCAACACTTCTCAAACTTTGGTAGCAGGGTTGAAACCTAGCTTCAGATACACAACGGACAATACTAATCCAAGCTGTTTTAATTTGGCAAAAAAAACAACAGCATTTGGCTCTATCTATACCGGACCAATTTCAATTAACCCTGGAGTCAGTTTTACACTCAAGGTTATCGCATGCGGAGCAGGGATTGATTCTCCTTCAAGCATAGTCCAAAAATCATTTACTGTGACGGGAGGAAGCGGAAGCGTTTCCGGAAATGATAATGTCTTTGATTGGGGAACATTTACTGATAATAATAATGGGACGATCAGCTTTACTGGCGTCGCTGGAACATTTGGAGGAACTTCGTACACTGCAGCGAATCTTTTATTCAGAAAGTGTACTCAAGGGCAGACGTATAATGCTGGGAACAATGACTGCACAGGGACTGGTTCTGCTCCCAGATACGGTGCAACTTCTGTCCAATACTGCAGTTCTGAAAACAACCTCTGCAATGGAGGCAGTAATACAGGAACATTAACCACCCCGACAGGCGGGAGCACAAGCAGTCTACTTTCATCCTGTCTGGCATTGAATGGCGGTGCAGGTACAAATGGAAGAACGAACTGGAGAGTGCCTACTTTAAATGAAATGAGACTTTTGGTTAAATGCAATGATAGGACATTTGTACAGGCAAGCGGGTGCGGTGCAGGGAATTTTACTGGTCCGACGATTCCTTCAATATTTACAAATACTCCATATGCAGACTTCGTGAACGACAAATATTGGACATCTACAAGTTACCTTGCAGACGGTGCGAATGCTGTCGGGTTCTTTAATCCGAGTTCAAGCGGGAACCTTAAATCAGTTGATACTTTTATGGTGAGATGTGTTTCTACTTCACCTTAAAACTGTTTATAGAATTGTAATTGCATCTTGCTGCAGGAGTTTTTCCAACTGCAGCAGCAATTTCCTGAAACACTTTCATAATTTGCATCCCTGCCAATCTGGACCTGCCCCATTTTTTAGCAATAAGTGAATAAACTCAAAATTCATTAACATTTGCTTTCGTACAGCTTGGCGAAATTGAGGGCCGACAATCCTTCAAAAGTTTAGTACGGGCGGACACTGTTTTACTGTTTCGTAAACAGGAATATGCCGGACACCACTTCCTGAAAAGTATATCCCATATCAGCATCCGTATGATGAATGACCCGCTCCAGACTTTCCTCTGTATTTCAGAGTTTCAGAGATTCCTGAAAGTATGGAAAGAGAATATTTTGTATCCAATTCTTTTGAATCGGCAGAGAGAAAAATTCCCGATTTGATTCCGAGGAATTTTGCAGATACAAATTCACTGCATAAAATTCCAGAATATTTCTCTTGATCTAAAGAAGGACAATTGTTTCCATAGAATCTGTAAGGAAGACTATATGAATAAAAAACCTGATTTTAATGAAGCGCTGAAGCGTCTGCTTGATTCAATTACGAATCGGAAACTGGATGTATATAAATCGTTTATAACAAAAGGAAATCTACTATATACGATTGTTCAGAACGGATATGCCTTTATGACTCCGCAGGAGCTTATTTCCATGCATGAGGAATGGTTTAAGGATCAGAACTGGGTATGGGAAGGAACTGCAGTGAATACGGCTGTCGGTGAAGATATGGCATTTGCTCTCATCAAATATGAATATCGAGCCAAAAAAGAAGATACTCCGTTCAGTACTTGGCTGACCTATGTCTTCAGACTGGAAGACAACGAGTGGCGTCTGATCCACGATCAGAATACTGCACTGGATTTTAATGCATTTGCAAAATCGGCCGGTTTA
>JBPOJG010000462.1:0-8172 GCA_052033835.1 Spirochaetota bacterium
ACAGCCCACATCAGTGCAGTGTTGCCTTTCTCATTTACTGAATTCACATCTTCATTTTCATCGACTCCGGTTTTTACCATATTATAGTCGTTCTGCATTGCGCCTAAGAGAACTTTTTCTCCCGGTTTCATAGTACTGCAGTTAAAAATAGAAAGTGTAATGATAATAAATGAAAATAGAAGTGATGATTTAGGGAACATTAAGACCTCTTGACGGGCAAAGCTCTTTAAATTATCGAATCGAAAAAGCTCAGTCTGAATACCCAATATTGGGTATTTTTTCAAAAGGAAAAAAATATCCTTTCCTTTCCCATTCGGCAGATGAAAAAATTCTTTCAACTGTAAGTCAGGTTCACTTTGTATCGAATCTGCATTATGCGAAGCAGTGCTTCAGTCAAAGTGCATCCGGCCTCTGCGCGGCACTTCCGGTCAGACCAAGTATTCGGTAAAGAAAAACGGAATCATTTAAAGAAAGAGTCCAGCCGATATATTTTCCAGAGTGAATCATACCGAAAAGTTTCGGCATCTTTGCCTGATCTGCACACTCCTTGGAGAAAATATAAGGTTTTGAATAGTAGAAACTCCCTATTGCGGTCTGTAAAATTGTCTGTAAGTATATATATTTATAATTAAAGGGATCAATAATATGAAATTTGGAATATTCCTATGTGGTTTTACTTTTTTCCTTCAGTGTTTTACATCCGACCCGAGACATATTTCAGCTGAATCTGAATACAGGCCGACTTTAAGAAAAGGCGGATTTCGGGATATCGTAAGATTCAAGAAAGGGACTGTACTTTCCGGCGTAAAGGCAGTGGAAACGAGAGGCACTGTCGTAGTGACAGATGAAGAGGGTGAAAGCAAAGTATACAATTCGAAGGAGATACTGAAGATTGAAAGAAACGTATATGATCCGGATGCCGATTCTTCAGCTTCGAATGTATGGAGTCCGTATAAGGGAGAAATGAGCTGGCAGGAAGCAAAGGAAACCTGTGAATCTCAGGAAATGCGTCTGCCGACAAGAGCAGAACTTCTTTCAGCACACAGAGTCGGTGCCTGGGAACATTGGAAAAAAGACAGAATGTTTTCCTGGTACTGGAGTTCTGAAGAATATTCTGCTGAGAGGGCATATTCAGTGGGCATTCACGGAGAATCAGTGTACAGTCCTAAGTCAGACAGATACCATTATGTCCGATGCATTCGAAAACAGGAGCAGAGTCCTTAAGAGAAACGGATATATGATATTTTATAATTAAATATATGTAGCTGCTCAGCTTAACCGCAGCAGCATCCAAGTTTGCGGCAGCATCCAAGTTTGCGGCAGCTTCGTCAATTCTCAATTGACAGAATGAAAATCTCATTCGAATTCTGGTTACTATTTTCTCTTGACGATGCAATTTTGCAGTCTAATTTTCAAAGGTCTGAAAAAAGACCAAAGGATACAGGAAAATGATGAAGAATTTTACATTGATTAGTGTGTTTTTTTTGGCAGCGTCACTGATTGCCGGGGATCATAAAGGAAAGGGACACAAGGGTGACGGTCCGTGCAAAGAAGATGCAAAAAAACTTTGTGAAGGTGTTAAGGAAGGAAAAGGTGCAATCAGGAAATGCCTGAAGGAAAAAGAAGATCAGCTTTCTGATGCCTGCAAAACTCATTTGGCAAAACACAAGAATCATAAAAATCACAAATAAGATGATTTCTAACTGTGTTTACAGTAAGAAGTTGAAAAATTCAGAAAATATTTAGGGTGCAAGAAAGGAATGGAGTGCAGGAGGGAAACTGAAACATTCCATTTTCTGAATTAACCGAGTGTTTTTTTGCGAATACAGCTGATCTGGATTGATTCATTGATCCGATTTTGAACTCTGCACTAAATTTGAGTTTTTGCACGAATCTAAAAACTGACTGCAATGAGAAAATTTTCACTTGATCTGTTATTATAAGTATGATCGGGAAAAAAATCATCATTCTTATTCTGCTCTCTTTTCATTTCTGTCTTCAGACAAAAAAATCCGGTTTTGATTTTAAGAACAATCCCCTCTTCGGATTTGGATTTCTTGTGTGGAGCGAAGCAAGTTCAAAATACACGGTTGGAGGCAGTCTGACCGGATTCAGTTCCGGGTCGCTTATCCTCAGCCTGAACGGTTCAGATGAAACATTTTCTCCCTCTTCCAAATACACATTTTCACAGACACTTTCATTGAATGCATCGTATACGGTTACGGTCAGGACAAATCCGACTGGCTACGCCTGTTCTGTTTCGAATGCGTCAGGAAAAATCGGAAATTCCAATATTGTAAATGCAGATATAGTATGTTTAGATATGACTGTATCGCCCCTTTATTCATCTGCAGGTTCCAACTGGAATGATTATGTAAAAAATGACGGAGCAGATATTTTCTCCGCGACCGGCACTGCTTGTACAGGTTCCGAAACAGGAACAGTCACGAACGGCAGCGTCACTTATTCCGGGTACCGTCTCTGTCTTCACGGAGGGGAATTTCGAAAAGTTGCAGTTTCATCTAGGAGCTCCTGCACAGGTCTGACCGCATCCGACAGTGCTTCTGCTCTGAACTGGATCTGCAGGGCAGATTCCTCGGGAAAAGTTTTCTTTTATTCCGCCGGTCTGAAAAAGGGAAAATATCTTTCTGATCTGATTGACTGGACGACAAACAGCTGGAAGAGCATAAAGCTGACAGTTCTTGAGGGCAGCACCGTACTGATGCAATCGAATTCGTCGGTCTGGTGGAGCAATGGTTTCAGTGTCAATACTGCCACTGCAGGGAGCACCACATCTTTATCAAATACAAGCGTCGGTGTCGGTACAATTTATATATACAGCAGTACTGTCACAACCAATGATTTTCGGTTCATTGATGACAAGGCTGCCTTTGTGATTAAACCGGGAGTTATGCTGACATCTGCAGCAGGCGGATGCACTGCATCAACATATTTTTTAAATACAAACAGCAGAAGTTTTTTATGGATAGAAGGACGAATCGATTCTTCTGTCAGGGAAACCGGACTCTATATGAGCTATTCCAAGTTTTCCGCAGTCAGATACTTCAAGATTCAGAAGGCCGGTCTCTGCGGAGCTGCAGGAGCGAAGGGTGTTTATTTTGACAATTCGAACAATAACCTGATAGAAAGTCTGACGATTTCCATGGCCGGTACGGGAATACAGATGACTGATTCTTCATACAATATTTTTCAGGATTTTTTCATTTATAACAGTTCTCAGAGCGGAGTGTATTTTACTGCCGGATCGGGCGGAGCAAATGAGAATACATTTATCAATCTTGTTGCTGCAAACAATAACGGAGACGGTCTGAATATTCTGATTTCAGCTAGAAACAATGTGTTTATGGATGTTACACTGGTAAACAATTCAGGAAACGGAGTGAATCTCGCGGGCGGGTTTAACAATGCATGGTTTCGAAATATTTCAGCCTCAAATAATGCTTACGGTTTCAGTGCAGGCAGTTCTCTCGGTTCCTATACAATTGAGAACTATGCAGGCAATTCCAATGGTCCATCCAATAATACTCAGTCCATTGCCTTGACCTCAGGCACTGCCGCATTTCGCGGTGTCCTGAAAGCGGACAGCAGTGCAGGGTGCACTTCAACTGCCACTGGCCTTGGAGCATTGTGCGTGCCTTCCAGTCCCTCTGAAGCAGTCAGTCCTGTTTTCGGGGGTGCTGCCGCAAGTGCATACAGATATGTTCCGAATAGCGGATCTGTATTCACTGATTCTGTGAACTCAACAGCAGGTCTGACTACTTGGTCATCGATTGGCCCTGCTGCGGTTACTGATGCCCTGATGTTTGAAAATCCTTATAGAGGTATTGGGAGGATTGGGTCAGTCAGCTTTCCGAATCCTTCAAACAGGACACAGTGCAGCGGTACCGGATCGCCGAATGGCTGTCTTTTTAATGATTTTTCATTAAAATCTGCAGATACTCTTTTCAGAAATACAAATACAGTCTGTCCGACTGATGCAAATATGTACTCGCATTCTTTCCATAACAGATCAGTTACTGTTCTTCGCAACTCAGTGGAAATCATCGGCGCCGGAATTGGAAACGACAATGGACTTTGCGAGGCAAATGAGGACTGTCTTCTGACTCCGAACATAGGGGCATATCAGGGACACGGAAATCTAGTATCTTCTTCCACTGTCAGCGGCGGATGTTCTGATGTGACTTCACTTGGGATAAAACTGTATCAGTATGAAACGAACGGGTACTGAGGGCTGAGAATATAAAAAGATTTATATTCTCAGCTCCACTTATGCAAATGATATATGGAATCTGTAATTAAGGAAAATCTAGCAGTTTTCTTCGCAAAAACAGCGGTTCCCGCGCTAGCAGCGACTGCCAAGTTTGAGGAAGTTTAGCGAATTTCAAAAGTTGGCAGCCGTCTTCAAGTAGTTGGCGGCCGTCTTCAAGTAGTTGGCGGCCGTTGGCGAGGGCAGCAGCGGCATTCAGGTATGCAGCAGTTTCCGAGTATGCGGCAGTTTCCGAGTATGCAGCAGTTTCCGAGTATGCAGCAGTTTCCGAGTATGCGAGACCTTTGGGTAGCCGGCAGCAGGAACTCTAACGTTAGGAAATGGAGCAGCTTTCAGGGCCGTCTGAAATGGGATGATGCAAAAAGCAAATGTGAAAAACTTGGTATGAGACTTTCTCTCCATTCTGAGCTTTTACAAAGTCCCGCAGAATACCTGTCAATATTGATAGGTATTCTCTCGGAATGCGAGGAATATCTGTCCTTTTATTAAAAGTTCTTTACTGCAGACTGGGTATTTTCACTGATTGTTCTAACCATATGCTCAGATTAACTCTGATTCTGTCCTTCCTTCTGGTTTCTTCCTGTATGGAGAGAAATTTCCACGTAAATCAGGGGCAGATTGTTCTTTCTGATTCATCCGAGATTTATGATCTGAAAGGAGAATGGAAATTTCTTTCCCGAAATGAGCCAGAGGCTTACAAGCCTGAGTATGACGATTCCAAATGGATTTTTTTCCCTGTGCCTACTCAGTGGAGGAGCAAGGGTTATGCAGATGTAAATACAGCCTGGTACAGACTTAAGATACTTTTAGGAGATGATTTTAAAGGAAAGGATCTTGGAATTGCCATGCCTGTGATTTTCAATTCATCCAGGATATTTTTCAACGGCAGATTAATTTCAGAAAAAGGGATCATTGACAGCAGAGGGACTATGGTTGTCGCAGATGATAATTCCGATATCTATAAAATTGACAGTGATTACCTGAAATTTGGAGAAGAAAATATTCTCGTGGTACAGGTCGCGAGTTTCGGTGCCCTGGGAGGGACGGTCAATTCCACATTTGCAGGTGAATACGAAAAATGCAAAAGAAAATACTATAGAAATCAGTTATGGAATTCAGCAATTGCTGCCATATTTCTCTTTATGGGACTGTATCATCTCATCATGTACTACCAGGTCAGAAGAGAAAAATCCTATCTCTATTTCAGTCTGACTCTGCTGTGCCTTTCACTATATACTGCTGGACTGTTCAGGCTTGATTTTTTGGGCAATACTCAGATGCCTACATATTATACATTTGTAAGCATCAGTCTGAGTCTGTCCGGAATTTTTCTTCCTCTTGCCGTTCATCATTTTTTTGAATACCCGGTTCCCAAATGGATGAACACATTGATATTAGTCTACACACCTCTCGCACTGTTTCATATATTTTCTATTTTCGATGATACTATGATCTATTACAGAAATATTATTGTCATCTATATTGCTTCGGCACTGGATCTTTTGGCTCTATGCTGGGCAATCGGAGTCTCCATATATGCTTTCATTCAGAAGAAAGAACAGGCGTTTACTTTTGTTCTGGGACTTTTTCTTTTTGTTCCAATGATGTTTTATGATGCTATTGTAAAAGGTTATAATGTCAGTTATCCTACAGACTGGAATTTTAAGGCACATTCTCTTGTGTTCAATCTTATGATTGCGATTGCTTTTTCCTCTAAATACTCCAAACTTTACGAAAGACTGATTCAGATTCAGAAAGACTACAGTTCTGAACTCGAAAGGGAAGTGGAGAAAAAAACAGAAGAACTGAGTCATGCAAATTCAGTAAAGGATAAACTTTTCTCAGTGATTTCTCATGATCTGAGAAGTCCTCTGGATATGCTTGATTCCATCATCAATCTGTTCAACAGCAGATCACTTTCCAAGAAGGATTTGAATAAATATATTCCTCAGGTTTCAGAGAAACTGAAGTACAACAGATTTCTTCTGGAAAATCTGCTTTCCTGGTCAGCCACTCAGCTTCAGAGAGAGGAAATGAATCTTTCTCTCGAAAATGTCACTTCAGTTGTCATGGAAGTGGCAATGAATATGGAAACACATGCAGAAACGAAAGGAGTATATCTGGAAGTATCTGCTGAATCGGGATGTTATGCAATGTGCAGCAGGACACTGCTTAGAGTAGTCCTGGTCAATCTGACAGTCAATGCAGTCAAGTTTACGGCAGAAAAAGGAAAAGTGACCGTCGGATGCAGAATGAACGGTCATCTCTGTACAGTTTTCGTGGAGGACACCGGTGTGGGAATTTCTGAATCGAATGTTCTGGCCTTCAGGAAAAATCTGACATTGGAATCGTCAACGGGAACAAAGGGAGAAACTGGTTCGGGAATTGGACTGAAAATCTGCAGTGATCTGCTGGGCAAGATGAATTCAGAATTGAAACTGGAGAGTCTGAACAGAAAGGGGAGCCGGTTCAGTTTTGAGCTTCTCTCCGTATAAAAAAAATGCATTTTGGTATATAATAGTTTGTATGATATTTATCAATGTATATTTTCTATACAATATATAATAACTGATTGACATTTATATTCTGGATATGCTAGAGTTTCGGTATGGCTATGGAAAACGCAGCTGTTTATATTCTGGATGATCATGAAATATTTCTGACAGGTGTCAGGGTGATGCTCGAAAAGAGCGGATTTGTATCAAATGTAAAAGGTTTTTTAAGTCTTTCAGATCTTTTGAATGCGGCAGAAAAAGAAAAGCCGGATTTGATCATCGCGGACCAGATGCTCGGAAAAGGGACCGGTGTGGAAGCAGTTCATAAAATCCGGGAACTGTATCCTGATCTGAAAGCAATCATTATCAGTTCCGCCAGAGACAGACTGATTCGGGAAGTCTGTGAAAAGAACTTCATCCAAGGTTATATCGTAAAATCGGAATCTGAAAAAAAGTTCATAGATTCTGTCAAAGATGTTCTGCAGAACAGAAAAAGTTATCCGAGTTTTTCCGGAAATGCAGAAACTTTGGAGGATAAATTTGAAACTGTGAACCCGTTTGCCAGTCTTACCAGAAGAGAGATTGAGGTGGTCAGACATTTGGCCAATGGACTTCAGATGGCTGAGATTGCCAAGGAAATGGGAATTTCTCAAAAAACAGCTGACAATCACAGAAGAAGCATAACAGAAAAAATCGGAAAGGTGACTACAGTGCAGCTTGTGAGAAAGGCGTATCTTTGGGGTGTTGTAAGGGAAGAGGTTATGAATGTGAAGAAATGAATGTCGCAGTCAGCCTCTGAAATTTTACTATGCAGTATTCCCCTCTAAGATAAATTGTATTGGGGATTGTATCTCTTAAAATTCGGAGAGGTGAATGTTTCTGCGACTGAAATTACCGACTATTCTTTTCTTTGTACTTTTTCCGGCTGTACTTCTGTCCGAGACAATTATGCTTCGGAACGGGACTTCCATTAAGGGGAAAGTGCTCGGTCATGACTCCGAATCAGTGACAATTCAGTCAGACGGTGTCACTAAGACCATTCCTAAATCCAGCATTTACAAGGTGATTTTTTCTCAGGGCAACTCTGAACTGAAAAAATTCCTCATCGAAAAGAAAGGTCTGGATTCAAAACATGAGGATGATCTCAAGGATTTTGACGACAACAGTGCCGATAAGAAGGAACTGGCTCAAAAACTGAACCAGTTGGAAAAGAAAATCGATAAAATGGAAAAAAGGCTCGGCAAACTGAAGGACAGAATGACAAAACTCCGTGCCAAAATTAAGCAGAAAGAGCAGGACGAAAAGAAAGGCTGATTATTTTTTCTTGCCCTTACTGCCGAATCTGTGACTCAGGCTTTCTGAAACGGAGAACAGCACAGGGATATAGAA
>JBPOJG010000440.1:0-2786 GCA_052033835.1 Spirochaetota bacterium
CTCATCCAAGCAGAGCACAAAAACAAAGAAGTCACTGTGGATGCAGTGAAGAAATTTCTAATCGAACAAGAGAGTCAGGAAGAGAATACAATCGCCATCGAAACTGGCGATATTAAAAATCTCGAAAACGTAAATCTATTCGATCCAACCTGCAAAATAAGAACCATCATTACCGTCGAAGCTTTGAAATAAGGATGGGATTGTTCTTTTGCATACGTGTTTTGTTCTGTTGCAAATATTCATTCCAGTAAAAATGCAGAACAGCTTTTAGGAAGAGTTCTTCGTATGCCTTATGCTGATAGGCGCAGGATTGAAAATCTAAACAAAGCATACGCGCATGTATCCTCACCTAATTTCATTCAAGCAGCGAGCGAAGTAGAAACTGTATTGA
Organism: Spirochaetota bacterium; assembly: GCA_052033835.1. Classification (GTDB taxonomy): domain Bacteria; phylum Spirochaetota; class Leptospiria; order Leptospirales; family Leptospiraceae; genus DAORDI01. The sequence continues at coordinate 392 of JBPOJG010000440.1, forward strand.
AAGATATGGGATTCGAGAAGGAGGAAATAATGGAGTCTGTTCAACCAAATTTATACAGTGATGAAAATTCCTTCTTCAAAAATGAACTGGAATTGAAAATAGAAATCGAGGAACAGATTGATTTTAAAAAACTTCCGGAAGAAGCGAAAACTGTATTAGAAATTACTAAATTAGAGAATGGTAATACAATAATTACTTCTAAAGATGTTATTTCAGAAGATTTAAAGAATGCGATCATAAGTCAAATTCCGAAGGAGAAAAGGAAATCTGTCCAAGACAAAATAGAAAGATTTAATTTTGAAACCAAGGCAAAACAGACTCCTGCTCAGAGAGGAATTGTTCTATCTCTTCCGCAATTATGTGTTTATGTGCAAGGGGAGCTTGAATTATTAGAAAAGGAAACTGTGCTTTCTCTTCGTCCTTGGGATTTGGCTTTAGAAGAATCCATTCTTACAAAAGAAGAATTTAACGATGATTATGATCTCAAGTCTGTCAAGATTGATATTTTTAATAATAAGCTGATTCAAACTATACAGAATGAGGACGGCAATCAATTTGAATTGGACTTAAAATACAATGAGGGTATCAGTGATTTAACCCAATGGCTGGATAGAACTATACGGCATGACGACATCAATCAGGAAAAAATGATCGGCTACTGCTCTGCGGTTACTCGTTATTTACTGAATGTCAGAAAAATTGAGCTTACAAAATTAATCCTTCTCAAATTTATTCTGGCAAAATCTGTAAAAGATAAAATTGAAAAACTAAGAATGGAAGGAATGAAAAAATCCTATCAGGATGTTTTATTCCATACCTATCAAACAGAAGTGATTGTAAGCTATGACTTTAATTTTCAGTTTGATACTCACTATTATCCGCTGACTCGTCAGTATAACCGAGGCCATCAATTTAAAAAGCATTACTACGGAAATAAAATTCAGGAGTTTGACTCTGAAGAAGAATTTGAATGCGCGAGAGCAATTGATTCTATTGATTTAATTGAGACATGGGTTCGAAATATTCCAAGGCAGCATAGAATGTTTAGTCTACCAACATCTACAGATAAATTCTATCCTGATTTTGTTTGTAAATTGACAGATGGAAGAATGGCTGTTATCGAGTACAAAGGTGCGGATAGATTTGATAATCCAGAAGAGGTAGAAAAGAAAATAGTCGGTGAGACTTGGGCAAAAAGAAGTGAAGGCAAATGCCTGTTCTTATTTGTAAGTAAAAAGATCAGCAAAGACTTATATACTCAGATTTTGAATGCTCTTTAGTTTAGTCCAGGCTGGGTATATCACAAAGAAAACATTCTCTTCGTAACTGACGCCGCTGGCGGCTGCTAAGCTGGGTAGTCGCCAAGAATGCAAGGGGTTGTGAAAAGCATAAAAAATGATGTTCACGCGGAGACGCGGAGCTCGCACAGCATTGATCTAATTCCCTTTGCGCATTTTCTCACCACAATCCCATAAAATCCTTGAAAATAAAAGCCGAAAGAATCCAATGCTCTGCGGTAAGGATGTTCATTTTTAAGGAGATCAGCTGTGGCGAAAAAAGAAGAAATTAAGGGAGAGGTGATTCTTGACTTAAATGAAGAATTAAACGATTCCGAGCTGGATGATAAAAACACTGAGGAACTGACTGATCTGATCAGGGATTACTGGAAAAGTTATCTGAAGATGGACAAGGATAAACTTTCTGAATATCTGTCGGATAATGTTCGAAAAATGAGCCAGAGAAACAGGAAGCTCCTCGACGGATCTGATGATGTTCTGGATGATCTCGCGGATGAATGGACTGCCTTTGAAAGACCGGATCACTTAATATCTGAAAAGATGACAATATGTAATATCAATATTTGGGCTGATGATGAATCTTCTCCAAAGTATGCAATCGTTTCCTATTGGGTGGACATTGAAGGAGGGGTGCGCTGGTATTATACAGATCAGGGTCTGGTTCTGCAGGTATTCAAAAAAGAGGATGGGGACTGGAAGCTGGTTCTGCAGACAGACGGATGGGCAACTGACTATGACTGGGATGAAAAAGCTCCTGGAGAAGAACCTACTTTCATCTTTGATTATGCATATCCTGTCAAAGACCTTGACCGTGCTGTAGAATTTTACACTCCGATACTCGGTGAACCTGATTATGTTACGGAGACTCAGGCCTACTTTGGACTGAAAGATCCCGGTTTTATTTTGGACAGTTCAGGACTGTTCGGTTATTCCGAGATAAAGAAAGACCTCTGCAACGGATACGGCGTCATTTACGTTACAGATCTTGAAAAAGAAATTGAACGAATGAAAAAAGCGGAAGTTGAGTTTCTGGAGGATACGGATTCCGAACCTAAAAAATGGAATAAAGATCCTTTTGTCATTATAAAAGATGCAGC
>JBPOJG010000110.1:0-4155 GCA_052033835.1 Spirochaetota bacterium
ACGTTTCATTAAATCTTCAGGAATAAGGAGGGTGGATACACTCTTTTCGTTAAGAGGTTTTCTTATGCTAATCTTTTCATGGCTGTCCATATAATACACCTGCAATATTTTTTGCAGATATCGATAATTTTTTCTTCATTTGTTCACCTAAACTGAAATTTTATGCGAAAGGCGAATTTCAGGAGTTCCTGCAGTATTGTTTCTAAAGTAAACACTTCTTTGGTGTTGTGGGATCTCCATAGCCGTGGAGGGATAGGGATCGAGGCGGCGTCAAATTTCTGCGAATGCAGAAAATTGACGAGAGCTGAGAGCCCGGTCGGGGTGCAATTTTTTCGCACACCGAATCCCCAAATTAATCCTGATAAAAGGCAACCATCTGAGATTCTGTCTTGAATTTTTTGTTTCTGATTCTCTGAAATTTCTGATACTGTTCATCATCAAGCAGGTTTCTGGCAATAAGTCCGAAAGCCGGCATTTGAGTTTCACTGGCTAAATTCGCGAAACTCTCCTTTGTCTTATAGAAGACACTTTTCAATTCAGTGTCCATTTCTTCATAATACATAAATCGCCTCCATGCGCTGTATGTAATGCTCAAATCTTTATCCTTTACTGATTAGGTTATAAATTTGTTTTACTTGGGGCTGAACTTCCTCCATGAAGGTCAGATTCCCCCCATTTCTTTTTCGGTATGAAAAAAAAATCCTTGATTGTAAAAAAAAATCTTGTACGTAGGAATACGCATAAATATATTGTCTTTGCTATGACCATCAAAATGGTGAATAAAACCGGAAGCAGATACGGCAGATTTGTGGCCTATGAATACGGCCAAGATCTGTTCGGTTATATTTACCTTGATAAAATCAAAGGTCGCGAGAAAGGAAAGGTTGTAGACAGCTGGATTCTCGAAGATCTTGCAAGCCTTGTCAAAACCCTCGACCTCGAGCTTTATAGGAGAGAGGTCGAAAATTACGAAAATACATCTCACTGGAATGCCTGAATTCCCATCCATTCTATCTATAAGACTGAAAAAACTCTCCAAAGTGCGTACAAAAATTGGAGAAAAACTTCAGATCAGCAGTATTCTGCGCCTTACTTTCTTTGCTGGTTCTGCCGGTTTTGGAATCTTGGGATATATTTACCCAAGTCTCAAACTCTATCTGTATATTATCTCTTCAATAAGCATTTTGCTCTTTCTCTACACTGTTAAAGTCTATCGCTCATGGGAGTTCCTTCAGAATAGGGTAGACTCATTGGCGTCTTTCCTGAAAAGAGAAAAAAAGCGTTCTGAGCATCAATTGGAGTTCCTTCACAAAGGGGATACGGTGGAGGAGAATCCAAACAGTTTCTGGAAGGATTTGGATGTTTTTGGAAAGAAAAGCCTGCATACGTACTTGGACACGACAATCACTGCACGGGGGAGCGAAAAACTGAAAAGTCTGCTCCTACAGAATGAGATCCTACGAGTTGAAGAGATTCAGGCAAGGCAGAAGCTGATCGGAAGTCTGAGCAGCGCCAAATTCCGACTATTGAAGATTTTAAGACTTTTTTATCAGGCATCTGAAAGTGAAGGGTATACTAAAATCTCTCCAGCAAAACACTTTATTTCTCCCTTTCACTACTTTGAAAAGCACAATATCATTGGTCTGATTTTTCGGCCTTTTGTGATCCTGCAATTTATCGCTGCCGGAGTCGTCTTTATGATGGATATTTCTCGAATCCCGTTCAGTTTTCTGATTCTGAACAGCCTTTTTATGGCGATCGGTTTCCGGGAAAGAAATCATCTGCTGAAAAGCTGGAAAAAATTTTCTGAGACCTTTGCGGGGATGAAAAATCTTGCCTTTTACCTGAATAAGATTGGTCTTTTGAAAAACTCCGAGCTTCGTGATATTTTCAAGAAGACTGAAGCCTATGAAAGAAGACTTCAGTATCTGGATGCTCCGCTTTTCCGTATGTTCCTGAATGTAATTTTTCTTTGGGAGTTTTGGGAGATAAAATCATTAGAAAAGTTTTATTCTAAATACAAATCATCCGTATTGGAAATGACTGAGAAAATTGAGGATTTGGATTCTATTCTTGTGTTTGCAAATTTTCATCTTCACAACTCGGATGCAGTATTTCCGGAAATTTCTGAAAATTCTGAACTTGAGGCAAAAAAGCTTTCTCATCCTCTCATCCCTTTTGAGAAAAGAGTTCCGAATGCTTTGGATAATATGAAGGGCGGAGAACTTCTTCTGATCACAGGTTCCAATATGTCAGGCAAGACAACTTATATTCGGTCTATCGGCCTCAATGTTCTTCTGGCAATGTGCGGTTCTCCAGTGCTTGCAGAAAAAATGAAACTTCCTGTAATGAAAATTCTTTCTTCTATAAAGAATGAGGATTCTTTGAGTGAAGGAATTTCTTTCTTTTACTCTGAAGTGATGAAGCTGCGTTATATTCTGGAAACTGTATCTGACAAAGAAAATAAGTATCTTATACTGATAGATGAGGTTCTGAAAGGAACGAATACTCGTGAGAGGCTTATTGCATCATCAATGATTCTTCAAAAATTCATCAAATCGGGTGCGTTTTCTTTTGTAACGACTCACGACCTTGATCTGGCAAAAAAGAAAAATTCCAAAATCAGACTCAGGCATTTCAGGGAAGACGTTGATCAGGACGGAAAGATGATTTTCGGTTACAAGATTCAGAAGGGTCTTGTCAGCAGTACCAACGCTTTGCGGGTACTGAAGTCAGAGGTTCCTGATCTGTTCAAATGAAAAACCCTGTTCTTGGAGAATCTCCTCAGGCCCAAAAGATCCGGGAAAAGATTTCTCTTTTACAGGGAAAAAAATTTGATCTTCTCATTTCCGGAGAAAAAGGAACCGGTCGCGACACTGCCGCAGACTGTCTTTCCGCCTCAAATTCCGAATACCCTTTAATAAAAATAGACTGCAAAGACTGGAGAAATGATTTTGACTTTCGGATCTCCTCCGGCAAATTCAAAGGAAAAGAAGCGGCATTTGAGGAGAATTTCTACTTTGACAGGCTGGATGATCTCAATATGGAAGGACAAAATTTTCTATTGAGACTGATAGAAGATCGCACAGCTAGATATTCAGAAAAATACAATATTAAACTGTATGGGCAGATATTTTTTTCTGCCTCCGAAGAACTTGCTGAACTTGTCAAGAAAAGGGAATTCAGAGATGATCTGTTTTCGCGTATATCAGCAGTCAGGATCAGTTTAGTCCCGATTCGTGAACGCAAGCAGGACATCCCTCTCTATGTAAATCTTTTTCTCGAAGAACTTTCCAAAAAACATAGGAAGAAGCTCAGCAGGCTGGATTCAAGTCTCTCTGATTTCATATCAGGACATTCCTGGCTTGGCAATTTGACTGAACTGAGGACAGCCCTTGAAGCTCTTGTGCTCTTTTCCAAAAATGGAAAATTAGATAAAAAGTATCTCACGAAGAATATTTTAGATATACAGACTGTCAATTCAGATTCCTTGAACATCATTCCTGGTATTACCCTTGCAGAATATGAAAAGGCAGTGATCATAGAAAATCTGAAACATTTCGGACAGAACAGAGCTTTAGCGGCAAAAGCACTTGGAATCTCAGAAAGAAATCTCTACCGTAAGATTAAGGATTATAAGCTGTCAGTGCAATAGATCTCTGAAAAATAAAGTTATCTTATCACAGAATGTCGCCTTCGGCTGCCGAACAGGCTAGTGAAAAGCGGGGATAGCAGCTTCAATGTTTGCGAGGCAGTTTCCAAGCTTGCGACACTGCGCTATTAGAAATCCGGGTATCGGTCTACTCTATTGAATTAACTCCATAGTACTGGAATTAATTCAATAGACTTGTCGTAACTTGGCGTTCTCGTGCCCTTCGTGAAATTCAGCTTTTACACAATTCCGGCTTACAAACTTATTAGACTATAAATCTATAATTTTCGATCGGTCACTGAATCAATTTACTGGAGGTGCAACTCCGCCCGCAGGTGCTTTATAATTAATTTCAAATAAATCATAATTAGACTTCCGAAACCCTGTCACGAAAGCAACCGAAATCCCCATATTGTATTTTTCATTCGCCTTCATACAGTTCCAGGCATATTTAGCCATATCTTCGCTTGTGATCGAGAATGAATGAATCTTGCCTCTAGTCT
>JBPOJG010000088.1:0-33984 GCA_052033835.1 Spirochaetota bacterium
GAAACATCTTTACATTCATCAAAGTGCAGTGATTTATCCTGGAGTGGTTTTATATGTGAATAGCGGTCCTGTCATCATAGACAAGGATGTAAAGATCACTTCTTTCAGTTTTCTCGAGGGTCCTCTGTATATCGGTCCGGGAACTCATATTGACAATGCAAGAATCACAGGAGGCACAGTTATCGGTGCTGTCTGCAAGATTGGCGGAGAAGTCGAGAATTAGATATTCGGCGACTACAGCAATAAGCACCATGAAGGATTCGTAGGCCATTCTCATATAGGGAACTGGGTCAACTTAGGTGCACTTTCAACAACGAGCGATCTGAAGAATAACTACGGTCTTGTGAATGTAAAGATAGAATCTTCCATAATAAATACAGGAACAATAAAATTTGGTGCAATGATTGGAGACTTTTCCAAGATAGCAATAGGAGTCATGCTGAATACAGGTGCTTCGATAGACATAGGATGCAATATCGTTTCTGAAAGAGTTTCCGGTTACACCAGGCCCTTTACCTGGGCAGATTCCGGAACAAGGTACAGACTGGATCAGTTTCTGACTGATTCCAGGAAGATTATGGCCAGAAGAAACCAGACATTATCCCAGTCGGAAGAAGAACTGATCAGGCATGTTTATGAAGCCGGTGTAAAATGAGTCAGAGAATGCAGGAACATCAAAGAAACGGAAAATTTGTAAATGTAGACGGACTGAATATATTTACAGTCGATCAGGGAAAAGGAGAAGTGATTCTGCTTCTTCATGGACTTTTCAGCACATCTTTTTCTTTCAGAAAACTGATTCCGATTCTTTCTGAAAACCACAGGGTGATTTCACCTGACCTTCCGGGCGTAGGACTTTCTGAAAAATTTCAAAATGAATATTCTCACAGAGCACTTGCAGATTTCCTTTATAAATATATCACTGAAATGACAGACCAGAGGGTTCATCTGGTAGCTTATGATTACGGCGCTGCGGTATCAGCCCTGCTTCTGAATGAACACCCTGAGGTGGTAAAGACTTATACTGTAATTTCCGGCTTTACATATCTTCACAGTGTTTTCCAATACCGGCCTCTTTTTTTCATTCACACAAGAATCATCGGCTCCATCGTCGGACTTTTCTTAAATGAAAAGACAATCAAATGGGTATATAATAAGTTTCTTTTAGGAAAAAACAGTCCGATGGAAGACGAACTTGCGATGGACTATTATTTCCTTCTTTTTCACGGAAGAAACAAAAAGAACTTCATCCGAATGAGTCAGTGCATAGACAGAAAGGTTTATGCGAGAAAGGATATGGAAACCGGAATGCAGAGAATGATCGGGGGCAGACAGATTCTGATCGCAGAAGAAGATTTCAACACTTCCTACAAGGAAATCGAAAATATGAAACTGTTTTTAAGACTGAGCATTGCTCATATGCTTCCTGGCGGAAGAATGATTATGGAAGATGCTCCGGATGAATGTGCGTCCAAGATTGAAGCATTAGTGAAAACATTTTCCCGAAAAGTCTGATGTCTTACGAAATCCTTCCAACTGCAGTCAATACAGGTTCTCCAGATTATATAAGTAATTATGAATACAATGCTTCTCTTGCGAACGATATTTCTCTTCTGTCTGAGAAAATAAGACAGGGCGGCGGTGAAAAGGCAGTACAGAAACACAAGGAAAGAGGAAAACTTTCTGCACGCGAAAGAATAAGCAGACTTATAGACAGAGACTCATATTTTCTCGAAGTGGGAATGTTCTGTGCAGAATCGGTCTATCCTGACTCTGTTCCTTCAGCAGGAATCATCACCGGTATCGGAAGGGTTCACGGAAGAGATGTAATGATCGTCGCCAATGATGCGACTGTAAAGGGCGGAACATATTATCCCCTGACTGTCAAAAAACATATTCGGGCACAGGAAATTGCAGAAGAGAATTTTCTTCCCTGCGTTTATCTTGTGGATTCCGGAGGAGCATTTCTTCCCAGACAGGATGAAGTTTTTCCGGACAAGGAGCATTTCGGCAGAATTTTTTTCAATCAGGCAAATCTTTCTGCAAAGAAAATTCCTCAGATTGCAGTAGTGATGGGAAGCTGCACTGCAGGCGGTGCCTACATTCCTGCAATGTGCGACGAGACAGTCATCGTAAAAGGCAACGGAACCATTTTTCTGGGAGGACCACCGCTTGTGAAAGCAGCGACAGGTGAAATTGTCACTCCGGAAGAATTGGGAGGCGCAGATGTCCATACAAGGATTTCAGGTGTGGCAGATCATCTGGCTGAAAATGACGATCATGCAATACAGATTGCCAGAAGAATTCTGGAAGTCGGCAGACCTCTGAAAACAGAAATGCAGATGTATGAAGAGCCGCTTTTCCCTGCTGATGAAATTTTGGGAATCATTCCTAAAGACACAAGAAAAGCATTTGATGTGCGTGAAATCATTGCAAGAATTGTGGACGGGTCTAGATTCCAGGAATTCAAAAAATATTATGCAGAAACGATAGTGACAGGTTTTTCCAGAATATACGGAAATGATGTCGGCATCATTGCGAACAATGGGGTTCTTTTTTCAGAAAGTGCTCTGAAGGCTGCGCATTTCATTGAACTCTGCGATTCCAGAAATATTCCTATTATATTTCTTCAGAATATCACTGGTTTTATAGTAGGAAAGAAATACGAAAATGCAGGAATTGCAAGGGACGGTGCTAAACTCGTCACTGCGGTTTCCACCTGCAGGGTGCCTAAACTGAGCCTTGTCATCGGAGGATCTTTCGGTGCAGGCAATTACGGTATGTGCGGAAGAGCATTCAGTCCGAGATTTTTATGGATGTGGCCGAATTCCAAGATTGCGGTGATGGGCGGAGAGCAGGCGGCTAACGTGCTCTTTACAGTCAAGGCCGATCAGGCAGCAAAGGAAGGAAGGACAATTTCTTCAGATGAAGAGAAGGAATTCAAGGCTCCGATACTTTCCGACTATGAAAGAAAATCCTCTGCTTTGTACAGTTCTGCAAGACTTTGGGATGACGGAATCATCAGTCAGACAGATACAAGAGCAGTTCTGGGAACTGCTCTGAATACAGTACGTGACAAGAACAGAGAACTGAAAAACTTCGGACTTTTCAGAATGTAGTTACTGAAATTTCTCCATTGCAGTTCTTTTTTCGAGTTTGGTGAGACCCCATTCTCCTGCAATTGTATCCAGGAAATCGTTTTCGGTGCTCACAAGTTTTCCGTCCAGATAGACCAATAGACAAGCATCATAAAAAAAAGCAAGAGTCAGTTCCTTTTTTCCTTTCAGATATTCGCTGATTGCTTCTAACTTCATCGGTTCTTTTTCTTTTACCAGATCAATCAGAATGTTTTTTCGTTCTTCCTCTTTGTACATCGTTGGCGGGAAAACTGAACCCTCATGAAACAGAAGTTTTATGAATTCCAGAACTTTTTTTCTTTCTGGAAGTTTGTTCTTTGTATCAGAAGATGCGGCATGCATCCACAGACTGATTGCAGTCTCTGCATACTCTTTTCTAGTTTCCAGAACATTCTTTGGAGCTAATGTTCTTTCTATGCTTAAATATCCATTTCTTTCAATATCTGCTATTGAGCTTTCTTTTACCGGGTTCATTTTTATTCTTCCGAGTTAAGTCTTTTTTTGATTTTTGCGATCCGTTCTTTTCGTTCTGATTCATTCATAATGCTCATTTCCCTTTCATTCAGACGAAGTTCAATATCCAGTTTCATGGAGTAGGATTCTTTAGCCATCAGTTCTCTGTAATTCTTTCCATAAATTTCCTTCCTGGCCAGAAAAAGATGGTCTCTATTGTCTTTTTCCTGATCTTCAGAATGATTTTTCAGATAACGTTCCGAATATCTGTAAAAAAGATCAATTTTATCACTTTCATTTTCAGGAAAGAGGAGGGAACTGATATTTTCTCCAAAGATCAGTTTTTTCAGTTCAAACTCTTTCTGTTTTTTTTGAAATCTGTCCAAATACTGATTTTTTTCCAAATCAGAAAGTTCTTTCAAGAGCCTGTCATAGGCTGAAATCAGGGAGAATAGAGCATCTCCTTTTTCACCGGGAAAATCAATTTTTAGATCTCTCTCCGCCAGATTTAAATAATTATCCTTTGAAAGGCCCCTATAATGGAGGAGAGTGTCTCTTAAAAATATTTCGAGAGGTTTAGAGTTGACTTCCTGAAGCCCGGATTCTGTGATGAATTCAGTGTTTGTATTCAGACGAGTCAGTACAGTATCTTTGATTTCAGGCTGTTTTTCCAAATTTTCAGATTTTCTGAATCTATGATGGAAGAACACTGCCAGAAGCAGAATCGCGCATCCCAGTACACTGAGAAGGATTTTCAGGTTCAGATTTCTTTGCTTATAAATTGACATCACTGTAAAAACAAAAAATATTGGAATAGGGATATTGGCCATGAATAAAAGAACAATCAGCCTGCTTTTCTTTTCCTTTTTTATTATCGGCTGTCCTGTTCCGCAAGATAATGATTTGGAAAAAAGAATTATCACTGCACTCTTGAATCAGAAAGTGAATCCGGTAGACGAGTCCTGCAGCAATTTTGCAATTACGGAATCATTATGTGCAGCAAATCCTGATTCTTCCTCCGTGACCTGTTCTGATTCTCAGCTTGAGACAGTTAAAAAGGGAATTATGCCGGAAGAAAAAAGGTCTGATACAGTCAGAAACGCTTATTTTACCTGCTGGAATAAATGCAATATTGTGTTTAATTCAAATGAACCGATCTGCGGTTCCAGTTCGAAATTCAAAACAACAAAAAATTATCGTGATGCACAGAAAAGTGACAGCACGGCACAGTCTAAAAACTGGATTCTCTGTATGAACAACTGCAACAAAGGAGGGAGTCAGGAACAGGGCCTTACTGAAACGTACTACCCGAAACCTGCATACTGATATGGACAAGGACATTCTGATAAAAAATCTGAGTGCAACTTATTTGCCCCAGGAAATCGAAAGCCGTCTTCCGATGATTGAAGAAATCAACCGGCTGAAAAAAGAAAAAAACGCAGTTCTTCTCGGTCACAATTATATGACCCCTGATGTTTTTTACGGAGTGTCGGATATTGTCGGTGATTCACTTTATCTGAGCAAGGCAGCGGGAGAAACCGACGCGGACATTATACTGTTTAACGGAGTCCATTTTATGGCCGAAACTGCAAAGATTCTTTCACCTCAAAAGAAGGTGCTCATTGCAGATCTGAAAGCAGGGTGCTCTCTGGCGGAAAGCATTACTAGAGAAGATGTAAAAAAACTGAAGAGCCAGTATCCCGGGGTGCCTGTTGTCACTTATGTAAACTGTTCTGCAGAGGTGAAGGCGGAGACGGATATCTGCTGCACTTCAGCCAATGCGGTGCAGATTGTGAACTCCATTGATTCGGATACTGTGATATTTCTTCCGGACGAATACCTGGCTTCCAATGTTCAGAAACATACAAAGAAGAAACTGATTACTCATCCGGGCAGATGTATGGTACATGAAATGTATACAAAAGATGATATTATCATGGCACGCAGACAGTTTGAGGAACTTACAGTTGTTTCACATCCTGAGTGCAGCAGTGATGTTGTGGATGCATCTGATTTTGCAGGCTCTACCTCGGAGATGGCAGGTTTCATAGAAAAATCAGGGGCAAAGAACATTATGCTGATTACAGAATGTTCAATGGGGGACAATCTCCGATCAACCTTTCCTGAAAAACATTTTGTATCCACCTGTCAGACCTGCCCTCATATGAAAAAAATTACTCTGGCAAAAATCAGAGATGCTCTTCTTTATGAACAGTTTGAAATTATTCTGGATGAAGAAATCATCAGAAGCGGGAAAAAATCTGTAGAAAGAATGCTCGAAATTTCTTACAAAAGAAAAACCTGAAATCTTGGCAAGAAACAGCAAAATTCTGATTCTTGAAGACCGGAGAATATTTTCAGGATATCTTTCCGTTCTGATCAGAAAGAAACTTGGACAGGGTTCCATCATGTTTTCGAGATTTCAGGACTTTGTAAAAAGGGCAGAATTCAGCAGGGGAATTCAATTCTGTATCTGGGACAAGGCAGAACGGGAAGGAAGAAACAGATTCATTCTGTAAGTCTGAAACTTGTTTAAACGAATTTTTATTAAATCGGCTGAATGGCCGAAGGATTATTTTATCATACTCGCAGGATGGACATTGAGTGCTGCGAGTTTTGGATCTCTCCTTCCGTTTGCAGCAGTTTTTCTCGGACAGCGTCTTAATATGAGCGGCACTGAGGTCGGCCTTTTTTTTCTTTATACTTCTGTACTCCGTGCGGCTGTACAGGGATATTCAGGAGAAAAGTCCGACATTGCAGGAAGAAAGAATTTAATGACTGCAGCTCTGTTTGGCCGTTCTTTTTTTCTTTTTCTCCTGGCTGCATTTAATATATATTTATATAATGAATATATAATAATTATTCTTCTTACTGCCGTCTATATTTTTACCTCTGTCTTTCAGCCGACAGCACAGGCGGCTGTGGCAGACTGCACAAGTGATGAAGATTTTACGGATGCCTTTGCACTTGTCAGAATTGGCGGAAATTTCGGATGGGTAATCGGTCCGATTGCAGGCGGATACCTTGCAGAGAAATCCTTTTCTCTTCTGTTCGGTTTTTCTGCGATATTCTCATTTGCAGGTTTTATTGTGTTTCTTCTTTTTTATTCAAATGCATCTCAGAAAATGTCCGGGACGAAAGCCCGGGTTCATTACAGGGAAGTGTTTTCTAATACTCAGTTCGTTCTTTACTGTGCCGTTTCTTTTTTAATGATGATTACCACATCTCAGCTTCTTTCAACGCTTCCGCATTTTTTCAGCAAAGAAAGGAGCATCCCTCTTCATATGCTCGGTTATTATTTTGGAATCAACGGTTTTACTGTGATTCTTCTGCAGATCCCTGCTGCGGAGTTCATTCACCGAATCAGTCCATACTTTGGGCTTGCGATTGGAAGTTTTCTTTACGGTGCAGGATATTTTACTGTCGGCCTCGCCGAAACGCCTCTCTATTTTGCCGGAGTGATTGCTCTAGTCTCTGCAGCTGAGGTAATCGTACTGCCTCTGACTCAGTCCGGAATTGCAAGACTTGCAGAAAGAATAACTATAGGAAGATATATGGGTTTTTTCAACGTTATTTCAATTTTTGCATGGTCGGTTGGACCTTTGGCTGCGATGGAAATTCTCCGCATCTCCGGAAATAATTATTTGATTGCATGGGCATGGATCTCATCGTTTGCATTTACTGCTTCACTAGGCTTCATCATCCTTCATTTTTACGGTCAGAAAAGAAAACACTTGATCTGAATCTGAGGCCTTTCATATTTTGAGTATGGATATAATTCAAAGACCGAGAAGAAACAGAAAATCAGAGAATATTAGGAAACTTACAGAAGAGAATACGATTGATGTTTCAGATCTGATTTTTCCTGTGTTTCTGCTTTCCGGAGAAAATGATTCTTCACAGATTGCTTCGATGCCTGGAATGGAAAGAAAGGGAATCAATCATGTTCTGAAGGAAATTGAGAATTGTATGAGTATCGGCATTGTCAGTTTTGCTCTTTTTCCGGCTGTTCCGGATTCATTAAAGGACAGCACTGCTTCCTATGCATCAAGAAAAGACAATTTTTATCTGAATGCAGTCAGAAGAATTAAGAGAGAATTTGCTGAATCAGTCATCATTACGGATACAGCAATGGATCCTTACAGTTCAGACGGTCATGACGGCTTCGTGGAAAACGGAAAAATCATCAATGACAGAACTTTGGAAATCCTCGCTGATATGGCAGCTGCACAGGCAGAGGCAGGAGCTGATATGATCGGTCCTTCAGATATGATGGACGGAAGAGTCGGCTTTATAAGGGAAAGACTCGACAGTGAAGGATTTCATGATACTTCCATTATATCATATGCAGCAAAATATGCCAGTGCATTCTACGGACCTTTCAGGGACGCTCTCGATTCAGCTCCTAAGTTCGGAGACAAAAAAACTTACCAGATGAATCCTGCAAATGCCAGAGAGGCTGAACTTGAGGCAGAACTGGATTTTATGGAAGGAGCAGATATTCTTATGGTCAAACCAGGGCTTCCTTATCTTGACATCATCTACAGAATCAAGGAGAAATTCAGACTTCCTGTAGCTGCGTATCAGGTCAGCGGAGAATATTCTATGATTCGTTTCGGTGCAAAGGCAGGAATACTCGATGAAAAAAGGGCAGTAGAGGAATCTCTCCTGTGTATGAAGAGGGCAGGTGCGGATATGATTCTCACTTATTTTGCAAGACAGTTTGCAGAAAACAGGAAGGGTATGAAACAATGAATTTTTTCAGAAAAACCTTTCTTCTTCTTTTTCTTCTTTCCGGAGCCGGATGTTCTTCCGTCAGCAGATATATTTATAATTATGATGTATATACTTTTCTTGATGCTTATTCTGCACGGGCTTCAGAAAAAGCAGTGGAGTCGGGCAGTGCTTCTCAAAGAAGGACAACCTGCTGCGATGCTGCGCTTCTGGGTGCAAAATATGCACTGATAAAAAGAACGGCAGAGGCCAGACTCAGCTATTCTGCGACTGGACTGAAGATCGACTTTGAAAGTACAAACAGGCTGTCCTTTTCTCCCGATACTAAGTGCAGAAGCAGAAAAAATGAATTCGAAGAATGTTACTGTGTCCTTGATGATAAGATCACAAGCCCCGATCTGCAGAAAGAGCTGGAAAATGCAAAAACAGAAAAGGGCTGGATTTCTCCGAATGCGTATCTGATTACAGCTTCCGGCAGAGCCTCTTCCAATGCTGTGAGCAGAGGGAGCGGTGCAATGATGGAAACAACCTGCATCAGTGCAGCAGAAGATACTGCGGTCAGGACAGTTCTGGAAGATGTAATCAGAAAAACTAAGACAGAATCAATTACAGACCTGTACTTCAGACTCCCTCATTCTTATGTAAAATCCTGTGAGCCGGATCCAGATTCAAAGGAATTTGATAAGTGCACATGCAAATTTGCCTTTTATGAAAAGGGTCTCTATTCCAGAATGGAAAAGGCTGTTGTGCAGAAACCTCTGGACAGAAAATAAATTTAAGGGATTTTCATTTCGTCCCAGCTGTTTTTTTCCGATTCGATTTCTTTTTCATCGAGAAGGGCGGCCTGGGACTCCAGTTTTTTCAGACTGTTCTGAAGTTCCTCTGCCTGAAAATTCAGTTCAGAAATTCCTTTCAGTATATCATTCAGAAAGTTTCCAGCATCTGCGGAGGAAGATTTCTGTTTTTTGGAGAGATTGCCGATATTCAGTGCAGTATTTTTCAGATGCTTCAAAGACTGAATCATCTCCAAATTGGATTCTCTCTGAGTGGAAATTTTATCATTCAGATCCTGGATCGTTTCTTCGAGTTCCTTGAATTCAGATTCCTGACTGGATATTTTTTCATTACTTTCTGATGCAGATGCCTTTCCCAGGTTCAGATGTTTTGCACTCTGTGAAATAATCTTGTGAATCATTTCTGCATTTTTTGAAGAGCTGTCAGCCAGTTTGCCGACCTCGCTTGCAACGACTGCAAAACCTCTTCCCTGTTCCCCGGCTCGGGCTGCTTCAATTGATGCGTTCAGCGAAAGAAGATTTGTTCTTTCTGCTATTTCAGACATAATTGCATTGAATTCATTTACCTTTACAAATGATCCGTGCAGTTCGCCCAGAGAGTCTGCAAGCTGTTTGACTGATCTTACCACATCAGAATTGAGCTGACGGGATGCATTCATTTTGCCGGCAAGATGACTCATTGTCTGATTGACTTTTGTGAGGATAGATTCAAGCATCTCACTTTCTTCATTTAGATTCAGAAGCCTTTTGTACTGCTCTTTTGCCAGTTCGGAAGATTCCTGTGTAGATGATTCCATAACTGTAATTGATTCTCTGATGGCTGAAATTTTACCGGACTGATATTCCATTTTTTCCTGAAACCTTTTCATAAATTCAGCTGTTTTTTCTGCCGATTCTCTGACTGCGGAAGCTGTTTCGAGGATTTTTTTCCGACTCTCTTTGAGTGCCAGATTGGATTTTGTCATCTCATTCTGATTTGACTGTTCCTTATCATGAAGAACAGATATGTATCTGATGAAATTTCTGACTATGTAAGTGAATGCCAGTATGAAGATGGCATGATTGATGAAAATGCTGAGAGGAATTTTCCGCTGTTCCCAATGTTCCAGTGCCGTTTCGTCAAATCCGATTCCTTTGAAAAGCAGGAAAAGCCCAGTCAGAAAAGAAAGGACAGCAGAGATGACTCCCACGGCTGTAGTAAACTTTCTCGAAAAAAGATAAGAAGAGTAGGCGGTAACTAGAAAATAAACCAGGAAAACAGGAGACTGAAGTACTGTTATTCTCGAATCATTGACTGAAAGAGCAATTCCGGTTTCTGTAAAGAAAACGCAGACGAGGTCGGCAAGTACAATATATTTTGGAATGTCCGGATTGGAAATATTCTGCGAGTGAAGATACTTCTGTGTTCCAAAGCTGACCGCAAAAAAAAGAATTCCGCAGAATGCGATGATAACCTGCGACAAAGATGCTCCTTTGAAGGAAACAATCAGGCCGAGCAGGAAGAAGAATACAAGTCCCAGTCGAAACTGGTTTATGATTTCTGAACCGTTTCTGTAAAGTTCGGCCTTTTCTTTGTTCATTACTGTCAAACTCCATATGAAATCAGGAAATTCCTGTCCGTATATAATTTCGACAGCAGATGCTGATTCGCTGATCTGTAAATCAGCAAATCAGAAAAAAACTTCAGCTTTTAGGCTTGTCCACCTGTCTGGCAGAACAGTACGGAGGGCCTTTCTTTGCAGTCAGATAATAATCCAGTTTAGTATAATAATAACCTTGATTCTGAACAGTAGGAGGGTCAAGATATCTGTCTCTGCATTTTGCCTCAACGTCCAGTTTTTCACCGCCCGAATTTTTCAGTTCATATATTCCGTACAAAGGTCTTGCGCCTGAATGATACATCAGAACAAGCTTTTCTTCCGGTCCGAGAAAACCTTTGATTTTGTCCAGAAACGACTTGAACTGAGCAGGATTTGTGTACATAGGATCAATTGCATTGCTCATATAAAAAACGGAGACAGTTCCAGGTTCTTTTGTAAAATCCAGATCATGCAGATATGTCAGACGGAAATCGACTGATTTCAGATCCTTGAATTTTTTCTGGAAATCCAGAAGACTTTTCATACAGATTGGATTCTGATTCTTGCAGAAGGTATCCAGATTGACCGTTTTTTCTTCTGCTCTTGGGGGATTGATATTGCCGAGCCAGGAAAGCTGGATTTCAGAAATTGCCTTTTTTGCTTCTTCTTCAGATGTGAATCTGTTCTGCTGAAATTTTTCGATCATCTGCCTGTGCGCATGAAGAACTTTCCAGTCAGTGTCAATGAAGGTCAGTGTTTCACATCCCACAATTGAATGCATAATGTAAGGCTGCATGAATGCCACGCTGTAACATTTTTTTCTTTCGTTCGGATAGAAACTTTTCAGTTTTTCAAAGTCATTTTGAGGCAGTTCATCATTCATTAAAAAGAAATTCCAGCATCCTGAAATCAGTTTTGCCAGAAGCTCCCCCGGTTTTGAAAAATCACTGAAAGGAGGTTTTGAGAAGTTTTCTTTTCTGAGAAAGGAATGAAGTACATTTGCGTCATATTTTTTCTTTCCCCAGCTCATTTCACATACAGGATTTGATTTTTCTGCCATTGCATTCAGAAAGGTTTTAATCTCATCACCGGTATAAACATTTTTCAAAGCATCAGTGAAATAGTTTTTATGAGTGTCTGAAATTTTGAGTTCGAGGCTCACGCTGTCAAATACAGTCTTTCTGTCTTTTACATCATTCTGTTTGCAGGCCTGAAGGGAGAAAAATACGATTAAAAAAAGATTTACAAATTTCATTGCAAATACAGAGAAATTTTTGCAGTCGGTAACCTCAAGATAAAATTTTCAGTAATTCCTGATTCTTTCCTGAAGAATCTGCTCTGCTTCCAGCCAGATTTCCAGATCCTTGGAGACCGGTTTTCTTTTTTCTTCCCAGATCCAGTAGGCCAGTGCCTGAATGTCCTGATATTTCGGTCTGTCATCGTAAAAATGGTCACATAATCCGGTCTGTCTGTTAAAAGGAGCTGATCCGAAAAAATCCTGTCTTCCTCTGACTTTTCCAGTGTAGCGAAGACAGTTCTTTTTTTGAGGACAGTCTCCCCCGGGACACATGCAGATATCGTATGGCATACTGGAACATTTATTCTTCCCCGCGTGCTGTCAAGTATTGAAATTGGATTTTATCAAGACAGCACAGGAGCAATGTGAGAAATAGAACCGGAATTTCTGCTTTATTCCAGAGAGAGCGATAGGAAAAAGGGTTCATGAAAGAAAATTCTCTGTCTGAATATAGAAAATACTGGAAAGAGCTGAATCATTTCAGAAACATACTCGGTCTTCTGCACTGGGATATGGAAGTGAATCTTCCTGAGAAGGCATCTGAAGAACGATCCGAACAGATTTCGCTTCTGGCAAGTCAGGCTCACGAAATGCTTGTCGGAAAAAAACTTTCAGATCTGGTTTCAGATCTGAAATCTCAGATCAGTGGCTCTGACCTTCCGGAAAAAGATTTTCTGGCAATGAAAAGAGAAATGACAATTCTGAAAAAAGACATAGACAGGGAAAAAAAACTACCTCTTGCGCTTGTGAAAGAATTTTCGAGAGTCACAAGTCTCGGTCAGTCTGTCTGGGCAAATGCGAGAAAGAAATCTTCCTTTTCAGACTTTGCACCTGTGCTCACCGAGATTGTTAAACTTTCTCAGGAGATGGCAGACTGTTACGGTTATACTACGGAAAAATATGATGCACTTCTGGAAGGATATGAAGAAGGAACAAGGGCAGAAAGTCTGAAGAAACTTTTTGCAGGACTCAAAAATTCGATCATTCCTCTCGTGTCAGAAGCAGGGGAGTTCAGTTCCCCTTTCAAAAAACCGGTGGGTGCAGAACTTCAGAAAGTATTCAATGAAAAACTCCCTGCTTCTCTTGGACTTCGTTCGGAATCGAGCAGGCTTGATATCAGCTCTCATCCTTTTTCCACATCTCTCGGAAGGCATGATCAGAGAATTACCACCAGATATTCCGAAACAGATCCTCTTTCTTCCATATTCGGAGTACTTCATGAAACAGGACATGCACTGTATGAACACGGTCTTGCGGGCAGGGAGAATTATCCTTCCCCGATCGCTCAGGCAGTCTCTTACGGAATGCATGAATCTCAGAGCAGACTCTGGGAAAATCAGGTGGGCAGATCCAGACCTTTCTGGGAATACTATTATCCTGTAATGCTGAAAGATTATAATATATATCATTATGATCTACCTTTTGATGAATTTTTCCGTTATGTGAATTCAGTATCAAAATCTAAAATAAGAGTGGAAGCAGATCAGGTGACTTACAATCTGCACATCATACTCAGGTTTGAAATAGAAAGAGAACTTATCAACGGAAATCTTTCAGTATCTGATCTTCCGGATGTATGGGATCATAAAATGAAGGAGTATTTTTCTCTGGAGATTGAAAATGATGCAGAAGGTGTTCTTCAGGATGTACATTGGTCCTGCGGATCATTCGGATACTTTCCTACATATACTCTGGGAAACATTTACAGTGCTCAGCTGTTTCATAAATTCAGTGCTGCCAATTCCGGATTCTGGGAAAACCTGAGAACCAGAGGCGATGTGTCTCTTCTGAATTCCTGGCTGGAAAAGAATGTGTATGTACACGGAAGATACTTCAGTCCTGAGGAGCTGATCGAAAATGCAGCAGGAGAAAAACCGGACAGCTCATATCTTGTGAAATATCTGAAATCAAAGATCCTGGAGCAGTCTGAATGAGTGACGATCATGAAGTAAAACATCATCTTCATAAGTTTGAGGAGCTCAGTTATTTTGACGATCTGGGGCTTTTTTATCTCTGCAGAGAAACTCCTCCCAGGACTCTGGCCCTTGTGTTTCTTGCAGGAGATCCGAAGATTACAGGCTCTATGCTTGGAATCCTCGATCCGAAAAGAAGAGAGTACATTCATTCTCTGATGAGCGAGCTCCGTGAAGAACCCGAGTCCGACAGAAAAAGTGCACTGTCAGGAATGCTCATTATTGCTGAAAATCTCATTCTCAGAAATCTGGTAAAAAAAGAAGGCCGTTTCTACTACGGAGTAAAAAAAACATAACTACTCAGTGGAAAATACATTGTAAGAGAATTTATAGAAAAAAGCTTAAAAGCGGGGTCTTAGGGGTTGCAAACCCCTCGCAAACTTGGAAGCGGCTAATCCTCCCGATAGGGACCAACCTTTTCTTGCTTTTTTAAAAGCAATTTTTAGAAAAAAAGATCTTTTTAACTGCGACGCTAAATTGAAGCTCGCTGCCGTTAGGCTGAGAAGTTACAAAAAAACATCTACAGAGTAAGTCCGCATACAGAACTGAGTCTGGATTTTACTGCAAGGGATATATTTTCATTATAGTGTATTGAGTCGAGCATATCCTCCTGGGATGCTTTTCCGTCAGGATCGAGCCTAATCAGATTTTCAGCCGAAATAAAACATATTGAATAGGATTCTGCCAGTTTCTGAATTCTCCTGTTCAGTTCGACTCGGTCCCTGTTTGCATCGTCAATTCGGGTAGGATGAATTCCTGCCACTGCTCCTTTCCCGCCTGCCTTTTTTTTCAGAATTGAAAACAGCCGATTTGCGGAATTTTCAATTCTGTCAAGGGATATCTTTTTCAGAAGATCATTCCCGCCTCCGGTCGAAATGAAAAAAGAATCTGTGAGAGGAAGAATGTCTTCGTACTGTTCTGCCATATCACAGAGTGTGTTTCCTGATACGGCTAGGGAAACAGAATTTGAAGAGAGAAACCCTGAGTATCTTGAAGATATGTCCATTGTAGAATCTCCAATGACCAGGTTTTTATATGACGCAGTTCTGTACTGAAGGAATTTCTGTCTGTAGTCAGGCAGAGTGTAAAGCGGATTTGTTTTTCCTGAATAGTTTCTGCAGTCTGAATTGTAACTGTTCAATGCACTCACTGCACCGAGTGCAAGAACTGTATTTCTGCTGAGTTTAGGTTTTTCTGCTGTACAGCTGATGAAATGCAATATAATGAAAAAAAGGCTTATTCTAATCACAGGAGAGACCGGATTTTCAATTGGGTCAGAGGGAAGGAATGTATTCGGGAGGAAAATCTTTTGCATCCAGAATGTTGAAATCTCTGTTCATTCCGTTTCCGCCTTCTTTCCCGTCTTTTCCCAGACTCAGTATGCCGTAACCGCCTTTGGAATCAAACACAAGTTTATAGGGATTTCCCCAAGGATCAAGAAGCTGAGATTTTTGAGATACAATGCTTTTATAATTATTCGGTATTTTTCCGACGGAAGGTTTTTCGGTCAGTGCAGAAAGCCCCTGTTCTGCCGAGGGATATATCCCGTATTTTTTTTTGTATACGTTCATATAGGTCTCCAGAAATTTTCCGTCGGAATAGAGCCTTGTTCCTATTGTTCTGTTTTCGGCTGATTTTTCTTCCTTCCCAGAGTAGACAATGACAACTGCATAAAATACAGCGGCAAGCAGGATGGATATTCCAGTCAGTCGGATGAATATATTTTTCATATTTTATGTCGGATGATTCTGGCTGTGTAAAAGTTAAATTTCACCACGAAGGCTGCAAAAAGTATATTGAATTAATTTCCATAATACTGGATTTAATTCAATGGTAAATATGCTTTTAGACAGCCCCTCACTCAGTCTATTTTTTCCCCTGAAGGAATTCTTCAGGATATTCTTCCTCTTTCAGAATGTTGAAGTCTCGGTTTTTCCCTTCACCGCCTTCTTTTTTGTCCTTTCCGAGTGAAATGATCTGAAGATCGCCGTTTGCATCTACTTTCAGGTGGTAAGGAGTGCTCCACGGATCAAGGACAGCTTTTTTGTTGGAAACAATCGGCTTGTAATTGTCAGGAACATCACCAGTCGAGGGTTTTTCCACGAGGGCCATAATTCCCTGCTCTTCACTTGGATATTTTCCGTATCTTTCTGCATACTGTTCAAGGAACATCATCAGTTCACTTGCATCTTTTCTGAGTTTCAGTCCCGCAGTCTGATCCTTGAGTTCATTCGGCTTTATGTTCAGTGCAACCAGTGTAATGAGTGCTCCCATAATGAGAACGACTACTGCCAGTTCTACTAGCGTCAGTCCTCTTCTTATATTTCTTTTCAGGCTGTTAATTTTCATGACAGTCTCCTTCAGCTGTTCTTTAAAGTGATTCAATGATTTAGACAGGTTCTTCGGGAAAAATGCAATATACTTTTTCCTGCCAAATCCGTATAGTATAGGATGACGGCATAATTTCAAAGAGTCAAGGGAAATTTTCGCTATTATTTTACATTTCTTACGAGAAACAGGGAACTGTTCGGTGATGCAGCGTTTGAGACGCCGCTGAATGTGCCGTTTGTAGCTCCTGACGTATAAAGCGTATTGTTTAAGTCAAAGGAAACTGCGCTGGAGCAGCCGTTGATGCTTGTCGGTACATTGCAGGCAGGATTGCTTGATCCGTTCTGAATTCCCTGCAGATTGGCCCACTGCAGGCCCCCGGAAGTGTCGTATTTTGCAGTAAACATATCCTGAGTTCCTGATATGGTCTTTGTGCCGAGACTGCCTCCGGTAAATCCGGACATATAGACAAATCCGTTCGAATCAAATCCGACACTCGTTCCAGTAGTGGATACACCTGGTGCTCCGATCAGTCTGGTCCAGATTTTGGTACCGGATGTGGTGAGCTTGGAAAGAAAGGCATCCCAGGTTCCTGTCACAGTCTGACTCTCGAAACTGGCTCCGCTTGCATACCCGGAAATATAGACATTGGACTCTGCTGTATCGAGTGACAGACTGACTGAAAAGGTTGAGTTCGTTGTAGTGGGCAATGACGTGCATCCTTGGTAAACCATACTGGAATTGAATCGAAACAGTGCGGGATTGTAGTTGGCCGTATTTGTACCGCAGTATGTGGAAGTGCGTGTACTGGCCACAATGTAAAGGTTTCCGACACTGTCGGCCACCATTGCCTGTGCTTCGATTCCTCTGAAAGTTCCTGCGGCACTCGACAGCATAACAGCGGAGATATAAGCTCCGGTCGAACCATTGTATTTGACTATGGAAAGGCCTGCGTCCGACCAGCTGTTGTTGGTCTGGTGCAAGGCCGATGCGCGGACAATTGTACTCAAGTAAAGGTTTCCTGAACCGTCGATTGTGACGCCTGTACCTTCATGAGTCACAGAGGGGAGACTCGAATTCAGCCAGAGAAGATTTCCGTTCGGATCATACTTTGCTATGAAGCCTGCAGTTCCTGCGGTGACAGTAAGCCCGCTGATAGTTCCTGTGCCTGCCGTTCCGTTGATATAGATATTTCCAGAGGAATCGACTATCAGTCCTTGAACAAATGTGTGACTTGCACCGGTCACACCGAAAACCTTTGTCCAGATCCTGTTTCCGTTCAGATCAAATTTGCTGACAAATCCGGAATAATTCCCGCCTGTGCTTGGGATTGTGTTCCCGTTCAGATTTCCATTTGTAGTACCGATGATATATAAACATTTGGAAACAGGATCATATTTCATTGCATTTGCAGCTCCGAGTGTGTTTGCCCCGGCCACTCCGTCGATGACAGTCCAGACATTTTCACCTGAAGCCAGAACCTGCAGTGAAATCGGGAATGCCTGAGATCCGCCGGAGTTTTGTGCAATGATTGTAAAGGTTGTGAGGGGAAATCCTGAGGCAAGATAAGAAGGATCAGGCGTGCCGGAAATTTCACCCGTCTGAGAATTGAATGTCAGTCCAGTAGGCAGAGCGGGACTCACGCTCCAGGAATCCACTGTTCCTGTGACATTCGGTTTGTACGATATGGCCACTCCGGGAATCAGTTTGAAAATACTCTGAGAACCGTAGCTGACATTGCTCGGTGCTGCAGGAACAGAAGTATCTTTTACTGCTGATGATGCTCCGAGCAGGCTCAATACGGCAAAACCTGAACTGACCGGAGACTTGCTGCTGATATCAAAAGGAGATTTGCTTGCTTTCAGGCAGTTTAATATAAAAATGACCGGCAGAGCTTTCAGAATCGATATTCCCAGTTTCATATCCTGTACTACAGCTGATTGCCTTCTTTTTTGCAATAAATTTTAGATTGATTCTTGTTTTTAAGCGAGCCCCCGAAGCCATCAGGCAGCCGAAGGCGCAGGGACAACCGGCAGGTTGGTCTGCCAGGGTGCGACAGCACAGGGTGGAAGGTCAGTATCAGTCCTTGAAAAATGCAGAAAAATCTTTTTTGGATTCAAGCAGACTTCTGAAAGCTTCGGGGTTCAATGCATCGCTGAAAAGTCTGCCGCTGAAATTTGTGCAGTTCAGGTTCTTCATAAAGTTCAGCTGTTCTCTGTTTTCAATTCCGCCTGCATTCACTTCGAGTTTCAGTTTCTGACCCATTGCAACAATTGCACTTACGATGGCTGCGTCCTGATAGTTTTCCGTAACCTGAGAAATAAAACTTCCGTCGATATTTATTTTCTGCACAGGCAGACTCTTTATCTTTGCAAGAGAGGAAGTACCGGCACCGAAATTGTCCAGTGAGATCGAAAGGCCAAGCTCTTTAAGGCTCGTCAGAATTCTTACTGCTTCCGCAGTGTCTTTCATAATTACATGTTCCTGAATTTCTATTTCAAAATATTTCCCAGGAATTTCATTTTTTTTCAGTATGTTTCTCACAGTTGTAATGAGTTTTTCATCATAAAACTGTCTTGCAGAAAGATTGACTGCCACAGGGGTGATTTCGATTCCTGCTTCTTTCCATTTTCTCAGATCCTGGCAGATAGAGTGAAAAACCTTGTAACCGATCAGAACCAGTATTCCGGAATTTTCCGCTTCCTTCATATATCTTGCAGGATAAATAATTTCTCCTCCGCAGTTCCAGCGAAGCAGGGCTTCTGCTCCGCAGATACTGTGTGAAGCTGCTCCGATTTTCGGCTGATACTGAACAAAGAATTCATCTTTTTTCAGTGCCTTGTAGAGTTTTGTTTCCAGTGCAAAACTGTCCGCAAGATGAGAAATCATCCCGTCGAGAAACTCTCTGAATTTGTTTCTTCCGCTGGCTTTTGCAGAATACATTGCAATGTCCGCTTTCTGAACTGCGTCTTCTATGTTTTCGTCAAAGTCTTTTGCCTTGCAGGTATATACCCCCACGCTTGTCGTAATGAAAAGTTCATGCTCAGCAAGATGAAACGGGATACGAAATGTATCTACAAGTCCTGCAGAATACTCTAGAGATGTTTTAGGATTGTCCAGATTGTAAAGAACGACCAGAAACTCGTCGCCCCCCAGACGTATGACAGCAAATTTTTCGAGAGGAAGAAAAAGATCTATCAGTCTGTCTGCAGCCTGTCTGATCAGATTGTCTCCTGCATTGTGTCCTAAATTATCATTAATTTCCTTGAATCTGTCGAGATCAAGAAGGATAAGTGAGATATAGGTTTCCTTGTCCTGTCTTGAAATGATCCCCTTCATTTTTTCGTTCAGGAATCTTCTATTCGGAAGTCCTGTCAGACTGTCATGGTTGGCAGCATATTCGATTCTCTGCTCATTTCTTTTCTGATCAGAAATGTCTATTCCGTATCTGAGAATTTTTTCAATTTCACCGTTTCCGTTTACGATCGGTACAATTGTCTGGAGCAGATAGATTTCCGGAAAATCAGGATACAGTCTGAACTTTTCCTCATACTGTATTTTTTCTCTGTTCTGGATGGATTTTTTCAGTCTTCTTTCTCTGACCTCTGCAATTGCAGGAGAGATGCTTCTTCTTTCACACCATTCGACGTCAGTCATCCCGATAAGAGAATCTCTGATCTCAGAATCTTCCTCCATCGCCTGATTGATGAATTCAAACTGAAGATCCCTGTTGAACAGTGCAATTTCAACATTCAGATTCTGAAAAATTTCTGTAATCAGAGAGTCAGTCTGGATCATGTGTTCTTCAGCACTTCCCGTATAATTTCTGAAGTATCTGAAATACCTTTGTCTTTTGCTTTTTTGTATTCTTTCTCTGCCGCTTTCTCTTCAAAACCGAGCTGAATCAGTGCAAGCACGGCAGGATCAATGCCCGTCGTTTTTTCAACCGATATGTCAGGGCCTTCCAGGAAGACCTGAAACTTTTTGAGATTCTGCTTGACTTCGAAAAGAATTTTTTCAGAGGTTTTCCCTTTCACTTTAGGGATTTTTTCAAGTCTGTCCGGATTGCCTTCCATTGCACAGAGGATGATTTCCTTGGGTGTCAGAAAAGAAAGCACTCTCAGTGCCGTCATTTCTCCGATTCCGGGAAGTGATCTCATCAGTTCAAACATATCTCTTTCTTCCTTTTCCATAAATCCGAAAAGTTTCTCTGTTCTTTCATTTTTCAGATGGAAAATATGAATAAAAATATCTCTGTTTTTCTGACTTCCGATAATTTCAAAAGTTTTGAATGAAATCCAGATTTCGTAAAAAATATCTCTGACTTCGAGTACAATCCTGCTGACCTCTGCAGATCTGATCTTGCCTTTCATTCCAGTAATCATAATATTCTTATACAATAACACAGAAGGGCATATCTGAAAAAAGCATGTTTTTTAAAAAAATAAAAATTTAGAAAGGAACCAATTTAGACCAGGAACCCTCTGATTTCCTTTCAGAAAGCTTTTCGCCGGTATATAAAATAAAACAGAGTCTCCGTCGAATAAATCAGTGGAAAAAACCCAAGGGTTTTAAAATTTGGAATGAGAAAAAGACAAGATGAGCGATAATCCTTATTCAAAAACAGTAATCCTTCCCAAAACAGATTTTGACATGAAAGCCTCTCTCAAAGACAGAGAGCCTGCACAGATGGATATCTGGAAGAAAGACAAGATCTTTCAAAAGATGAAGGAAAAACGAAAGAATTCCCCTAAATTTGTACTGCATGACGGCCCCCCGTATGCAAACGGGAATTTTCACGTAGGCCATGCTCTGAACAAGATTTTGAAAGACTTTATTGTAAAGTCAAGACATCTGTCGGGTTTTCATGCCGATATCATTCCTGGATGGGACTGCCATGGACTTCCGATTGAAGTTCAGGTTCTGAAGGATCTGGGAAAGGAAGCTTCAAAGATCAGTCCATCTGAACTCAGAAAGAAATGCAGAGAATATGCAGCAAAATACGTAGGAATTCAAGGAAGTGATTTTTCCAGGTTTCTCTGCTTCTGGGATGAAGAAAGAAAATATCTGACGATGGATCCTTCTTTTGAGGCAGAGATTGTCAGAACTTTCGGTACACTGTTTGAGAAAGGTTACATTTATAAGGGAAAAAAACCTGTCTACTGGTGCATTCACCTGGGAACTGCTCATGCAGAGGCTGAAATTGAATATCAGGATCATGTTTCCCCTTCCGTGTATGTAAAATTTCCCGTTATAGGAAAGGACAGACTGTTCTGTCTGATCTGGACAACGACGCCCTGGACACTTCCGGCCAATCTTGCAGTATGTTTTAATGAAGAAATATCCTATTCGATTTTTGAGTCGGACGGCGAAAGATTCATCCTGGCCGACGGTCTGGCTGAATCTGTAGAAAAGACAACAGGCAGAACTCTTGTAAAAAAAGAAAAAATCACTCATGATGAGATTCGCGGACTCAAGTTTCAGCATCCTTTCATTGATCGTGTATCAGTTCCGCTTTTTGGAAATCATGTGACTCTCGATGCCGGAACCGGATGCGTGCATACTGCGCCTGGGCACGGAGCTGACGACTATAAGGTCGGAATGAAAGCCGGGCTTGATCTTTTGAGTCCAGTCGACGACCGCGGAAGATTTACAGATGAATTCCCGCTCATGAAAGGTGTTCAGATTTTTGAGGCAAATCCAAAAATAGTGGAACTGCTCAAAGAAAAAAATGCGCTTTTCTTTCACTCCGAAATCAAACATTCTTATCCCCACAGCTGGAGAAGTAAAAAGCCTCTTATCTTCAGAGCAACACCACAGTGGTTTTTTTCCATTGATGAAAAGGATCTGAGAAAAAGATCTCTCGAAGCCATCGAAAAAGTCAAATGGGTGCCTGACTGGGGAATTACGAGAATCCGTTCAATGGTGGAAAACAGACCGGATTGGTGTCTTTCCAGACAGAGAAACTGGGGAGTTCCAATTCCTTCATTTACTTGTGCAGACTGCGGTGCGACACTGATGAATGAAGAAAGTATTGAATTCTTCATTGAAAAGGTAAAGAAGAGCGGAATCGATATCTGGTTTGAACTGGATACGAAGGATCTTCTTCCTGCAGGGACAAAATGTGCATCCTGTTCTTCCGCAAATCTTACGAAGGATCATGATATTCTGGATGTATGGTTTGATTCAGGGGTTTCCAATTTTGCTGTATTCGGAGCAGACCAGAAGAGTCCGCCTGCAGATCTTTATCTGGAAGGAACCGATCAGCATAGAGGATGGTTTCAGTCAAGTCTCTGGCCTTCAATGGCTCTTCGAAATTTTCCTCCGTACAAATCAGTTCTCACTCACGGATATGTTCTGGATGAAAAGGGACACGCTATGTCCAAGTCTATGGGAAATGTAATCAATCCTACAACAGACATCATCAATATCTACGGTGCAGACATTCTGAGACTCTGGGTGGCATCCCAGGATTTCAAGGATGATGTCCGGATCGGAAAGGACGGTGTGAAAATTATCAGTGAACAGTACAGAAAACTGAGAAACACATTCCGCTACCTGCTCGGCAATCTGAACGGGTTTGAAGAGAAAGATATGTCTGAACCGAAAGATATGGACGATATAGATCTTTATTATCTGCATCAGCTTTCCATTCTGAATGAAGAAATCAAAAATCATTATGAAAACTATCAGTTTTATCTTATCTATCAGAAGGTTCTGAAATTCTGTTCAGTGGATCTTTCTCAGGATTATTTTGAAATGATCCGTGACAGAATGTACTGCGACAGAAGGGACTCCAAAGGCAGACGTTCTTCCTGCACGGCTCTCAGCATTATTTTTGACACACTTGCAGTGCTTCTTGCTCCGATTTTAAGTTTTACTTCTGAGGAGGCCTGGAAGTCGAGAGGGAAAAAAGAGTCTGTTTTTCTGCAGGAATTCGGATCGCTGAAAAAATATGAGAATCCTTCTCTTGCTGAAAAGCTCCGAAAGATCCTCGATGCAAAGACTGTTGTACAGAAGGCTCTTGAAGAGGCTAGACAGAAAGGAAAGATCGGCAAGTCTCTGGAGGCAGCTGCAGAAATCGAAGGCAGTTCATTTTTAAATGAAGCAGGCTCCGAAAAACTCGAAATGATCTTTACTGTTTCCCAAGTGCGTTTCAAACAGACAGAAGGAGCAGACATTCTTTCCTTAAGAGAAGAAAACGGCATAAAGGTCAATATACTGTATCCCAAAAATCCGGAATGTCCGAGATGCTGGAGACACACGGCAGATACAGTGGAAGGAAAACTGTGCAGACGCTGCGAGGAAGCAGTCTGATGGCAATGCAGGTTAAAAAATCAAAAGAAAACATTATCGTATATCTTTCGGGAAATATGGATAATAAATCAGCTCACGAGCTGGAAATGGAGTTCGAAGAGCTTCTGAATGCAAATGCAGACAAGAATCTGATCCTGAATATGAAGGAAGTGAAATATCTTTCTTCTGCAGGTCTCCGGACAATAGTCGCTTTGCGAAGTGCAATGCACGAATCAGGGAAAAGCCTGCGTCTCTGTCATTTGAAAAGAAATGTACTGGAAGTATTTGAACTTACAAAAGTATCTCAGTTTTTCAAAATATATGAGGATGAGATATCTGCACTTTCAGAACAGGATGACGACGAGGACGAGGATTAATTCTTCACTGCCTCTGCGCAGGATTCTCTGTCTGAAAGTTCACATGCTTTCTGAAAGTATTCCTTGGCTTTAGCCGATTCACCTTTGTTTCTGTAAAGGATAGCCATTGCCTTCAGAGGAAACGCATTGTCCGTTTTTATATAGGATGCTTTTCCGTAATACTCAAGTGCCTTGTCGAGTTCCTTCTGTTTTGCGTAATATGCTCCGTAATTAATGCATACATAAAAATTATTCGGACCTATTTTTTCTGCACTTTCGAGCATCTGTTTTGCTTTGTCCATCTGATTCAGATTCATATAATCAGAACTCAGTGTAATCATGGAGTTCATATTTCGCGGAGATATTTTTAATGCCTTCTCGAGATACGGCAGAGATTCCTTGTATCTTTTTTCCTTGTTCAGTGAATTTCCTACAAGATAATTGTTTATGAAGAGATTCGGGTTCAGTTCAAATGAACGAATCAGAAGAGGGTCCTGAAGATTGACCTTTCTGTCTTTCGTATACACTTTTGCATACCATAGAAAAATATGTGCTTCTGCATCCTTTGGATTCAGAGAAACTGCTTTTTCAAAATGGGAGACTGCCTTGTTCAGATCCAGATACTTCTGAAAAAGAAGATTGAACTGACCGACTGCAATATTTGTTTCTGAAGAATTTGGTGCACTCTGGTATGCCTTGACTGCTTCCTGATAACCTAGAGTCAGATACTCCTCTTCTTTTCCGTCATTGAAATCGGAAGATACAAGGATCTGATATGCGGAGGAAAGCCTCGCTCTCGCTCTCGCAAATCCAGGATCAATTCTCAAGGCTTCTCTGAAAAATGCAGCAGCCTCAAGCAGACTTGTTTCGTCTGAAATGAGAAACTTTTCCATTCCTTTTCTGTAAAACTCATATGCCTCTTCAATTTTGGTTCCTAATACAGTATTTACCGTTTCGTCAGGCGTTTTTGCAGGAATATCCTCTTTTTTGATATTTTTCTTTCCGTACTTTGAGAGGATCAGTTCTTCCCATTCATCTGCAACTTTGATCAGACCTTTTCCCAGTGCCTTTGTATCATATTTTACTGAACTGTGAGGCACCACAGTTCCTGTATCCACACTGATCATCTCGCTTGTAATTCTGATATCCTCAGCTTCATGCAGAAATTTTCCGATCAGAATGTTGTTTGCATTCATCTGTTTTCCGACTTTCAGCGCATTTCTTATGTCGAAGTTTGTCTTTCCCAGATTTTCTTCCTCAAGACTCTGCTGATAACTGTTTCTGTCGAGGACAGCGATTCCATCAATCTGGTTCAGAGCACGGGAGGTCGCTTCCTGAAGGCCGATCGTATATTTCTGATCCTTTATATCAGTGCTTTCTGCAGAGAACGGGAGAACTGCAATTCTTGACTGTTTTGAGGAAAGGTTTGCATCCGCAATAAGTTTGGATATATTTACGGGAGGATCGAAGAGTTTATATCCCACATATACATTTTCGGCAACGTAGAGAGAATTTTCCTTAGTGCTTGACTTTATCCCTGTTCCGAGGCTGATATTCTGTGCCTTGATGTCTGCTTCACTTCTGAGAGTGATCCCGTCTTTTGTGACAAATTCCAGAGTGATTTTTTCTGCTTTGAGCACTGCACCCACAAATTTCTGCTTCAGTGATTCTGCGTCGGTCAGTGCATTTTTTTCGGGAATGATGTCTTCGAGAAAGTATTCCACAGGGTTGTCTAGAACCAGATTGATTTCTCGGATCTTGTCAAGAGATGTTTCTGAGGAGAAAACTCCCTGCAGTTTCATCTTCAGATCTCCTGAATTTTCAGATGAGTTTGATATTACGATTCTCTGTCTGACAGGTGCATAACTGATTTTGCCTTTCCATACTTTTTTTACAAAAGTCTTTTCCTGACCCGGAGTATCAATGTATCCGAGTACATCCCTGCCTGTATAAATACTGAACTGAGTATATCCTTTCAGGCTCAGACTGTCTGCCGTATTTTTACTTACAGTAAGTTCATTTGATGTTCTGCAGGCTGACAGAAGCAAAAGAACTGAATATAGAAGTACTTTCATGATGACTCTCTTTTCTTTAGACAAATTATGCATTCAGTCATAAACTTCAATATCATTTTTCGATGAAGCACTTGAAAAATGATGTGAAACACTTATCGATTCTGTCCAGGCAAATGGCGATTTTTACCGAATTTTCTATCAGTTTTTTTAGATTGTATTTTTGAAAGTCTAAAAAAAAATGACTTAAGAGGGCCTATAGCTCAGTCGGTTAGAGCGGCAGACTCATAATCTGCGGGTCGAAGGTTCGAGTCCTTCTGGGCCCATTCTAAAATTTCGTACCTTCCATTCTCATTTTTCTGTTTTCGAGTTCCATAATATAAACCTGATTTTCATTTCTGTATCTTTTCGAAAGCTCATAGATGACTGCACTGTTTTCATTCAGGTGTACGATCGGAAATTTCAGTCGGACAATCATCTTCTGAAGAGGAAGTCTTGTCTTTAAATCCAGTTTTCGGAGAGGTTTTGTCGTGAATCGGTAAACAGGAACTGCAGTTTCTGTTTTTTCAGCTTTCAGATAGGTATAAACTCCTTCTTTTCTTTCACAGAGCATATCTGCGTTTTCGAGAAAAAATTCGGGAGGAAGATAAGAAGTAAAAACGCAGGAATCGATTCTGTCGGAAAAGAATGAAAGACTCCTTTGATGAAAAATCAAGAGAAAAATAAGAAAAACTGCGAAACCGGAACGTGCTGCGATCTTTTTAGGAAAAAAACTGCCCAGAGCAAAAAACAAAAGAATAGGGTTTTGAGGCTTCAATACTGATACTGATGAAAATTTAAGGCCGAAAATACCGAATTCTTCCTGAGAAAATAGAAAAAAGAAACTGTAAAAGGAAATCAGTTCTGCGGCAAAAAAAAGAAGGGCAGTTTTCTTTGTTCTGAAATATAAAAAAAGAAGGAGGGGAGAAAAAAGAGCAGAATAGACAAAAAAGGAATCAAAGATTCTTTCCTTAATGGAAAAATACATTTCCGGGGAGGAGGAAGAGATCTCAATGAAATTTACAATCAGCAGGGAATTTAAAAGGATTTGAGCCGCAAAAAAATAGGCAGTCCTTAAAAAAGAGAAAGATTCTCTGAAGAAAAGCAGAAAAACAGAACTGCTGTAAACGCTCAGATTCAGTATGATAAAAAAAGCTTCCGCGTTCATGATTTTAGCTTTCAAAAAAAATGAAGTCTTCTAACTTGTAAATATGGATTTGATTGAAGTAAAAATTTCTGATATTACTCTGACGAATGTCGGATTTGCAGTTTTTCTCAAACCCAAAGATGTCAATACCTCCAAGGTAGTGCCTATTTTTATCGGACCTCTGGAAACTCATGCAATTACGAGCGTCTTGGAAGGAATCATATCTCCGAGACCCATGACCCATGACCTTGTGAACAGCATTCTGAACGTTCTGAATACATCTGTGGTGAACATTACAATCGATCAGATCATTGACAATACTTTTTATGCAAAAATTACTCTCCGAAAGGATGAGGACATCTTTGTGATGGATGCCCGTCCTTCTGATTCCATTGCAATCGCTCTTCGTTCAAATGCACCTGTTTTTATCACGGAAAGCATTCTGAATGAGGCCGGTGTGGAAATAAATCCTTCCGAGATTTCCGGCGAGGCTGTTCTTGAAACTTCCGAGACAGAGACCGCTCCAAAACCTGTTACAAGAACAGCTTTGGAAATACTCGAAGACTCTCTCAAGGCAGCAATTTCTTCGGAGGACTACTAATCAGCAGCAAAAATCAGGGACCAGATTAAAAAAATGGTCTAAAACAGCTGACTGAAACTCAATCGGGCATAAAGTGTTTCATTTTCTATTTTGGATTCTTGTCTCATCTGTTTCAATAATTGCATGGCCATGGAATGAAAATCTTCACAGTGACTGGGGAATTTCCACCGCAGCATGTCAGTCTGTTCAGTGCATTGAAAAAATCCAGAATCAGCTGAGCGACTTGAAAATTCAGAGAATCGCTGTTTTTAACAGAGGGGATGTCAGGACTGTCGCTGTTTTTTCCGGAAAGGAAAGAGTATTTTCCAGATTTGACGAAACTTCAAAGAAGCTTTTTGAAGCAGTCACAAAAGGACCTTCGCCTTCTGCATTCTGGATTGATTTTGGATTTGAATGTCCGGGATCATTCGGTGTTTCTATGTCTGAGGTCAACTGTTCTGAATCCGAAAAAATTTATACCGATCTGGACAGAGCTCATAAAAACAGAGCCAAAGTAAAGAAACTCTATCTGGACAGA
Source organism: Spirochaetota bacterium (assembly GCA_052033835.1). GTDB lineage: Bacteria > Spirochaetota > Leptospiria > Leptospirales > Leptospiraceae > DAORDI01. The sequence continues at coordinate 28,265 of JBPOJG010000088.1, forward strand.
TCAGTCAGTTTTGATGATATGCAGAAGCTTCCGGATCTGAAGGAACTCAGAGAGGTTCAGATCAGTCACAGGCTTCCTGTATACAGACCGTTTCCTCTGGACGAATTTCCCAAACTGGAAAGACTTTATCTGGCAGATGCAGGCAGTCTCCCTTCTGCATCCAGACTGCACAGAAAGCTTAAGTCTGCTGTACTGAAGGGTTCCTGCGGGCAGTACAAGGGCGGGGTTTCCGATTCAGTCTGCATTCGCGAAATCACACCGGCCTTTCTGAAATATGCACCGAATCTCGAAGAACTCGATCTGACAGACAATATCATTGAAAAGATTCCGAAAGACATTCGTAAAATGCAGAGACTGAAAAAACTCTCTTTTTCCGAGATCAGTGAAAATGAGCTGAAGAAAACTGCAGGTCTCGGAATTGAAGAGCTGACTCTGAGAAACTCGTCATTAAAAAATATTTCAAAAGAGGCATCAGGACTCAAAAATCTGAAGAAACTCACTGTAAGCGTTTCTGCAGAGGGAGGGAACTCTCTTTCTGAATTTCCGATCGTCTTAAACGGAAGACTCGAAGAACTGAATCTTATCGGTCATTATGAAATAATGAAAATTCCAGAAAATATACATAAAATGAAGAATTTAAGGCGCCTGACGGTTATTGATTCCGACATCAGTGAGATTCCTTCGGGGATCAGCAGACTGAAATTTCTCGAAGAAATTGAAATAGGCACTGTTTCAGGCAGAAGGAAAAAGGACAGAACCCTGGTACTGCCTGCCTCTTTCTGTACAATGAAGAAGATGAAAAGACTGCGTATTACAGGAATCAAAGCTGACAGGGAGACTGTAAAAAAACTTGAAGACTGTCTTCCTAAAGTCCGCTTTGATTATTGAGGATACTGATTTGAAAGATAAGGAAATACTGATCGGTGTAACCGGTTCAATCGCGGCATACAAGGCATGTGAGCTTGTCCGAAATCTGAAAAAGGAAGGATTTCCTGTAAGAGTCGTGATGACAGAAAATGCGCTGAATTTTGTAGGAAGAACCACATTTGAAGCTCTGACTGATCTGCCTGTTTACAGCAGTGAGTTTGGTGGAGGAATGCCTCATATTGAACTGAAAAATTCGGCGGCTGTTCTTGCAATTGTGCCCGCCACAGCAGACATCATCGGAAAAATGGCAAACGGGATTGCAGACGATCTCTTAAGCTCACTGTATCTGGCCTCTGTCTGTCCTGTAATTGCTGCACCTGCGATGAATCCCGGGATGTACTCTCATCCTGCAGTTCAGAGAAATATTCTTCAGATCAGAAATGACGGGGTGGAAGTCATTGAACCGGATGACGGAATTGTTGTCTGCGGAGATACCGGCAGGGGAAAACTTGCAGATATTCTGATTATTCAGAAAAGGATAATCGAAGTCTTTAACAGTAAATCTAAATAAAATAAGGGTGATCTTTTATATTGTCGTAATAGTCAGGGCCGAAAGCATCAATGATCTCAGCGGATGCCTTGTAATGCCTGAACAGATTTTCCAGAAGTTCATTTTCTTCAGGTGAGACCAGGATGGAATACAGTTTTCTCGAGAGGATGTCCGCAATTCTTGTAAGCCTGTCATAGTCGCTTACTTCAGAATAATTCATAATGGAAAAATCCTGATTTCTCACAATCTCGTGGTAGGACTTGGGCATATTCCACTGATGAAAAACTTTCAGTCCGACTTCAATGGAGTCGGTTCCAAATTCTTCTCTTTCTATTGTAACTATGTTTTTCACTCCGGCCTCAGCCAGTTTGATTACATCCTGATATCGCTTCGAAAAGTTCATTGCAAAGATTGTCGCCCCGATTCTGCGAAGCAGAGTAAGAGTGAATATTTCATCTCTCAGCCCTTTCAGATTCAACGGAACAGTCAGATCAAAAGCCACAAGGGAAGTGAGAATTGGCAGATCCTGAATATGTTTCTTGAATACAGAACCCATAAGAGAACCTCCAATCTGTTTTTTGGACTGCAGGATGACCAGGTTTTTGACTGTTTTCAGACCGAGCAGGGTGATGGCATCTTTGAGTGTCTTAACTGTGCCGCTTCTTCCGTAGAAACTGGAATTTGCAATTTTCAGTATATCCAGACTGATTGCCTTGTCCGGTGTAATGATTTTTTCGAGTTCAGCACTGCCTGCGACTGAATTTGTATCGAATTGAAGGACTTTGATCATCACACTCGGTATCGCAGGAATTTTCAGATCATTGAGATCAATTCCCGAAGTGCTTTTGTATGCAACAATCTGTTTTGTAATCAGATCTTTTCTTCCGAGTACAAGTGCAAATTTTTCGATTACCTGTGCTTTTGATATGGGCTTCACAATCAGCGCATTGACTTTCAGTTTGTAAAGTTCATTTACAACTTCCTTGTTTGCCTGACCGGTAATCATAATTGTGAATTTGGTGGGGTAAAGACTTTTGATGGATTTCAGAGTTTCTATGCCGTTTCTGTTGGGCATATCGTGGTCGAGACAGATAATGTCTATTTCGTTCTCAAAAGATTCAAGAATGCTCAGAGCCTCAGTTCCGTCGCTTGCTATATGCGATACCTTGAACATTTCTGACTGAAGGTACTGCTTTAGCAGAAGCTGATCCATTTTTGAATCGTCCACGATCAGAACATTGTAGGGGATCAGACTTTTAAGATTGACCCCAAGAGAAACAGTATCACTCATATTTGTAGCATGTATCTCGTTCTTTTTTCGTCAAATAAAATCTTTTCCTCTTCAGAATAGATGATTAAAGAATATATTCTTCAAAAATACGTCTGATTTCGCTGATGGAATCAGTGAACAGATCCATAAACTGATCTCTGGACGGACAGGCTTTCTCCGACCAGAATCTGTCATCGTTTACCCCTGTAAAAATTGCGTTTTCGATTCCGCTTCTAGGCTGAATCATCAGATGAAATTTAAAATTGTTCTCTTCAATTTCCATTCTGATATCGTAAGGAAAAATCCTTGAACCCGGAACAGGAAGCTCTCTTGCAATTTTTTTCTGAAAAAACTCGATCGAAGTATAGGGAAGTCCGCTCCAGACATGTTCTGAATTGATTCCGATCGAAGAGAAGGGGTGATACATATCGGAAGGATTGGATTCTCTAAGCTTGTCCATCACAGCGGTCAGCACCCTTGAGAGTTCTGCCGGATTTCTTTCGCTGACTTGAAGTCTTCCTGGGTTGATGATGACGCCTGACTGAGGAGCAGGGCTGAACTGTTTAGTGATCAGATACCCCTCCGGTGTCAGTCCGCAGGTTGTGCTGTAAGGATCACCAAAAAGATCCAGAGCAAATTTTCTGTCAAATTCCTGAATATTTAAAAACGGTTTGTCCCAGACGCCTACAAAAGTGCAGGAAAGAAGATCATATCTCATTTTTTCTCCTGAGAAGTTTCTGTAATGACTTTTCCGTCTTCGAGAATCATTCGAATGAGTCTCGACATTTCTACAGAGTACTCCACATTCAGTTCCTTGACAATACTTTCGCAGAATCCGTTTACAATCAGAAGTTTTGCATCGTCTTCACTGATGCCTCTGCTCTGAAGGTAAAAAAGCTGATCCTCATCGAGTTTGGAAACGGTGGCTTCATAGTTCAGTGAACCGCCTATGCCTGAAGTATCATTGTACGGATATGCCATTGAAGAGGAATGATCATCCATAATCAGTCCGTCGCATTTTACATGACTGAATGAATTTTCAGAAGAAGATTCAAACTTGATGAGACCTCTGTATGAGTTGATTCCTCCGTCAAGAGAGATTCCTTTTGCCAGAACATTGCTTCTTGTATTCTTTCCGGAATGAATGATTCGAGCGCCAGTGTCCTGAATCTGACCCTTGCCGGCAAATGCAAGAGACAGAACACTTCCTGTGGAATTGTCTCCCTGCAGTATAATGCCGGGATATTTTATTGTATTTGCACCTATATTGCAGTCTGTCCAGGTGATGTGTGCATTCTCGAGACAGAGTCCTCTTTTGACTGTCCAGTTGTACATATTCTTTTTCCAGTTCTGGATAGTCGTATAATTGATTTTTGCATTTCTGTGAGCGACGAGTTCCACGACTGCTGTATGAAAATTTGTGCCCTTGTCCTGAACTGAACTGCATCCTTCGCTGTACTCGATTTCAGCGCCTTCATCTGCGATGAGAAGTGTTCTTTCATACTGACCGGATGAGGCAGCCGTCACTTTAAAATATGCCTGAAGCGGCATCGGAGTCTTCACACCCTTCGGTACAAAAGCAAATGACCCTCCGCTGAATACACAGCTGTTCAGAGCAGAGAATTTATTGTCTCCGACTGTGACGACAGTTCCCAGATATTTTCTCACTATTTCGGGATATTCTTTAATTGCGGTATCTATATCACAGAAAATGATTCCGAGATCTGTGAGTTCTTTCTTTACGTTGGCATAAACTGTCTCTGAATCATTCATTGCTTCTATGCCTGCAAGATATTTTCTCTCATGTTCAGGAATTCCGAGTTTTTCAAAACTTCTGAGAACTTCGGGATCAACATCTTCCCAGGACTTTTTCTTTTTCTGATTTGAGCCTACGTAATGCACATAGTCGTCTATGTTTACATTAAAAGAATCCAGGAAACCCCATTTAGGCATTTCTTTCTGTGAATATACTTCGAAAGCCTCCAGTCTGAATTCAGTGAGCCAGCCGGGTTCGTTTTTGATATGAGATATGGATTCAACAACTTTTTTTGTGAGTCCCTTGGGAAAGCTGTCCGCTGTAAAATATCTGTCCTGTTCTGTAACAATCTGTTCTGCCATAGGTTCCTCGAAAATGCATATCGCAGAGAAACTCAAGAAGCTGATTCTGAGATCTCCGCGATTATTCTTATGTTTTTACTGCTGAAAAACTTACAAGGATTTACTTGTTCACTGCACTGAAATATTCTTTGGATTTCTCCACGTCTGCTTTCATTGTTTTTGATCCTTCATTCCAGTTGGCAGGGCAGACTTCGCCATGCTTTTCAGCAAACTGAAATGCTTTTACGAGACGGATTGCTTCATCAATGTTTCTTCCTACTGGGAGATCGTTTACAGTTGCCTGACGGATGATTCCTTTAGGATCGATGATAAAAGTTCCGCGAAGAGCGATTCCGTCATCCAGAAGAACTCCGTAGTCTCTTGCAATAGACTTAGTGATGTCTGAAATCAGAGGGTATTTGATGTCTCCGATACCGCCGTCTTTTCTTGCAGTGTTTTTCCAAGCCAGGTGAGAGAATGTGCTGTCAATAGATACTCCGAGTACTTCTGCACCGATCTTTTTGAACTCGTCGAGTTTTGCATCGTATTCTACGATTTCAGTAGGGCATACGAATGTGAAGTCCAGAGGGTAAAAGAAAAGAACAACCCATTTTCCTTTATAGTCTGAAAGTTTGATTTTTTTGAATTCCTTACCGATCACAGCTTCTGCTTCGAAGCCGGGTGCAATTGATGTTACTTGAGGCATATACAATTCTCCATTTTGAGATAATCTTAAAACTAGTTTTTTCAGAAGTGTAAATTTTTGCGAGCAATTTTTATAATCATTCTAAAAAAAGGGGAGAGGGCTTATAAAAGGTAAATTTCACAGAGCAGAGCACGAAGGTTAAGACAAGCATATTCTTACCCAGATTTCTAACAGTGAAGCGTCGCAAACATAAAAGCTGCTAAGGGGATTTTAGGAGCCCCTTAGCCAAG
>JBPOJG010000283.1:0-7346 GCA_052033835.1 Spirochaetota bacterium
AGCATCTGCAGAAGTCCAGGAATCCGGTCTGAGTGCATTGGACTTCAGATCAAATACTGCACCGGATCCGGCCTTCCATTCCCCTCCTTTCAGAGGATAAGCACTGTAAAGCTCATACAGTATGCAATTTTTATTATCCAGAATGAGAATATGCCTGTCTCCTTTTGAAGACAGTCCTCCCTCAATCAGAGGCTTTGCGGGGACTGGATACGGCCCTTTGTCGCTTTCATCGAGATATTCAAATTCAGGATGAATCTTTTTTTCCCTGCCTGAAGAAAGATTGAATGGAATTCCGATCGGTGCTCCTTCCCAGAGTCCGCTTCCGAAATCCGCCTTCAGAGATTTGCCCAAACCGATTCTTTTCAGATAGTTTTCTGAATTCTTGTCCTTTTTCAGGCCGTCAATCGGCATATTCCAGATATTATTCTTCGGAAAAATATCGCATCCGGATATGACCGGTGACTTTTCTGCACGGAGACTGCCTATAAATAACAATACAGTAAAAATATATATTAACTTCAAATCAAAGCTCCTCATAAAGTTTCCAGAATTTTTCATTCGGTACTGAACTGAATGAATTGTCGGACGAATCTGAACTCAAGTCTTTTCTTATTCCGTTCACATAATACATATCCATTTCCCCCTTGTTTTTTGCATTCACTTTCCCTCTGTACTCACAGTGGAAAAAATCTTTCGCCAGTTCATATGTCGCACCGCTGATATTGATTCTTCCTGCTGTACCGCTCGACTCCATTCTGCTTGCAGTATTGACAGTATCCCCCAGACATAATATGCAAATTTCTTTTCGCCGATGACACCTGCCACAAGAGGACCGCTGTGAATTCCAAGGCGAAGTTCCCAGAAAGGAAATCCCTGCGTTTCCCGAATCATTTTCATCTGCAGCATAAACGACTGGATCTCCATCGCTGCGAGAACAGAATCCACTGCATTTTTGGCACTGATGATTTTTCCCGGTTTTGAAACAGGCAGTCCTCCGACACACATATAACTGTCGCCTATTGTCTTCAGTTTTTCCAAGTGGTATCTTTCTGTCAGTCTGTCGAACTGAGAAAAACATCCGTCCAGTTCCTTCACAAGTTCCTGAGGGGTCATTGTTTCTGAAATCTGAGTGAAGCCTTTAAAATCAGTAAACAATACTGAAACGTTCTTATGCAGCACAGGTTCGGCGGCACCTTTCTCCTTCAGCTCATCTGCCACATCCTTCGGAAGGATTGCCTGAAGAAGTTTCTGATTTTTCTGCTCTTCAAGACGTAATCTGTTCACGAGGGATTTCAGAATATTCTGCAGCACAGTGATATCATTCATCAGAATATCGAAAAAGAATCTGTCGGTCAGCTGGAGCAGAAGACTTTTCGTTTTCGCAATCACAGAAGCTGATCTGTGCTGACTGCTGAGAAGTGCAAATTCTCCAAGCACAAACCCAGGTCTGAAGACGCGGATCAGGAACTCTCCGTCTCTGGCTTCGAGTTCACCCTCGCATACGATGAAAATGGAATCGCCCCTGTCGCCTTTTCTGAAAAGAAATTCATTTTCAGAAATTTCCAATTCTATCAGATTATCAGCAATTTTAACAAAAGTTCTATAGTCAAGATCCTTAAATATTTCAATCTTTTTTAAAAAATTCAGTCTTTCTTCCAAAGTTTTCAGTCTCATATTCTTCCCTGGTAAAATTTATATGCTTTATCTTTGCAAAAATATCATAAAATAATCAATAATAATATCTTCAAAAGACAGCGAAAACCGGGATTTTCTGTTTATTCCCGGTTTCGTGAGTTCTTCATAAGCAGAAAAAATGAAAAAAACAGATGCGTTTAAAGCAGCATTCTGCAGAATCAATCTATGAAACTGATTTTTCTCATTCTATCTTTGCTTTTATTCCAATGTTCTTCTGCAGAAAAAATATCTGCTCCTGACACAAGCCTAAAGCCTGTCGTATTCGTACACGGTTATCTTGGAAGCAGACTTGTCAAAAAAGACGGTGAAAAAAAAGAAACTGTCTGGATTACTGCCTGTCAGGGACTGAATTTCTGCACCTCCGAAATTTCATTAAAAAATAATGATGATATTGAGTCGGAAGAGGTTCTGAAAAAGATCACTGCCATTCCCGGAATCTATGAAATGGATATTTATGATTCCTGGATGAAAAAACTGAAAAATACAGAAGGGATTCAGCCGTATTTTTTTCATTATGACTGGAGAAAGGACAATTCTGAATCAGCAGCAGAACTCGAAAGGTTTACTGAAAAAATTTCAAAGGAACATAAAAGAAAAGTATACGGAATCGGACACAGCAATGGAGGTCTTCTGACTTTGTCTGTTCTCAACCGAAGACCTGAACTTTATGAAAAAGCAGTCTTTGCAGGAGCACCTTTCAGAGGAGGAATCGGATTCACAAAGGATCTGATTCACGGAACAAAGATCGGGAGCAATGAAAAAATTCTGTCCGCATGTACACTTCAGACATTTGAATCAGTGTTCAATTTTCTGTCTTCCGATTCCGGCTCAGACACTCCGGAAATTCTTTTTGATTCCAAAGGAAACAGAATTCCATTCAACTTGTACAGCGCTGAATTCTGGAAATCCTATAATCTGGGCCCTTATCATAAGGACTCTAAGTGTGCAGACAAAAGCCTGACTGAATTTCAAAAGCAGCTCGACAAGGCAAAGGTTTTCAAAAAATCACTTCTCGCAAAGAAAATCAAATATCCTCCCCTTCTCTGTGTTATGGCAGAAAACAGAACTGTGATCAGAAAGATAAAAGGAAACAAGGATACAGAATCATGGATTTGGGATACACAGAATCCGGAAAGAGACAAGGGAGACGGAGCTGTCCTTTTTTCTGCAGCTCATCCCGCTGACGGAATCCCTTTTGAAACATTCCTCTCAGAAGCAGAACACACTGCCCTCCTGAACGACGCAAGGACAGCAGATGCAGTGATAGAATTTCTGAAAAAATAATGATTTTTAATGATTTATCCTGACGACCACATTTCCTTTTTTGCGGCCCGTGTCTGAATAGGCATGGGCAGAGGAAATCTCTTCGAGAGGGTAAACTCTGTCTACGACAGGTTTCATTTTTCCCGATTCAATGAGTCCTCGCAGAAATTCCAGATCCGAAGAAAGTTCCTTCGAAACTTCCATTCCACCGACCGTGACAAATCTGCCTTCCGGTTTCAGAATGCTTCTGCAGTCCGATTTTCGGATCTTCCCTACTGCATCAAAAATCAGATCAAAGGTTTCCCCTTTTTCAGTAAATTTTTCTACAGTATAATCAATGACTTTATCCGATCCCAGACTTTTCACAAGTTCGAAATTTGCACCCGAGCATACCGAAGTCACTTCTGCTCCGAAGTATTTTGCAAGCTGAAGAGCTGAGGTTCCCACTGAACCTGATGCTCCGTACACAAGAACTTTCAGACCCTTCTCTATTTTCCCTCTTCTGAGAAAATGCATTGCAGTCATTCCGCCGAAAGGAACAGCGGATGCCTCTTCAAAAGAAATATTATTCGGCTTGAGTGCAAGCACACTGTTTTCAGACAGACAGATATACTCCGCGTACGCACCCATACGCATCCCGGTGGATCCGTAAATCTGATCTCCTTTTTTAAACCTGCTCACGTTTTTTCCGACTTCCTCCACAGTTCCTGAAAATATCAGTCCAAGGACGGGCCGCCTGGGTTTAGTGATGCCGAGTATGAGCCTCATCGGAATCCACGCCCAAGGGGGACAGACAAATCCCCTGATTCTGCAGTCACCAGAATTCACCGCTGCTGCAGAATTTTTAATCAGTATTTCATTATCACCGGGACTCGGTTTGGGCATCTCGCTCAGTTTCAGAACATCAGGAGAACCGTATTTGGGGCAGACAATCACTTTCATAGAAACCTCAGAAACATTCCTGATGGAAAGCACTGCAGGGTCAATAAATAATTAATGCAAAATTTGACGAAATTCTTCTGCTGGGAATAGGTTATGCAAAGAATACATTTACGCACAGCAATGCCTGCTCCAGACAGTTCTGTATTTCAAGTGGGAATACCTGCAGAAGTTCCTCGAAGAAAGCGGATAGACCTGGTCTTCGAAGCTCATCCTGCATATTATAATCTCACCTTACGTAAATGGGATATGATGTCTAGAATCTGCAATGCTGTAAATGCATTAGGAAAATCGAATAGACCAGTAAAAACGGGGTTTGGGGCAGCGGCTTCCAAACTTGCGGAGCCCCAAGAAATGCCGCCGGCACTTGCAGTGAGCCTGTTGAATCTAGGCAAAACTCCCAAAACGCCCCACCTGCAGCCGAAGGCGGCCGAAGGCGGCCGAAGGCGTAAGGTGAATTATAATTATGTAAAATATAATTTTATATTATTGCGACTTTGTCAAGTCGCATTATACAAAACATTCCCTTTTTCCCACCCCTAAAGCTCGCTTCGCTGCTACGCTCGCTTTTAGGGGCGGGACTTCGTAAAAGTCCCGCCAGACATGGAGTGGTGGGGGCGATACGGTACCTGGGTGGTTGCCGCCGCCGTTGTCGTCGTTGTTGCGGCCTCGGGGCTCGTGGGGTGGCGCCAGTACGATCAAGCGCAGCGCGGCGCCGCGAGCGCGGCTTACTCCGCAGCCCTCGCTCTGGCCGCGACCGATCCGGCGGCCGCACGCGCGGAGCTCGAGAAGCAGTCGACCAGCGCCGCAGAGCCCTATCGTTCGTTGGCCGCCATGGTGGCCGCTCAATTGCGCGCCACGCCGGAAGAGCAGGTGGCAGCGCTGATTGCCGTTGCGCCGAGCCTGCCGGCTCGTGAACTCAGCGATCTCGCGATGGTGATTGCCGGCTTCAAGAGCGTGGGCACGCCCAAGGCTCAGGAGACGGTGGCGCTGCTCGACCCGCTCGGCGCGGTCGACCGGCCGTTTCAGCTGAGTGTGCGCGAGCTGCAGGCGATGGCGGCAATGGGGAAGGGCGACGCCAAGCGCGCCAAGGAACTTTGGACGGAAATCTTGAAGGACCGAGCGGCGCCGCAGGGTGTGGCCCAGCGCGCATCAGCGATGCTCAGTGTCCACGGTGCGGCGGAGGCGAAGTAGTTCCATGCAAAGCGTATTCCGCACCGTTGTCGATCCTCGGTTTCTGCTCACTGCCGCACTGCTGACGGTCTCTCTGTCCGGCTGTGACTGGTTCGAGAAGAGCAAGCAGCCGCTGCCGGGCGAGCGCATTTCCGTGCTGGGCGACCGGCGCGACCTCGAAGCCGACAAGGACGTCGCCAATATCGACGTGATCCTGCCGGCACCGGTGGTGAATGAGTCCTGGCCGCAATCCGGTGGCTTCGCAAACCATGCGATGCACAACCTCGCGATCAACGACTCGCCGCAGGTGATCTGGACGGCCGATGTCGGCGCCGGTTCGACGTCCACGCGCACCCTCACCACGGCTCCGGTCGTGGCCGACGGCAAGGTCTTCGCCAAGGATGCGGGCAGCACCGTCTCGGCCTTCGACGCGAATACGGGCGCGGTATTGTGGCGGGTGACGCTCAAGCCCGAGAAAGCGCGCGACAGCGACGAGTTCGGCGGCGGCCTGGCCTATTACGGCGGCAAGCTGTTCGTGACGACGGGCTATGCGGCGGTCTATTCGCTCGATCCCAACACCGGCAAGGAAGATTGGGTTTCGACCGTAAGCGCGCCGGTGCGCGGTGCACCGTTGGTCTTTTCCGACCGCGTGTTCGTGGTCGCCATCGACAACAAGCTGCAGGCATTGGCTGCATCCGACGGCTCGGACCTCTGGCAGTTCAGCGGCCTGCAGGAGAGCGCCGGTTATGTCGGCGGCAACAGCCCGGCTGGTTCCGGCGACGTGATCGTGGCTCCTTTCTCGTCGGGCGAGCTGGTCGCACTGCGCATCGACAATGGCCGGCCGGTGTGGAACGAGACGCTGATCGGCGCGCGCGGCGACATCCGCGCCTTCGGTAATCTCACCGACATTCGCGGCCGCCCGGTAATCGATCGTGGCGTTGTGCTGGCGATGGGCTCGGCGGGTCAGTTCGCGGCCATCGACCTCAGGTCCGGCCAGCGCCAGTGTGATCGTAACATCGGCGGCAGCCAGACCCCCTGGGCGGCAGGACGCTTCGTCTTCGTACTCACCAGCACGGCCGATATCGCGGCGCTGCTGCGCGACAGCGGCAAGGTGCGCTGGGTGACACCGCTCACGCAGTACGAAGACGACAAGCGGCGCCGGCCGACGCTGTGGGGCGGGCCGGTGCTGGCAGGCGACCGTCTGCTGGTGACGAGCTCGCTCGGTGACCTGCTGGCCGTATCACCTTACACCGGCGAGATCCTGGGCAAGATCGACGTGCGCGACCGCGTGCGTCTCGGTCCGGTGATCGCCAACCGCACGATCTACGTGCTGTCTGATTCGGGGCGTCTCATTGCCCTCCGCTGATGACCGAAGGCTGCCTCGCGTAGCCATCGTCGGCCGTCCGAACGTCGGTAAGTCCACGCTGTTCAACCGGCTTGTTGGCCGGCGGCGGGCGATCGTCGACGATACGCCCGGCGTGACGCGCGATGTGCGTGAGCAGCCAGCCCAGCTCGGCGACCTCGCTTTCACCTTGCTCGACACCGCCGGCTGGGAAACGGCCAGCGGCGAAGCGCTGGAAGCCCGAATGCGCCGCTTTACCGAGCGGGCTATCGAAAGTTCCGACGTAGTGCTGTTCTTGATCGATGCGCGCGCCGGCGTTCTGCCGCTCGATCAGAGTTTCGCCGGCTGGTTGCGCAAACGCTCGGCCAAGGTGATTCTGGTCGCCAACAAGTGCGAAGGCCGCGCCGGTCAGCAGGGACTGGCCGAAGCCCATGGGCTGGGCCTGGGCGAACCGATTCCCGTCTCCGCCGAGCACGGCGAGGGCCTCAGCGACTTGCACGAAGCGCTCAGCCGTCATGTCGAGCCGATGCCGGAGGAAGACGACGAGGAATTGGACCCCGAGGCCGCAGTAGACGCCGATGCCGGCGAGCTGACGGCGGCGCGACCCCTCCTGCTGGCCATCGTCGGCCGCCCCAATGTCGGCAAGTCGACCCTACTCAACCGGCTGGTGGGCGAGGAGCGCGTGCTCACCGGGCCCGAAGCCGGCATCACGCGCGATTCCATCCGCGTCGAATGGGAGTGGAAGGGGCGGCCGGTCCGCCTCGTCGACACGGCCGGCATGCGCCGTCGCAGCCGCATCGAAGCCAAGCTGGAGGCCGCGTCTGTCGCCGATACGCTCGACACGATCCGTCTGGCCGACGTGGCCGTCGTCGTCCTCGATGCCAGCGACATGGCGGAGAAGCAGGACCTCAACATCGCCGGCTGGGTGATCGAG
>JBPOJG010000459.1:0-5757 GCA_052033835.1 Spirochaetota bacterium
CTGAAATATCACCAATCATCAATGCAGTAAATATGCTTCCTCCCAAAAGGTTTTTAAAAAATAGTAACAATGTTGGCGATGTCATAAAAACAGAGTAAATACCTCCGGCTAACCCGCCTATTCTTGCTCCAGTTTCTCCGTATACAGAAGCTCTCCGCCCTGCTTCTTTATCATCCCACTCACCAGTGTTTATATATCCCCCTAATCCTCCAGAAAAGTACCCCAAAATGCTACCAACAGAAGCACCTACTGCGGCAAATACAGGAATAGCCAAAAGAGCCTCTTCCACCACTTTTGCAACAATCCATTTACCAAATGCTGTCCCAAGCAACCAAGCTCCAAACAGATACAGCCCCACAACCACAGCAACTGCCACTGTTATGGCTACCCCTATTCGAAACCCTCGTTCACCGGCCTCCACTGCTTTTTCGTGATTGCCGGTTCTAGCCAGCTCCGCGGCGTAACTTCCTAAACCTAATACAGCCCCCAATGGAGAAACAACCCAGGCTGCAGCAAATGATCCCATCACTTGAACAAAGTTTCTGAAATCAGGTGAGACCGCATATAAAGCAACAGAAGCAGCCACAAAGGCGGTGTTTACCCAGAATGCTGCCCCTAGCGATAATGCTGCCTCAACAAGCAAACCAATTGCGACCATAATAAAATGCCCGCTTGGATCATTATATTTCATCGGATTTCCATTCACGTATGCATACAGATTCTGCCCTTGAGGATCTCCTGCATCCATCTGTGAATCTGCCTGAAGAAAACGCCCAATCACTGGGTCATAGTGTCTGGCTTTATAATAGTACAGACCGGTTTCTTTGTCCTCTTCCTGGCCCGTATATTTGTATTTGAATATGTCAGGCCCGTAGGAGTTCTGTCTGTCTATCTCTCCGTAAGGACGGTAGGATACCTGACTGGCTCCGCTTCCGCCTGTCACACGGTTCCCGTTTCCGTCCGTAATCATAGTAACAGAACCCAGATGATCCGAATGAAAGAAAAACATTCCTGTCACCTGAATCTGAACCTGGTTGGACGGAAGTCCTGGAACAGGACTGGCCTCCGGCGGTCCGGATGAACTGGACATAGAAGATGTGTCGCCTGATGTGTTCGGCGCAAAAAGAATCCAGGGGACATCTCCTGATGCAGTGTTTGTTTTTCCCCCGCAGTCCGTAAACAGAAGAAGCACAGAAATGAGAAGCAGAGGCGTCAGACTGAGCCTTCCTCTGTGCTCAAGAATGTTCTTTTCGTATCCCTGAATATAATATGCATAAATAAGATATATGGTACAGAGCATAAAGACAAAAAATACAGACAGTGCTGTTTTGAATTCTGTTCCGACTTTTCCTGCAGAGGAAAGGAAAATCAGACTGACAGCATTCCTGTACATCCAGACAAATCTGGATGCATGATAGGCTGTGCATTGAGGAATCTGAACAGGACAGATTTTTTCTCTCAATGCTTCCGGAAGAAGCGCATAAAATCTTCTGTCACTCTCATCATCAGATTTTGCTATCAGATTGGAATTATTCAGAGTAATCTGGGATGCAATGTCATTATTGGCGCCGCGAATATATGCTGTATGAAGCAGAGGCTGACCTGGTTCTGAATTCACTTCATAGATCCCCGCAGTAAATGTTTCTTTGGACGGCTGAGAGGAAATATCCGGTTTCTGATTTTTATAAACTCTGTTTCCAGTATAATCATACAGATACTCGAAAATCTGACCATTATTCTCCACGGAGGACAGCATATTGAAACTGTTGTAGCTCATTGTTTCAAATGGACGTGAAATCATATTTCCGACTGCATCGTACGAGTAGGAAACGGTTCCGGAAGTCGGACTGACTGCAGAAGTCACCTGATGAGGTCGGGATGAATTTCCGTAAATCAGCTGCATTTCCCCTTTTTTTGTCAGATTGCCTACAGTGGGAGCTGTGCCGCCGCTGTCATATTCATATGTTTCTGTACCCAGACTGTCAGTTACCGATACCAGCCTGTCCAGAGAATCATATGTGTACTGATAATTTTCAAATCCGCTGTTTCTCGGTTTTTTATAATTCAGGGTTTTCAGGTTTCCCCTTTCATCATAATTATACAGCCACCTCTGTTCATAATCCCCGTTTCCGCTGCTGTCAGGATGCAGAACTGTTCCTATGTCTGTCGGACGTTTATAAAAAGGGTCAAAGAAAATTTCAGTCCTGACGCCGTTTCCAGTTGTTCTGACAATGCCGGGTTTGTCATTTTTTATAATAGGTCCTTCATAACTGACAACTGGATGATTGAAGCTTCCCTGATCCGGCATATCCATTGTCACACGGTTCAGCATTCCTGACTCAGCATACTCATTGTGAACAATGATGCCGTTCGGATAGGTGATATCTGTAACCCTGTTCTGGAGATCATACCCTGCTCTGAAAAAGAGTTCCTTACTGTCAGGAAATCTCTGAATGAACTTGGAACTTTCCAGCACATTTCCCCGCAGATCGTATTTCAGGACTTTAGTATATCCTGAACCGTCTTCTGCTCTCGACAGCCTGCCTATGCCCCCGCTTACCGCAGGATCATCATAAACCAGCCGAATTTCCTCAGAAGAATTCCCAGTGCTGATTTTTTTCGGTCTGTAAAGAAAATCGTATTCTGTCAATACTGCCGTACCCCTTGCATCTGTTTTCCCGGTCACCTTTCCCACTTTGTTATACGTAAAACTTACAGTGCCGGAATTCGGATTCTTCTGCGTTTTTGTACGGTTGAATTCATCATAGGTAAAACTTGTCTTTGAGCCTTTGGAATCAAGAATGTCCGTCAGATTGCCTTTCCCATCATATTTGTATGTGATATCTGTCCCCTTGACTGTCCTTTTAACGACATTTCCATATCTGTCCTTCTCTATTACCGCCGCATTTATTTCTGAGCCTGAAGAAGAATACCTAACCGTACTGATCTGAATACTGCCGGATGGAAGGTAATTATAATTATACAGAATGTATGATCCGTCCGGAGCGGTTTCCTTCACAAGGTTGCTGAAATCGTCATATTCATAGACGGTCCATTGAGGCGTCATTATGGAAAGATAGTTTTCTGTTTTTCTGAGAAGTCTTTCGGGATAAAGATCATCATATACAAATTCCTGAATGATTTTTTTGCCGTCAGGCCCTTCCCCCTCCTTTCTGTATGTCTTGTCATCCGCATTTCTGTATTCTCTTACCGTGACAGAATCACTGCCTTTAGTCCTCGTAATTTTCTCTACATAAGCAGCATTTCCTGAAGGATAAAGAACAGAGTTTCCAGTATTTTTATAATTATAAATCTCACTCCATTTGGACTCCCCAGGTACTGTAACTCTTACAAGTCTGCCGTAAGAGTCATACTCCTTCGAGAGAATGCCGCCGTTGAATTCGGTTACGCCGGACTCCTTTCCGAATCTCCGGTCATACGTTTTCTTTATCGTATACATTGGATTGCTGTTAAACACGGCTGTCTCCGGTTCTTTCCTGAAGGTACTCCCGAATGACAGATTAGTAATATTACCTTCCGGATCTGTCACTGTCTGGGGAACATTGTATGAATCGTGGCTGCTGAAAACAGTGGAAATGAATACAGACTCTGTTCCATATTTTCTGGATTCTGTCATCTGATTGCCGGAAAACAGTACCTCTTCTCCTTCCAGAAAAATGCCGTCTCTGTATTTTTTTGTCAGTCGGGGCCGCACCAGTTTATAATCAAGATAGTCGGTAATATCGTATTCAGTCACCCCGCTGCTGCTTACTCCGTTCAATACCTCTGATGCACTTGTCACATTGCCGTAATTTCCCTCAGTAATGTCCAATACTTTGGTAACGGAGGAAAGACCGCTGATTCCAAAGACAGAATTGTTCTCTGTCCCCCTTTTCAGTGAAATTCTTTCATTTGACTTCGCAGGAACAGGTGCAGTATAACCGTATTCATAGGAAACTGATTTCATAAGAACTTCATTTCCTGAAACAGTCGCATACTGCTGTTCAGATGAAACAGTGCCTGCTTTCAGAAGATTGAAATTTGCAGAATCATCCGACAGATCTGTATAATTTTTTACAAACTTCATCTTTGATTCTCTGCCGCCCAAAGCCTGAGTCAGTTTTTTTTCAGATTTAGTGAAGCCAAGTTTACGGCTTTTTTCCGGATCACTGCTGAGATAAAAACGAGATTCAACAAAAGTGTAGTCCACAGTTTTCTGCAGTCCGTCTGACCTGTTCAATACAGTTTTGCTCAACTGAATTTCAGGAAAAATACCAGAGTAGATCTCTCCTGAACCAAGCACTGCATAGCTGCTTACTGGGTCTGTCCGTTTTTTATATGCTGCTGAAACTGAGTCCAGTCCATTGGAAATCCCGGTCAGCAGATTCCTCAAATTGAAATTCGAAATATCTGTTTTGATTACAGAAAGAACTCCATCTGTCTTATGGGCTGAACTGAAAAAATCTGTCAAATACATATTATAAGGAAGAACAACTTCTATTCGTTCCGAATGCAGATTGATAAGCTCAGGTATCCCATCCTTATCAATATCTGCAACACCGGCGAGCCCAGCATTCGAATCAATAGTCAAATCAGCGGATTCGTTGAAATAATTTCCATCGGAACCCAGCTTTCCATAATGAACATATACTTTTCCAGAACCGTAACCCTTTGGTTCATAATAATGGATAAAATCCTGTCTGCCGTCGCCGTTCATATCTGCAAAGAATTTTGAAAACCTGGAATTCCCATAAACAATTTGAGTCACTTTTGCCAGCTGCCCCTGTCCCACCAAGTCAGTGAGTCCCGATAAGGAAAGATGGTGTATCTGCTGATTCCCGTCTGTAAATTTCAATAACAGATAAAGCTCCTCTCCGCTTTTCAAATCCATATCAGGTTTTTCTTTACATACTGCACCATACTTATCTCGTTTATCCCAGTCCTGAATAGGGTTGGCTGGATCATCTGTAGACCAGTTTGTTTTCAAGATAGCAGATATGGACTGAATTCCCCTAACCCCACCCATATTTTTTTCAGAATACAATGTATAGTATTGGCCGGTATTGTCTATATCGCTGATCGGGAAACTGACACTTCCAAGCGTCTCATAATGGTTTTTAAATAAAATTTCCAAATTACCAGATTTCTTGACAGTAATTGCTCCAGTTTGAACATCCGCATAAGGCATAGGAGGAATATACTTCAGCATATCCCTGTTTCCGTCTTTATCCATATCCCTGAATATAAAAGAATTATTTTCAAATTCAGGGTCCGGATCAGGAACCTCATCCGGATGAAGAGAAACATAAGTGTTTTCAACTTTATTCTTCACATCAGACTTGACAAAGTTCTTCCCATTGAACAGATGAACGATCAGATTTGAAGCGGCATCTAAAGTTACAAAATCCGGATACCCGTCCCCGTTAATGTCTGTCAGAAAACGATTCCCGTTTTTACCTGCAAACCCAGGATCAAAAGTCACTGTATCTTTTTCGGCAAACGTGCCACCTGTTTTCTTTTCAAAAAAAGTCACAAGGATCTTAGTACTCGGATTTTTTTCAGGATTGTCAAGCATTCTGATAAAGTCAGGAGTACCGTTCCTGTCCATATCAACAAACATCTGAAAAGCAGATCCGGAATTGGAAATCACTTTGCTCCCGTCCTTAAAACTGAAGAGTTCTTGAGCACTTTCAAATTCATCAGTGGACGGATTAAATTTCCTGACCAGTATTTTGGATTTACTGTCTCCCAGATCAA
>JBPOJG010000390.1:0-16800 GCA_052033835.1 Spirochaetota bacterium
AAAATCAAGAAATTATCTTTAATCAGAAGCGAAATAGGGATTTTCAAGGGACGATAGTCCCTTGAAACCTCCGGTAGGATTAACTCAGCTCGCTTTAGCGAGCTGCAAGTTTTTTAAAAAGATTAAAGTTAGAGTTGTTGAAACTAATTTTTCAACAACTCTAATATAAAAAACAGTCTGATAATATTTTTCCTGCGGGATATGCAGATCATAATCTATATTGGAAAATAATGCTCTAAGAATGATAAAAAAGAATCAAAATCATGATCTCTTAAACTGTCTATCTTTTAGATTCCTGAAAAGCTCAGTTTGTGTAACTGCCGACAAAATGCTGTAAAAAGGAATTCTTGACTTCAAAATTAGGAAAATTTAATGTATAGGGCAGTCTTTCCGAATCATAATTCTTTAATGGAATAAAGAAAACCAATATGAAATTATGAAGTTTATGTAAAAGCACAGGTTCTCAAAAAAAGAATGTATTTCCGAATATGATAATTATCAGGATACTTGAGATTAAATATAGATGATGAAATATATACTTCACGTTATTTAACGTCAGACTGCAAAAACTGCTGATCGGATAAAGGAATTCATTCATGAAAAAATCATTGCCACTACTTATATTAAGTATTCTGTATATTTTTATTCAGTGCACAGACAATAAAAATAAAAAATCTGCTGAAAAGAGGAATTTGGGACTCGGCATTCTTTTTCTAAATGCGTCATCATCCCTGAAATTCAAGGTGCCTGATACGAATCAGACAAAATGCTACAGTGCATCTGCAGGGTCCGAGTCAGTCTGTTCCAAGACTGGGTATGATGCTGATTATACAAACAATGCACCGAGTTATACAAAATCGTCAGACGGAAAAATCATTACAGACAATGTTACAGGGCTTATGTGGACACAGAGCACAGATACAGACGGAAACGGAACACTGAACTATTCCGATAAGAAACTTCAGTCTGCTGCATCTTCTTACTGCGACAGCCTTTCTACAGGCGGATACGATGATTGGAGACTGCCGGATATAAAGACTCTTTATTCACTGATTCTGTTCAGCGGCAAGGATGCAAGTTCAGAAGCATCGTGCAGTACAGCAGGGAATACAACCTGTGCCACATCTTCTCTCACACCTTTCATTGATTCCAATTATTTTGACAAGGCTTTCGGAGACACATCAAATAATGAAAGAGTCATTGACGCTCAGTATGCATCATCCACTAATTATGTTTCAACTACAATGAACGGAGATGCGACAACTTTCGGTGTCAATTTCATAGATGGAAGAATTAAAGGATATCCCACAAATACTAAAGTTTTTTACATTCGATGCGTCAGAGGAAACAGTTCGTATGGAGTAAACAGTTTTACGGACAATGGAAATCAGACAATTACTGACTCAGCAACCGGACTGATGTGGCAGAAGGAAGATTTCAGCTCCACGGATCATGACAATGCAGTATCCTCCTGTGAATCTGCTGTTACTGCAGGCTTTTCAGACTGGAGACTTCCAAATGTAAAAGAACTGCAGAGTATAGTCGATTATACAAGATCCCCGGACAAAACATCGTCTGCTGCAATTGATTCCAAATTCACTGCGACCTCATTTACGAATGAAAAAGGAGTGACTGATTATGCATACTATTGGTCCTCCACAACACATACAGAGAATGACGGGAACGGAAAGTTGGGAACATATGTTTCTTTTGGACGCGCACTGGGTTATATGAACGGAAATACTATGATGGATGTTCACGGAGCAGGAGCTCAGAGAAGCAATTACAAAATCAATGTATCGTCTACCTCAGGTGCATCATCAGCCAATATCGGATACGGCACTTTTTATTATAAAGGTCCTCAGGGAGATGTCCTCCGTCAGAACAACAGATACAGATGCGTAAGGTAATTTTATCTTTACAGTTTTCTCCTGAATGTAAGCATTGACTACATTCAGGATGAATGTATGAAAAAAAAGATTCTTGTCATAATGGGTCAGCCCAACAGAGAAAGTTTCTGCGGTGCAATCGCAGAAACGTACGCAAATGCTGCAAGTGAAAATTATGAAGTGAAGAAACTCTTTCTTTCTGATCTGAAGTTTGACCCGATTCTGAGAGCAGGTTTTAAATCAGATCAGGAATTTGAACCCGATCTTGCAGAAGCACAGAAACTGATCTTATGGGCAGAACATCTGGTATTCGTCACACCTGTCTGGTGGGGAAGTGTTCCTGCACTTCTGAAAGGATTCATTGACAGAATATTTCTTCCTGGATTTGCATTTAAATATCATTCAAATGATCCTTGGTGGGACAGACTTCTATCAGGCCGGACAGCAAGAATCATTTATACTGCAGATTCTCCTAAATTCTGGCTCTGGTTTTCTCATAGAGATGCAGCTATTCGTACCTTGAAAAATGCCACGTTGGAATTCTGCGGAGTCAAACCGGTGAAGACTCTCTGCTTTCCTATGATCAGAAAAAGCACTCCTGAACAGAGAGAAAAATGGCTTAAGGAAACTGCCTCAATCGGAAAACTAGGTGAATAATTAGGATTGAATCTACAGCACAGGCCGATGCGGAGTGCAATAATTCGTGCAGAAGGGCAGGCCAAGTCTCAAACAATCATCGATTCCAAACTGAAACTTGTTCTCAACTTTGCGGCAGTTTACAGCAGAAAATAATGCTTTCTATTTGACACAATATCTTCAATAAGTATATTTGCCATTTGAGAGCTTTATTCTTTTCATATCTCATCAATAGAATCGATTTTTTAAAAAAAACAATGAAAATAAAACATTTGGCATATTTGTCTGCACTGCTTCTTCTGCTGGATTATGCAATTCCGGCTAATGCGGAAAGGATGACTGTTACAGATTACCAAGCAAAGAAACCTGTCGGAGAAAAAATATTTGTGACTGAATCAACAGGAGGATCGATGACCCTGCCTTTCTGGATTTCAAATATTCCGGATGACAATTTTACAGAAGCAGTTAAAGCATCCCTGCTTCAGTCAAAATCCTTTCAGAAAATTTCTGACAAAATGGAAAATGGCTGGGTTCTTAAAATTGAGATTTTGGATCTTGACCGACCTTGGTTTGGTACTGATTTTAAACATAAACTGACTGTCCGTTATACACTGAGTAATAACGGTAAAATAATATTTAATGAACCTGTTACAGCCGAGGGCACAGCTACAATGGGAGATGCTTTGATTGGTGTTTACAGAGCTAAAAAAGCAAATGAATTTGCAGCTAGAGGCATTTCTGACTGCCCTGAAAGATTTAAATGTCGCAATTCAGCTCCATTATTAAGTGCTTAACTCAGTACTGTGGGGAACTACAGTACTTTAGAATCTTGATTTTTCCATATCTATCACAATAATTTAACATCATCCAATGAAAAATTTCGATTGAAAAAATAGAATCAATTGATAATCTGATCGGCAAACAGATTTTATGAACAATTCTCTGCCAAATATGCTTCAGTCAAAAACTGACAAAACTCCGCACTTCACTGCCTTTCGGCTGCTCAGAGAACTGTCTGTTTTGATTCTGATCATTTCCGTTATTTTTTTTAATTCCTGCGATTCCAAGCAGAAATACACCACTAAAGTCGACAAACAGATCATCACCTACCTTCAGAAAGGAAACGCAGAAAAGCTTGCAGAGCTTTTTTCCGATCAGGTTGAGTTTGAATATGGTGTGGAAGGTTTTATGATTTATCAGAAATCTTCAGACGAAAAGGATTTTATCAGCAATAGGGAATCTCAATTTCATTCGTTTCTGTTCAAACTGGACGATAAAATTGCAGGAAGCACCTCCTGGCTTTGTCTGAAAGATGCAGTCACAAATGCCTACAAAATTGAAGCAGAAAATGTGGAAGTTCTCGACGACAGATCCTATATCCGTTCTATTCATATTTATAATGATAAAAGCTATAATCGTATCAATCTAAAATGCAAGGATGAAGAAAACTGCAGGATCATATATTTTAATATGGGTTCAAGCAGAATATAGGAAAAATGATGAGCCAATTTCAAAATGTTCAAGTAGAAAAAAGAGCAAATATATATTTTGACGGAAAAGTCACAAGCCGTACAGTCATCTTTTCAGACGGAAGCAGAAAGACTCTGGGAATTATGCTTCCGGGCGAATATGAATTCGGAACATCAGAAAAAGAGATTATGGAAATTCAGTCTGGCAGACTCCAAGTGCAGCTTCCGGGTTCTTCCGAATGGCAGGAATTCACAGCAAGCACATCTTTTGAAGTACCTGCGAATGCTAAGTTCAAACTGAAAGTTCACGAAATCACAGACTACTGCTGTTCTTATCTCGGAAAATAATTGGAGGACTCTATGTCACCTTTGGCCACTGAACTGCAGTCTTCTCTGGATATTCTGAATATCTGGGCTGGCTTTAGAAAAGATGTTCTGGAATGTCTGAAAAAAACACCGACAGATAAATTCAATCAGAGACCTGAATCAGGATGGTCAGTTTCTGAAATTGGAGAACACCTTTATCTTACACAATGGAGTTTTGCCAGATCAGTTCCGATTGCTGTCGGCGGAAAATTCGGTTCGGACACTGATTCTCAGGAAAATCTGAATTACAGAGAAATGAGAGCCGGTCTGACAAAACCCAGAGGATTTAAAAATCCTGATACGGTCAGTCCTCTCAGCAATTATACTTTGGAACAGCTTCTCCCGCTCCTCGAAAAGTCTCATAAAAAACTGGAAGAAGTTCTTTCCAAATTTTCCAAGGCAGATCTTCAGAAAAGAGGTTATGAGCATCCTGCATTCGGTCTGCTGAATCTCTTTAATTACAGCTGGGTACTTGCACTGCATGAAGGTGCTCACCTGGTTGCACTGAAACAGAAAACCTCAGGGTTCTGACTCCTTGAAAATTCTTCTGGAATTTCCGCTGACACTCAGTGTCTGCATATTTTTATTTCTGTCATTTTTCATTATACAGATTGCTGTGCCTCCGCAGATACAGATGAAATATTTTGTATCCTATCCGGGAAATTACAGTGCAGTCAACTGGTTTCTTGCATCCGTCAATCATGGATCGTTCGGTCATCTTCTTTCCAATCTGATGTTTCTGTTCTTTCTTGGACGATCAGTAGAATACAAGGTAGGAAAGGGAAAATGGATCCTCTTTTATTCAATGGCTGCACTTGTTTCCGGACTTGCAGATTCAATGATCAGAGGTGCAATGGGAGACAGAATCCCTGCAGTAGGAGCAAGCGGAGCGATCGCAGGAATAGCAGCTGTTTCTGCCCTTCTCTGTCCATACACAATGCCGTTAGCCGGAAAGAAAATTCCGTTCCCGGTGTTTATCATTTCCTGGCTTGCTGTCTACTATGATTTTACGAATCTGTTTTCCAGAGACAACGTTGCACACTGGGCACATTTGGCTGGATTTTTTTCAGTCTTCCTCACTGCCTATATGCTGAGCGAAGAAGACAGACACAACCTCAGAATGGGGTTTATGTTCAACCTTGTATTCTTTTCGCTGACTATCATTCTTCTCTATTTTGTGGAGAACCGATAACTACTCAGCGCAGGAGTTGATTTCTGACTGCCAGCGGCTGTTTTCCTCTTTTCTGTAACTGTGAGGATCTGCCTGCTGTGTATCAAGAATGAAGTCAATGATTGTTTCGCCTTTCTTATCGTAAGGAAGAGTCCAAAGACCCTGAGGATGCACTTTCTCTGATTCTTTGTCCTCAATCTGCTCTCTGGTTCCTTCTGAATCCACATAGTAATATCTGGAATGAAGAGAATCAAATGCCGACCCCGCAAAAGAAAATTTAGTCTTCAATAGTCCGTCTTTACCTATTCGGTAAATTCGATATGTGCCTTCAAACTCCCTGCTCTGTCCGTCCCTGCATCCATGTACAATGACAATCCTTCCTGTATAACCTTTTGGTATCAGAAATATATTTTTTGAAGAGTCGGAATACCAGATGAACAGCGTCAGAAAAATAATGGGAGAAGGAGCCATCATTGCCTGGACGGATGACGGAAATTTCAATCTGGAAATAAAAATAAAAATGATCCCGATCAGAATAAAACCTGCAGCCATATACATAAACCAGCTGTATACAATCGGAAGTCCCATCAGAATATAGAACAGTCCCGAATAAAAAAGCAGATTTCTTTCCTTGCCGCTCTTTTTTAAATATCTGTGAAGAAGAAATAAAATCAGAATGATTCCCGGAATGGAAATTGTAAAATAACCGTACATACATTCTCCTAGAAAGTAACTGCTAGCCTAGCGGCTTCGCAGTTACTGCTTTATTTGGCCCTACCGGGGGTTCTAAGGGCTTCGCCCTTAGAAATCCCTGCCTTTACATCATTTTATACTTATGCCGAACAGTCACAAAATAAATAACGAAGCCATTTTTAAATCTGTATTAAAAATAGAAATATTTTATTTATGCACCTGCATTTCTTTTTCTGATTCTTGTCCTCTGTTTCCGCGTTTCTTTCAGAACAGCCTGAAAATACTCTCCAATCACCCGATCAGACCAGAACTCTGCCCCTGCTCCTTCAAAAAAGGCAACATGGCTTCCCCTTTTTGTATGTACCAAAACAGTATGAGGAAGTTTTTCGAGCCAGTGAAGATTCTCCAGTACATTCTGGTTGATACAGATGGGATCATCTTCAGAATTCAAAATCAGAAGAGGTGTCTTGATGTTTCTGACAACCTTGATGGGATTTGAATTTTCGTAATACTCTTCCTTGGACTCAAATCCCGCCATAGGATGCAGATTGTCCTGAAATTCACCTAATGTTCTAGAGTTTAAAATATCCTCGAAACCCGAAACTTTGGATAAACTGTCATTATGTTTTTTCAGAAAATAATTAATAATCCTCTGCCCCATAATCTTATTGTAAGCTGGATGAATCCTGTGAAATGCTTTCTCTATATCGTAAGCCGGCGAGACCGCAGCAGCTGCAGTGAACCTGCTTTTCTGCCCGGCCTCACCGAGGTATCTGGCAAGAAGTCCCGACCCGGCAGAAATTCCGATTCCGAACAGAGGTGCATCAGGGTATTTTTTCTGTATATGATCAAGCTGCTCTTTCAGATCCGATGTTGATCCCATTGTATTGATTATTGGAGAAGTGAGAGGAAGTCTTCCGTGTCCTCTTCGGATGCAGACAACTGCAGTCCAGTGAAGAGTATTTTTCACATACCTGGATATACCTTTCACATCCTGTTCATCCCCGCTGATTGTATGAAATATCACAGCAATCGGAGTATTTTCCTTTGAATGCCTTTCATGAATTCCAGTCCATGCAAGTCCGGTAAGTCCCCCGTCCTCCATTGTCAGTTCTTCAACTGAATCATATTCATAGTCCTTGGAGCGGTATTCCCGAAACATCAGTACGATCAGCATCAGATGCCGGTTGAAACACCAGAAGGAAGGAAAATAAGGCCTCAAAAGAGAGGGGCACTCAGAAATTATTTTATCATTAAATTTATTTCTGGAAAAATGCAGAACAGGTTTATGGACAACTTTCAGTCTCCAGTACAGATAAAAGGAAAAAAAGGAAATAATCACTGCATATACATAATTAAAATTCATAATAAATCTCTATGGATGCCGAATTTCTCAGTGCAGATCTCAATCATTCCGCTGAATCTGACTCTCAGTATAACTGGCCGTTAAGCCTGATTCTGATTCGGCAGAAATATCAGCTCCTTTATAAATAAGTTTTTTCACATTCGGAGTGCAGAATGTTGAGAAGTAATAAATGACCAAATTAAAGTCCACCGGCATTATATTCAGGAATATTTATGGAAACACCCAGTCAAGCAAAATATCCGAAGCATCAAAGAACATTTTTTTGGTTGCAGTAATTCCTTTCTCTGCAATTCTATTTTCATCTCATTTGAAAGAATGAAACAAAGGACCTAATATGAGCAAGCCGACTCTTCCAGCAAAAATAAGCAAGCAAGAAGCTTTAGAATACCACTCCACCGGCAAGCCGGGTAAAATCGAAGTTATACCCACAAAAGCATACAGCACACAAAGAGATTTAACTCTCGCTTACTCTCCCGGTGTAGCAGAACCGTGTCTGGAAATTGCGAAAAATCCTGACGATGTTTATAAATACACTGCCAAGGGAAACTTAGTAGCTGTGATCTCCAACGGGACTGCCGTTCTGGGATTAGGGGATATAGGACCGCTGGCTGGCAAACCTGTGATGGAAGGCAAGGGAATGCTCTTTAAAATCTATGCAGGTATTGATGTTTTTGATATTGAACTTGATACTAAAGATATTGAGGTTTTCATTCAGACAGTAAAAACAATGGCGCCTACATTTGGAGGAATCAACCTGGAAGATATCAAAGCTCCGGAATGCTTTGAAATTGAAACACGTTTAAAAAAAGAACTGGATATTCCTCTTATGCACGATGATCAGCATGGAACAGCAATTATCTCTGCAGCCGCTCTTCTGAACGCATGTGAAATTTACAAAAAGGATTTATCCAAAATCAAGCTGGTTATGAACGGTGCCGGAGCAGCTGCAATTTCCTGCGCCAAACTGTATATATCCGTCGGCGTTAAAAAAGAAAACATCTTAATGCTCGACAGCAAAGGAACAATCAGAACTGATCGAACTGATCTGGATGAACAGAAGAAATTTTTTGCAGTAGAAACTTCAGCCAAGACTTTAGCTGAGGCAATGGTCGGTGCAGATGTATTTGTCGGTTTATCCAAGGGAAATGTAGTCACATCTGAAATGGTACAGAGTATGGCAGTGCAGCCAATTATATTCGCACTTGCCAACCCCGATCCTGAAATCGCCTACGACGAAGCAGCAGCTTCCAGAGATGACATTATCATTGCAACAGGAAGAAGTGATCATCCTAACCAGGTAAATAACGTAATAGGATTTCCTTATATATTTCGCGGAGCTCTGGATGTGCGTGCAACCAAGATCAACGAAGAAATGAAATTGGCAGCTGTGTATGCAATTGCAGCACTTGCAAAAGAGCCTGTTCCTGATTCAGTCAATCTCGCTTATAACTCGCGTAAGCTTTTTTTCGGAAAAGATTATATCATTCCAAAGCCTATAGATCCCCGTCTGATTTATATTGTATCTCCTGCAGTCGCAAAAGCCGCAATGGAATCAGGAGTCGCAAAAAGAGCAATCACAGACTGGGAAGAATACAAGCAGAGTCTTATCAGCCTCACAGGACAGGACAATAAACTGATTCGTACCTTCACAGAAAAAGCAAAACGAAATCCGAAACGTGTAGTTTTCGCTGAAGCAGATAATTATAAAATATTAAAATCTGCTCTGGTGTTAAAGGAATACGGCGTAGCTGTTCCGATCCTGCTTGGAGACAAGGAAATCATCAGCACCCTCGCAAAAGAATATGGATTGGATCTGCTGGACATTCAAATTATAAATCCGACCAGTGACGAAATGAAACAGCTATCTCTTCAATTTGCTGAATCATTTGCAGAAAAGAGAAAACGTCGCGGCATTACACTGTATGAGGCAAAACAGAAAATGCGGAATCGTCACCACTTCGGTGCAATGATGGTGGAATTCGGAATGGCCGATGCAATTCTTTCAGGCATCACAAGAAATTATGCAAGTCCAATTCAATCAGCATTACAGATTATCGGTCTGGAAGATGATACAAGAATTGCGGCCGGGATGTATATCATAAATACCCGCAAAGGAACTTTCTTTTTCGCAGATACCACTGTAAATGTAAATCCAAGTACCGAAGACTTAGTCGATATAACCTTATTAGCCGCAAAAGCTATTAAGCGGTTTGGAATTGTTCCGAGAATCGCAATGCTTTCTTATTCTAATTTTGGTTCAAACACAGGAGAAGAGCCGCTAAAAGTAAGAGATGCTGTTGCTTTCCTGCATAAGAATCATCCTGATCTGAATGTGGATGGAGAAATCCAGGCGAACTTTGCCACCAATCCGGAAATACTGAAGAAGCAGTTTCCATTTTCCACTCTGGCAGACCAAAATGTAAATACATTGATCTTCCCGAATCTTTCCTCCGGAAATATGGCTTACAAGCTTCTATTTGAATTGGGCGGTGCGGAAATTATGGGACCAATTTTACTCGGCACAAAAAAACCTATGCACGTACTGCCTCTGGACTGTTCAGTCAGAGAAATCGTGAATCTGGCAACACTCGCAGTAGTCCAGGCACAAGAGGCTGGTTAATGCAGTTTTGCCATATCTTGGATTCTGAGAGATATAATTATTAAATAATTATATCTCTCTTATCGAAGAACAGCAATTCGGATTGCCGGGACATTCCAAACCGGTATGCCATCATCAATAACTTGAGAATGTGCAAAAGCTCAACTTTCAGACGGAGTCCAAATCAAACGAAAAAAATTAACCAAACAAAATCAGTTCTCCGCGTCTTTAGCGTGAGTCCCATTTTTATGCTTC
Organism: Spirochaetota bacterium; assembly: GCA_052033835.1. Lineage (GTDB taxonomy): Bacteria > Spirochaetota > Leptospiria > Leptospirales > Leptospiraceae > DAORDI01. The sequence goes on from JBPOJG010000390.1 coordinate 10,445, forward strand.
TACACAATCCCACCCCCGGTAGGGTTAACTCAGCAGCTGTTTCCAAGTTTGCGCGCGCAGCAGCGAAGCTGCCAAGCAGCTCCAATGTATACTCTCGAAGCAAAAAGAAAGCATTTTTCTATTTTCAAATTCCAGCCAGAAAAAAATCTGAAGAAGAAGGCAGGGAATTTTGAGCGCAGCGAACCGGATTAAAGACAAGGCAATTCTGATTATTGGAGGGGGACTTCTCCAATGTCCCATCATAGAAACAGCAAATTCATTAAAACTGAAGACTATAGCAGCTGATATGAATCCGGAAGCTCCCGGTCTGAAAATTGCAAGAGACAGAATTGTGATGAGCACAAAAGACATTGAAGGTATGGTGAGAGAAGCAAAAAGATATGCAGAACACTCTCCCATCCACGGCGTAATCACTGCCGGAACCGACGCGAGTATGACAGTCTCTGCCGTTGCAAATGCACTGGAACTTCCTGGGATACGGTTTCATGATGCAGAAGCTGCATCCAACAAGGTAAAAATGAGGAAAAGACTCAAAGAACATTCTGTTCCGATTCCTGCATTTGCGGAAGTCTGGTCTATTCAGGATGCAAGAGATGCACTGGAATATCTCAAGTTCCCTCTTGTCATCAAACCTGCGGACAATATGGGAGCACGCGGAGTCATCAAAGTGGAAAACAGAGATGATCTTCACAATGCATTTAAACATGCAAAAAAATATTCTCCCTCCGGTGAAGTCATTCTGGAAGAGTATATGCCGGGACCGGAACTTTCCATAGATGCTCTCGCCTGGAACGGAAATTACAGAATCACAGGAGTTGCCGACAGAATCATTGAAAGAGAACCTTTCTTCATTGAAATCGGACATACTATGCCTTCACATCTTTCAAAAGAAGTTCTGCAGGAAGCCGAAAGAGTTATGATTGCCGGAATGAAAGCTCTTGGAATCAATCTTGGTGCAGGAAAAGGAGACATTAAGGTCACACCTACCGGGGTCAAGGTGGGAGAAATTGCTGCTCGTCTTTCGGGCGGATTCATGTCCGCATACACATTTCCTCTTTCCTCAGGAATCAATCTGAACAGAGCTGCCCTTATGATCGCACTTGGTGAAGAGCCGGATGAACTTGAACCAAAATGGGAAAAGGTATCTATTGAAAGAGCACTGATTGCATCTCCTGGAAAACTCATTTCTATCAAAGGAGTAGACGAGGCAAAAGAGATTGAATGTGTTAATGAAATTTTCATGCAGAATCAGCCTGGTGACATTATTGCTGACCCTACAAACAATATAGAAAAATCCGGACACGTGATCATTACTGCTGATACTCTTGTGCAGGCAGAAGAAGTTTTCCAGAAAGTAAAGAATACAATCCAGCTCGAAACTGACAATTATTATTCTCTTAATGAAAAAATAATTAATCAAACAGCGAGACAGAGATTTGGAAAGGAAATCTGCTGGGTATGCAGAGTCTGCGACGGAACCGACTGTGCCTCAGGAGTTCCCGGAATGGGCGGAGTCGGCAGGATGGAGACTTTTCAGGACAATATCCGCGCACTTAAAGAATACACAATACTTCCGAGATACATCAGAGATGCAGTTTCTGCAGACACTTCCTTTCAGTTTCTCGGAAGAAAATTCAGTCATCCGATGATGTCTGCACCGATGACAGGTGCTGCGACCAATATGAACAGTGCAATGGATGAATTCAGTTATGCTCTGGCAGTTCTGAAAGGTACAAAAGAATCCGGAGGACTTGCCTGGCTTGGAGACGGAGCAACTCCTGATAAGTATAAAATCATGCTGGATGCATTAAAAAGAAATAACGGAGAAGGAGTGCTGATCTGCAAGCCGAGAGCAGATGAGGGCCTTCTCAGAGAAAGATTTGAAGAGTCGGAAAGACAGGGAATTTTCGCCCTCGGTATGGACATCGATGCTTTTCAGTTCAAGACTCTCGTGATGAAAAATCAGCATTCTGTATCCAGAAATATTTCAGAACTCGCGAGACTCAGATCCATGACAAAACTTCCGTTCATTATCAAAGGGGTTATGACACCTGAAGATGCAGTTTCTGCACTGGAGGCAGGCGCATCTGCGATTGTAGTATCCAATCATGGAGGAAGAGTCCTGGACGATATGCCTGGGACAGCCAGAGTGCTTTCTTCCATCAGGGATGCTGTGAAAGACAGAATCCCTGTTCTCTGCGACGGAGGAGTCAGAAGCGGGATGGATATTTTCAAAATGATTGCTTTAGGAGCAGATGCAGTGCTTGTCGGCAGACCAGTCTCAATTGCAGCGGTAGGCGGAGAAGCAGGAGGTGTTAAATTCCTTTATAATCAGTATGTCACTGAACTGAAAAATACAATGAACATAACTGGAGCAGAGAAACTTTCTGACATAAAAAAGGATATGATTCTGAAAAAATAAATTATTCCGAAGGCAACCCGATCTGAGTGTCTGCCATATCAGCCGTTCTGGGGCAGATACAGACGATCATCCCCTGGTATTTCAGATCCTGATAAATAAGTTTCATAAAATTTAAGAAACTGGGTTCAACTGCCTTGAAATCCAGAATTGCGTGTCCATCACAGTTTTCCGAAAGAGGAGGTCCGTAAAAAATGATATCATAATTGATAAAATTTTTCATTATTCCTGCATCCACAGCACTTCCGCAAAGACATTCAATTCCCTTTTTCAAATTGAATTTTACAATGAATGGGTCAATATCCAGTCCGCGATAGGAACTCAAAGCAAAGTTTTCTTTATATATTTCAAACTGTCTCGTACAGTCGCCGCAGCAGATTTCCCCGATAGTTTTTACATCTGGAAGAAGAGTTTTTATGATTTCAACTCTTTGCAGAACTGTATCAATATTGGTTTTTGCAAAAGTCTTTCTGCTGTGATCTATTTTTCTGTCCATAGAAAATTCAATGTGATAGGTTTAGGCAGGAAGTCATCAAAACCTTCCGAGAGATATGCTACTCGTCCCAGTCCTATTCTTCCTGTCCTGTTTCCTTTCCTTCAAATGCACCAGATGCACGTCTTCTGCTTTTGCGCTTCCTTATTGTGCTGATCTGCCTTCAGTACTTTGACTCACAGTGATTCACCGTTCGAGCAGATCATTCAGCATAAATTTATTTACATAGTCTATAAAATCCACGGGTTCGCTGTTTTCGTTTTTCAGTACATTCAAATGGCTGTAAGAATGTTCTGCTTCTTCTGCAGGCTCCAGTATGAATCTGTCAAAATCATTGTAGGCCCAGACTCTGCCGCGCATTTCGCCTGTTACAATCAGGCATATCAAAGCAGTTTCTGGACAGTATTCAGATTTCTGGTGGTGAGATCCTTTCCGAACAGTTTCTCCAGTTCCTCCATCCCCTTCACTGATTTTCCTTTGTCGAGATACAGTATACTGAAAATTTCCTTATCTGTCACTTTCAGGATTTCGAATGATTCATCCTTGGATTTCCAAGGCAGCTTTATCTTAGGTTCAAGTTTATTTTTGGAAAAGGATATGTACTGATGCCTTTCCCTGTCGGATTTGATTTTTGAAAAACATTCTTCTTGGGATGCTGTGATGATTTCATCCAATGTTCTGACAATGCTCGGAACGGGAAATCCGAATGTCTTTTCCAGATGAGAGGCAATCATTTCTTCAATTTTTGCAGTCTTTTCCTTCTTGTATTCAAAGACTGCGTTCCCGGAATTCAGGATTGTGACAATACTTGTCATCCCCAGTTTTTTCAATGCCTCTTTCAGGCCGCTCATCGGAAGCTTATGATGACCTCCCACATTGATGCCGCGCAGAAGCAGAATATATTTTACCATAGCTGCTATTTTGGCGAACGGCTTCACTTCTGCAATTACTATTCAGCCTTCAAATGAAGTTCAGGTTTTAAGGCAGGCTGTTCTCAGCCTATGCCTTTATCTGTTTCTTCCCTTATCCTTAAGTCTTTCACGGATCATTTTGGATAATTTTTTATCATTATCTTTTTTCTCTTTTGCATTTTTTTCACTGATCTTTGATTCCATATATTTTTCTTCTCTCTGAAGTTTCAGATAATGAGAATATCTGTCCTCACTTAATGTTCCGTCCGCAAGAGCTTCCTGTACGGCACAGCCCGGTTCATTTTCGTGAGTGCAGTTTTTAAATCTGCACCCAGATTCAAGTTCAGCGATGTCTGAAAATGTTTCCGATACCCCCGAAGAAGACTCATACAATCCAAATTCCCTCATTCCGGGAGTGTCAATGAGCATTGAGCCGTTTTCAAGAAAGTAAGTCTGTCTGGATGTAGTTGTATGTTTTCCTTTGGACTGAAAACTCGTTTCCCTCACAGGTGCATTTCTTCGAGTCAGTATATTGATCCAGCTTGTTTTGCCCGCACCGGAGGAACCGATCAGGCAGCAGAGTTTTTTTTCACCCATATGAAGAAGTATCTGATCCAGTCCTTCTTCAGAGGAAGCACTGCAGGGGATGATAATGGAATCAGGAGCGATTTCCTTCACCTGCCTGATTCTCTCCATCATGATATCTTCATGAATAAGATCTTTTTTGTTGAGAAGAATGACTGTCTGTGCATTTACAGTTCTGCAGAGCACAAGAGTTCTTTCCAGTCTTTTCAGATTGTAGTTATCATCCATCCCCTGAACAATGAATATCAGATCCAGATTTGCTCCGATGATCTGCATTTCCGTCTCGCGCCCCGGAGCCTTTCTTTTCAGCACATTTTTTCTAGGTAAAATTCCATGAATAATGCATTCATTTTCACTGTAGAGTTCAATCTTCACAAAGTCGCCCACTGCGGGAAAATCCTCTCTGTTTTCAGACTCATAAAGATATCTGCCGGAAACTTCTGCCGAATAAATCTTCCCTTCGCAGAATACCCGATAGCTTCCCCTGTGCTCTTCAATGACCATTGCGTTCTGTTCTGTCATCATCTGTGATTACAGCGTTGACTTTACGTCAGCACAGTCAAGCGGAAACTGCTTACCGCCCAATGTATCCAGTTTCAAAAAGATGCACTGAAAGCAGTTTAGAGATGACAGCTCTTCAGATCAGTCTTGACTCCGCAGAATAAAATTCAATTATGTGTCTATGAAACCTCTTCCGATAGGAATTCAAACATTTCGAAAACTCATCGAAGGCAACTATCTTTACATAGACAAAACAAAGCAAATATACCAGATGATTAAACATCCTTCCGGTGCTTACTTCCTTTCGCGCCCTCGCCGGTTTGGGAAAAGTCTGACTCTTTCCACACTCGAACAAATCTTTCTGGGAAACAGAGAACTTTTTCAGGGACTCTGGATTTACGATTCGGAATACAAGTGGAAGAAACACCCTGTCATCCGGCTTGATTTCAGCAAGCAGAAGGCAAATGAGCCGGATATTCTGATTGAATTTATTCAGTCTGAACTGAATCTGATTGCTGAAAAATACAATGTAACTCTGACAGAAAAAAATTACTATTCCCGGTTTCAGGAACTGATTATGAAACTGGGCAGGACAGAGAAGGCTGTGATTCTGATCGATGAATACGACAAGCCGATCATCGATCATCTGGAAAATACAGAACTTGCAGTGAAGATGCGCGAGGTGATGAAAGGTTTCTTTACGGTTCTGAAAGGAAACGATGAATATATACGGTTTCTGCTTCTGACTGGAGTAAGCAAATTTTCCAAGGCTGGAGTATTCAGCAACCTGAATCATCTGACGGATATTACTCTGAATGATGCGTACTCAGATATAATTGGAATCACAGAACAGGAATTATGCAGATACTTTTCTGACCATATTTCCGTATTTGCGGAGGAAGAAGGAATCAGCAGCACAGAACTGCTGAAAAAAATCCGTGAATGGTATAATGGATACCGCTTTTCTCCGAAGGGTGTTTCTGTCTACAATCCGTTTTCCACACTGCTCTTGTTTGAGCAGAGAAGGTTTGAGCACCAGTGGTTTGAAACCGGCACCCCTGAATTTCTGGTGAAACTGATGCTGAAAAATAATTATGATATCATGGAATTTCCCTTAAAGACAGAAGCCCTCAATTTTTCGAGTTACGAGGTGGATGACCTGAGCCTGACGCCTCTTCTGGTTCAGACAGGGTATCTGACAATCAAGGATTATAATGCAGAAGACGGAATATACACTTTGGACTATCCCAATTTTGAAGTCAAGAAGGCATTCCTCACATATTTCAACCAAAAATTTCGCAGGAAGGAAGTTACCGGTTCTCTGATCATCAAACTGACGGAGGCATTTCAGGATGAAAATCTGGAAAAAAGCATCGAGGTGCTCCGCGAAATATTTGCAGGTATAGAATATGATCTGCATATTGCTCAGGAAAAATACTATCAGACA
>JBPOJG010000296.1:0-2245 GCA_052033835.1 Spirochaetota bacterium
CTTTCCTCAGACTCAATTTCACTGAAGGAAAAAAAATACGCTGTATTGCTGTCGAACCGGCTTCCTGTCCCAAGCTCACAAAGGGTGAATTCCGTTACGATTTCGGGGACACAGTAGGTCTCACTCCACTGATTCCTATGTACACACTCGGTCACTCTTTTGTTCCTGCATCCATCCATGCGGGAGGACTCAGATACCACGGAGCAGGTGCAATCGTCAGTCAGCTTCTGAAAGACAGGCTCATTGAAGCAAGTGCGCTTCAGCAGCTGGAGTGTTTTGAGGCAGGCGTTGCATTTGCAAAGACAGAAGGAATCCTCCCTGCACCGGAAGCAACACACGGTATTGCTGAAGTATTCCGTCAGGCAAAACAGGCAAAGATAGAAGGAAAGTCAAAGACAATTCTTTTCAATCTCTGCGGTCACGGATATCTGGATCTCGGAGCCTATGAAGACTATCTTTCCGGAAAACTGAAGGATCATGAAATCAGCGATACAGAAGTAAAAAAATACATTTCTGAGCTGGATGCATATCCTTCGATCAAGTAAATAAAATGGATGCGGACTGTGTAAGAGCCTAATTCACCACGAAAGGCACTAAGAACACGAAATATATATTGAAATAATTTCCATTAAAATGAAGTTAATTCAAATATCGGAAAGATATATTAGGATTTTCTAATATATCTTCTGCGTTCATTGCCGAAGGTCTGTGGTAAACAGCCCATACGGTGCCGTGTCGGGTGTGCTTTTACACAGCCTCGGGTTGGTGGAATTCAGAACAGCCCCTTGCTGTTGCAGTTCTTCTGACATGCTTTTTCTGAAGAAACACAGTTTGCATAGGAAGTGCTGTTTACTGCCGCACCGACCGACACTGCAGGAGAAACACTTGGGTCATAATTTTCTGCAGTTATTGAATAACTGGAATTTGCTGTTCCCTTGCAGATGATGTAAATTGTATAATGCAAATCCTTGACATAAGGGAAAGTATATGAAGGATTTAACTTACCGGCACTTTTGTATCCACTGTCAGGAACTGAAGTATTGCTATAGTCAAGTGTAGAAGAACCTCCGTAAAATAATTCACAGTTTACCGATGTCAGATTGTTATTTTGAGTAAAAATTGTTCCCCTAAAATTAGCATCTGTCGTTCCTGTTGGAAGTATATCAATATCATTACTAGAGTTGATTGTGCCATAAAATGTAGATTTAGTTGTTGTACTACCTACCCCAAATGCATTAAAATTTTGGTTTGAATTATAAAATGTATCATTCGGTTCTGTTTCCGTCTTTGTTGCAGAAGAGGAACTGGAAGAAGAACTGCTGCTGAGTGAATTTGTCAGACTGGTGTTGGATGCATAGTTTATTGCAAGGCAGGCCTTGTTCTGACTGCTGCATTTGGATAGACAGCTCTGACTCACGCCGATTCGGTTGCAGTAAAAAGACAGAAAAGGAATGACTGTGCATAGAAGGATACTCTCTAATCTATTCATAAAACCTCCGGAAATATCACCAATCTGATTGACTTCAAAAAACAGTCAATCATCATTGTCAAAAAGAGTCAAAAAGAGTCAAAAAGAGTCAAAATAATCTATGCTCAAAATCCTTGAGAACAGAATGCATATTTTTTCTGCAGAGGCCGAATGAAGATCTGTCAAATAATGAGAAATGAAATCTATTTTATTTATTCTCTGTTTTCTATGCACCTGCACTAGGATTCAATACAGGGGTAATTCGCACACCGAACCTAGCCCCAAAATGCAAATCCCCGGATGGTTTAGAAAACTCCGATAAAAAATAAGAGAAGCCTGCCGAAATGCAAGTCAAATATTTATGAGAGAATCAGTATTTTTTCTGCTTAAGCTTAACATACCGGACCCAAGTATGAAGAACACGATGAAACGATGCTTCCTGCTGCTTATGTTTTTGGGATTATCACAATGCCAATCAGCTGGGGCATACTATCACAATCGTGTGTTTGATTTTACCGATATATTTCACCTTGGAATAGAAAAAGATGTTTATGGCGTTTCTGGATTTGTCGGGCCGGTGGGAATTGGTCTGCAGAAAGCGGACAAAGGAATTGGAGCAGGAGGTCGGTTCGGATATATTGGAGTTTATAATACTGGTATGAAAGAATCAGTTACCCTCCTATGAAAGTTTATTTTACATTTATTCTGCCTTCAAGTTCGAAACTTCCTGCCAGTCAGAGAAGTTCATTCAATAATGAATACTCAGTCGGATACTCT
>JBPOJG010000312.1:0-5598 GCA_052033835.1 Spirochaetota bacterium
GCAGAAGTTTTACTCAATTTTATGATGAGATTCGCTATATTGATAATCAGAAATTTGTATTTATCTGTGACGAAATTGAAGGTTTGAATCCGGAACTGTTCGGACAGTTTTTACATACAATCCGAAATCTTTATCATTCCCGTTCCGGCCATGCATTGAAGTCGGTGGTGCTTGTGGGAGTGTCGAATATCACCGGGATCATACAGGACAATGCGAGTCCGTTCAATATTGCAGATGAGCTGGATGTTCCCTATTTTACAGATGAGGAAACAAAAGAACTGCTGGGACAGCATACAAAGGAAACCGGTCAGATATTTGAGGAAAAAGTCAGAGAGAAGATCAGCGAGATCACAGCCAATCAGCCTGGACTCGTGAACGGATTTGCCCGCAAGCTGACAGAAGTTCATCCTGATAAAAAAATCATTGATTATAATGATTATCTGAAAGTGGAAGAGTGGTATCTTACGGAAGCAATCGACAAGAACGTATCGAATATTATAAATAAGTCAAGTAAATTCAGAAGTTTCGTGGAGGGACTGCTGTTTACTGAACTGACAGTTCCCTTCTTGATAGACAGACCTTCGATTAAGGAATTATTTGTGAACGGGATCATTAAGAAAGGAAAGGATGGAAATGTAGAATTCTGGGTTCCGTTATACAAAAAAAGACTGTTCAGTGCTTTTTATCCCTACACAAACGGAGAAGGGAAACGAATTGCAGGCAATATGCTGTCTTCAGACTATCTGACTTCTGATAATAAAATTGATTTTGCCAAACTGATGGACAGTTATAAGGCACATATCAGACTGAGAAGTTTCCGGCCTTTCCGGGAAAAGGATGAGAATGGAAAATACGTTTCCATACCGGAAGCAGCCATGATCTACAGTTTTGAGACCTATATCAGCATTTTCCTGCGCGAGCTCGATGCCAAAGTGTACAGAGAAGCCTATGTGTCTCTCGGAAACACGGATATGATCATCAATTTTCAGGGTAATGAATATCTGCTGGAAGTCAAAAAATACTACAGTCCTTCCTATTTCATCAAAGGAAAAAAGCAGCTTTCCTATTACTGCTCCCGTGCTGGTCTTAAGACAGGTCATTATATTGTATTTATTGAAAATACAATCAATCCCAGTTATGTATCCGAACTGACCGAGACCATTGACGGAGTGGAAATCATTTCCTACCTCATCTGGTATGACGAAGAGAAGGATTTCTGATTGGAAGTCTGTCAGGAATGCAGTAAACGTCCCAAATTCTCAGATTTCAAAATCACCCTTCGATAAACCGGAGCAATGCTCTGCTAGTTTCTTGACTTAAAAAGCACTGCTGAGTTTCTGTTCTTAAAAACATACTCAGGATGTACAATCGTGAAAATCATATTTACATTATCAATTCTCTTAGCACTTCAGTTCTGTGCAGGAACTGAAATCAAAACAAAAACTGCTGAATACAGGCAGGACAATAAGGACTATGAAGGATATTTTGCAGAACCGGCAAATCTGAATGGAAAAGTTCCCGGTGTTCTTCTTATTCATGAATGGACTGGACTTGGAGACTATGTAAAAGGAAGAGCAAATCAGACTGCACAGCTCGGATACATTTCCTTTGCAATGGACATGTACGGAAAAGGAATCAGAGTGGAAGACCACGATCATGAAAAAGCAGGAAAACTTTCCGGTGCTTACAGCTCTGACAAAACTCTGATGCTTTCCCGAATCGACAAGGCAGTGGAAGTTCTGAAAAGTCATCCGAATGTCGATCCTGCAAGAATTTCCATTATAGGATATTGCTTTGGCGGACGTGCTGCTGTAGAGTATGCTCTTGCAGGAAAGGATGTAAAATCGACTTCTTCATTTCACGGTGTCCTTCCTTCTGCGACTCTTCAGAGCGCAAAAAAAGTAAAGGGTTCACTTGAACTTCATCACGGTGCAGATGACAAATTCACTCCTCAGAAGGACATTGACTCCCTTCTCAAATCGCTGAAAGATGCAGGAGTAAAACATGAATTCTATTCTTATCCGGGAGCCGTTCATTCATTCACGAGAGCAAGCGCCGGAACAGCTCACAAGGCAATGGGAATGGCATATGATGCCGAGGCTGACAGACTTTCCTGGTCTAGACTTGCCGCTTATCTGAAATCCACTCTTAATTAAAAAATAATGAGTCATCTTGCACAGCTTGAACAGCTTCCCGTTATTCCGAACCAGCCTCACGGCACCTGTTTCGGATGCGGAAGAACGAATCAGTTCGGACTCAGAATGAAATTTCACTCTGACGGGAAAAAGGTCTTTTCAAAACTGCAGATCCCGTCTCATCTTTCGGGATGGGTTGAGGTTGCTCACGGAGGAGTTGTATCGACCGTGCTTGATGAAACAATGGCCTGGACCGCCATCTGGATTCTGAAAAAATTTATTCTGACAAAAACAATGACAGTGGACTTTCTGAAAAAAACTCCTACGGAGGATTTCATTTATTCAGAAGGCGAAATTACGGAAGTCAATGAAAGGGAAGCGAAAATCAGCGCATATCTTTACAATTCAGAATTTCGTCTATGTGCAAAATCTACCTCAGTCATGGCAGTCTTTACCGCAGAGGAAATGAAAAAAAGAAAGCTTCTTCGTGAGGATCTCATTCTGGATTTTATAAAAGAGGTTTTCAATGCATAATGCCAAAAAAAACTTTACAGCATCCCTGCACTGAAAACAATCAAGGCAGGAGATTATTTATTATGAAAACACTGTTGTCTATACTATCTTTATCAGTTCTAATCAACTGTTCAACCGCAATGGAAACTCTTCAGTCAGAGCAGGGAAAAGCTGCAGTCAGTTCACTGAAAGAAAAAGCAAGTGACAAGGATATTCAGGATAAACTGAAAGCAGCTCTGTCTGGAGGCGGAAAAGAAAAAAAGAAAAAAGGACTTGATCCTGCTCTTTTGAACCAGGCAGGAATTCAGACACCGGCTGCTCCTGCACCTCAGCAGTAATTTCCTTTTAGAGCAATTATTCTGTCTAAAGTGCAAAACCTTAAATTTTTTTCCTCGTTTCAATCAGTTTCATTACAGGTATACTTGAGAGCAGATGAAACTGTTTTCAAAATCTGAAGCAAGGAAAAAATATGAGCGGTTTGGCAAGAATAATGATATATGGAAATCTGACTGCAGATCCTGAAACAAAAAAAGTAAATACTGGGAAAAACGTAACTGTATTCTCAGTAGCGGTAAATCACAGATTCGGATTCAGTGAAAGCAGCGAGGATGTGTCCTACTTTGATGTGGAGGCCTGGGAGAAACAGGGAGAATTCTGTGAGTCCCGTCTGAAAAAAGGATCGCCTGTGATTGTATGGGGGCGTATGAAACAGGAAAGATGGAAATCCTCCGACGGAACATCCAGACAGAAAATGAAAATCGTTGCCGAAGACGTACGTCCGCTGGAAAGAGAAAAATCTGAATCCAAAAATGAGGAAAGAGAACAGAGAAAGGCTGCCTGATCTGAAAAAACTGAAATTTGGCACGAAGCGCACAAGGGACTCGATGAATCTCAGTCTTTGTGCACTTCGTGATCTTTATACTTTACACACTCCCCTAAAGCCTTCTGTTTTTTGAGAAAAATCCTTGTCTTCAGACATAAAGATTCAAGGATTTACATTATGCCTCATAAATCACTGACAGCTTCGTATCGTATACAGTTCCCCTCTTTCATTTCAATAACACTGTCAATCTTACTGCTGACACTGACTGCATTTGCCGGATGCAGAGATTCTGAAAATGAGAAGTTCAGACTTGGAGGCGGTCTTTACGTAACAAAAAAGCCTGTCAGGCAGGAAAAAAATATCCCATCTCCTTTTTTTCCGGAAAACAGCCGTGTCATAGAGAGTACAGAAATCAAATCTCCTCTGCTGGACAGCCCTGAATCGTTTGCATTCATTGAATCAGATCTTTCAATGGATCAGATTTCCGCCTTTTACGAACATGCAGTGAAACTGATGGACTGGAAACTTCTTCAGAAATCCAAAGAGGACAGGCTGACCGTTTTTCTAGCTGAAAGTCAGACTAGAAGAATACTCACAGTTCATATTCGCGAAAACTCAGGATACAGAGAGATCAGACTGTTTTACAGGAGAGTCAGCGCACTGTGACACCATCCCCCAAAAAGAGTTATCTTGTACTTGCGATTGTATCCGGTCTTTTTATCGGAGCAGTCACATTTGTATTCATGGTCTACAAGTCTTTTTTCTGGTCGGCTTTCATTTCACTGATACTGTATGCAGGCTCTAGAGATTCCTATGTTCTGCTAAAAACCAAGCTGCCTCGTAAAATATCCAATTCAGCACCAATTATCATGATACTTCTCATGCTTATCATTCTTGTCATTCCTTCCTTTTTCATACTCAGTGCCCTCTTAAAGGAATTTCTATCGTTCCTGTTTCTGATGAAAGTAAATCTTTCCGAGGAAAAATTTCTTCCATTTCTCCTGAATCTTCCCTTTGCAACTGACTACTTCACTGATACGGAATTTTTCTGGGTGAACATTCCGAATATGTATAGGGATATTGTAACTTCCTATGGGGACATTCTGAATTTCGACAGCATTTACGGACTGCTTTCAAATGCAACCTCACTGATTCTTGAAGGAGTGAAACTTCCTCTCGAAATCATTGTAAACACTCTGTTTTCATTCATGCTCCTTTTCTTTCTTTACAAGGACGGATACAAACTGGAAAATTTTTTCCAGAACAATCTTCCGATTTCAGATGAATTCAAGCTGAAAATCGGTTATCGAGTCAGAGAAGCAGTAAAGGCCGTATTGAAAGGGAACTTTGTCATTTCACTTCTTCAGGGTTTTGTTCTTGGTTTTATTCTGCTCATTGCCGACATTCCCAATCCTATCCTTTACGGGTGCATCGGAGCAGTTTTTTCCCTGATACCCATTGTAGGTACGGGAGTAGTATGGCTCCCTGCAGGTCTGTACATGGGAATTGCAGAATCCAACTGGTTAGGAGCAGTCATCTTTATGAGCCTTTCATTCACTTCATACCTTGTCCTTGAAAATCTGGTAAAACCGAATTTCCTGGATAAGAAACTGAATCTTCATCCCTTTCTTCTTTTCCTCTCACTTCTGGGAGGAATCCATGAATTCGGAATTCCGGGACTTGTGATCGGTCCTGTGGCAGTTACACTTGTCGTCATTGTATGGGATTTCTGGAAGGAGCATAAACACGAACTCCCTGCAATGTTTAAAGACTGAAATAAAATGAACGACCCTAAAGTATTTTCAGTATCTGATATCACGAGAAGTATCAAACAGATTCTAGGAGAAAGACAGGAACTGAAGAATATCTGGATCAGAGGTGAGATTTCTAACGTATCTCTTTCAGGAAACGGTCATCTGTATTTCTCACTGAAAGATCCCGGAAGCATAATTAAATGCAATTTCTTTTCTTATAATTATAAAAACTATAAGGGTTCGAAAATTAAGGACGGACTGGAGGTAAGAGTTTACGGTTCGGTCACAGTGTATGAACAGGGCGGTCAGTACAATTTCAATGTGGCACGCCTGGAAGAACTTGGGAAAGGAGATCTTCTTTATCAGATCGAAC
>JBPOJG010000322.1:0-8603 GCA_052033835.1 Spirochaetota bacterium
GCACTGTCCCAGTATTTTTTCTTAAAAATGAAAAATTCTTTTAAAATCGTTAAATACTTCCTTTTCACAGCCGTTTCCGTTTTATCAGTCTACCATATAGCGGCTGTGCTGATTTCAGCCGTTTACAGAATGGGATCATTCTTTCCCACAAGCCCTTTTGAGGACTCGATGGTACAGTCTGCACTGATTTCTTTGGAAAAGGGAAAACTTCATTCTTCTCCCAGTGTGGAATATATCCCTCTTCTGTATGGTCCTGTATTTTTTTATATAACAGGATTTTTTACACGCCTGCTGGATATCGGATTTGGGGGGGCTCGAATTCTTCCTTTCCTAATTTATTTCACCCTGCCCTTCTCCTTTTATCTGATCTATTCAGAATTCTTCAGAAACAGGATAATGAAGAAATATCTAATTGCAGCCTCAATTCTTTCCTGGGGTTTTTATTCTGTTCTGAATGATGCAGGAAATTATATATTTGAAACTGCAAAAGTGGATTCTTATTTTGTTTCCCTGATTCTGTTTTCAACCGGAATGCTTTTTCTGATGATCAGGAAAACAGAGGAAAATACAGGATATGCACTTCCAATGATCATCTGGTGCCTGACCGCACCGCTCATATTCTTTTTCAAGCAGACAGGAGCCGTGTTCTGGATCGCAGGTTTTGTCTATTTTATAATGATATTCAGAAACAGAATATCAGTCCTTGTATCCGGAGCATCTGTACTTATATTTACATTCCTGCTTTTCGGACTTTCCTTTTATTCCGGGGCTCTTTACTGGAACGTAATTTTTGAAATTCCGGCAAGTCATCCTCTCTCAGCATCCTGGAAGGAAGTGTTCACAGAATTTCTTATTTTCCAGAAGGGTCCTTTTCTTCTGTGTATTACAGTTCTGTTTTTATCTGCACCGACCATTTACAGAAAACTGAAAATCTCTGAACTTCCAAATCAGATCAGGGAATTTGATGTATACAGGCATATCATTCTTGTCAGTTTTCTTCTGCTCTCGCTTCTCATTTCATTTTTAGGAAGAGCGAAGATGGGCGGTATCAGCAATAATTTTCTGTACACACATATTTTTATGACTCTTCTCTGCGGTATCGCAGTTCTTTTCTTTGCAGAAAAAAATCCGGATACCCCAAAAGAAAAATTCATCCTTGGGACGGCAGCTGTTTCCATAATGGTACAGTTCATTACTGTTCCTCACAGTATTTCAGAGAGACTCGACATATCCAGAAAAAGAATCAGTATGGAGAAGGAGTATAAAGATATTCTCTGCCGGATGGAAAAACCGGTATTGAGCTTTACTTTCAGTATGATGCCGCATTTTCTCTGCGGAAGCAGGCCTGCGTTTGCTTATGTAGCTGCAATGGATATAAGTTTTCATGAAAAACTGTTCGAGGTATTTGAACGGTCTTTCAAGGAAAATATGGAGTCAAAGAAGTTCAGTATGGTCATCACTCATATGGACTACAGCCTGTCCGATCTCGACAGAACAATTGCCTATCTTTATGAAAAGGAAAAAAACTCCAAAAAGGAAAGGGACAGGGTCGGTATCAGAACATACCGAAAGGCTGTCGGTCTAGAAAGAATGTACAGAGCAATATACAGCAGAGTTCCTGATGATAAATTGAGTCCTGATGAAAAGCGGCTTCTGGAAATGGAAAGTTTTCTTTTTGGAAGAAAACTGTACCTGATGAAACCCGGACAGGACGGCAGTGTCGCAAAATGAAAAAAAAGAACATACTGATTACAAATGATGACGGGATCGGAAGCGAGGGAATCCTTGCTCTCGAAAAGGTATTAAAAAATCATTATCATGTATATCTGATAGCGCCTCTCAAGGAAAAGTCAGCCACCTCACAGGCTCTTTCCATTTTCGACAGACTTAGGGTGGAAAAACATTCTGAAAACAGAGTCATTGTGGACGGATTTCCGGTGGACTGCGTGAATATCGGTCTGCACGGTGATGTATTTCCAAAAATTGACATCGTCATTTCGGGAATCAACAGAGGCGTGAATATGGGCCATGATGTACATTATTCCGGAACAGTGGGTGCCGCAAGACATGCAGCAATTCATGACAGACTTTCCTTTGCAGTCAGTTCAGGCCGATTTGGAAAGGACGTGAGTTATGAAAGAGAGGCAGAAGCGGTTGCTGAACTTCTCGAAAATCATATTCACAAGTTTCAAAAAGGCACTGTCTACAATATCAATTTTCCCCCCGTATTTGATTCATTGAAAAATTCTCTCAAAGCTGTTTCTCTCGGAAAAAGAATTTATCACGATACTTACGAAGTAAAGCAGCTTGTAGAAGGAATCTATGAATTTTATCTGGGCGGTTCTGAGCTTGGAAACGATCTTACTCCTGGAACGGACTTCGAGGCCTATTCGAGAGGATTTATCACTCTTACACCTATTGAACTGAATACAACAGATCATTCTGAACTTGACAGGCTTCAGTCTGAATTCTCACGAACCTGATTCTGCTTTAAAATTTCATTACGAAGGGATATTAAGTATCCCATTGCCGCATATACATATACAGAAAAAAGAAACCAGGCCGGGATGTGCAGGTATCTGTCCGGAACTGCCAGTTCAAATGATGTTATATACCATAGTATAGTAAAACCTGAAGCCCAGATCGAAAATTTTCCGGCAAAGTTAGGGTTTCCCTGCATCTTGTACCTGAAAAAAAGCACAGTTCCGACTGCAGTTCCTAAAACCTCTCTTAGAAAAACAAGATAAAACATAATCCAGGGAAATGAATAGTACAGAGAAAGCATCAGAAGGGAAAGAATAGTCGTTATCTTATCGCAGACCGGATCCATATATTTTCCAAATACAGTCTCCTGTCTGAGTTTTCTGGCTGCAAAACCGTCCAGGATATCGGACACGGACATAATAAAAAACAGTACATAGATATAAAATAAATATAAAATATTATGATCCGAACTGTATTTTCTTCCAAAAAAGAGAAACAGAGGCAGAAGAAAAACTCTCACTGAGGAAATAATATTGGGAAGGATCAGAAGTTTTTCAGTTTCCAGTCTTTCCTTTACGTTCATATTTCTCCAGTTCCGGACTGCATACGGAATAACTCGGGTGCATATAAGGTATAAAAGGCAGAAGGACAGATGCTGTCAATTTTAATCTGTTTCTTTCAAAATGCTGCATCCGGCGGACAGTTCAGCATAAGTGCATTGTCAGAAAAATATCAGTCTGAAGAATTTGAAATTTTCTTCTCGATGTAAAGGGAGAAATAGCCTTTGTATTTTTTCTGAAGTTCAGGTTTTTTCCAGTCGGTTCCGGTAAACTTTTTTCTGCATGTTTTATGTGAGCAGGAAAGATTCATGGAATAATCTTCATCCGATTCAGTCATACAGTAGTCAAATGTAAGCTCCTCACCTTCTTCAATGTCTCTGAGTGCTGCAAAAATAATCTGCCCTCGGATTCCGCAGTTCGGTTCACAGCAGTGATTCATTCTCCAGTCATCACTCGGATCAGCAGGATTTAAAGGAGCGATGAGAAATTCATCATCAATAAAGTATGCATAGTCTCCTTTTTCCTCCCGAAATTTCTTCCATTCCGACTTGGGAAGGATGACACCGCCGGAAATACTGACGATCTCATCTTTTTTTATTTTTTCAAGAGCAAAAAGGCCTGCACCTTTTCCTTCTGCATTTCTTCTTTCCACTTTGGGAGAAACATAACTTTCAGATTTTACCGATTTCAGAAACTCAGAGTCAAATTTCATCTTTTCCCCTAAATATTAAGAGTGATTTTCCCAGTCGTATCTCATCCGAATCTTTCAGAGATCTGGGTTTCAAGAGTTTCTTTCCGTTCAGACTTATTCCGTTTCTGGATACTAAATCAAACAGATAATATACCCCGTCTATTTTTCGTATTCTGGCGTGTCTCGGATCCACAGTCCTGTCCAAAAGTACAAGATCATTGTTCGGCAGACTGCCTATTGTAATTTCTGTCTGATGAATCATGTACTGCCTTCCCGGATTAGGACCTTCTTTCAGAATCAGAAACGCCTTGCTGTAGGAAACTGCATTTTCGTCCTTGTTGATTCTTATGCCGGAAAGAGCCGGTATGTATTCTTCTGTAGTGACATCAGGATCGATGTCGAGTTCCAATTCTTCTTCCTGCTGCGCTGCGGTTTTTGAATTCAGAAGTCCTGAGGCTGTGCTGGCATATGTTCTGTTTTCCTGATAATAAAGATCTGCTTTTTTCTTTTCTTCCATTTTTTTCAGAAGATCTTTTCTTTTATATGCAGTGATTCTTTTTTCCAGAAGAATCAGAAAAATAAGACAGAATGCGACAAGTATGACACCCGATATAATTACAAAAAATGTATTTTCCATGAAAGCCGAAAGAAGTGCAGGAATGCTTGCAGTATACTTCACCTCTGACTGAAATTCGGAAATATTCAGATGAACAGTAATTTCCTTTCCTAAGAAAAGATAAAGCCAGTTCTCGTCAAATGCTGTCCTGTATTCAATGACTGCTGCCGGTTTTCTGTTTGCATTGATGATTTTCTCTGCATCGGTAAGCCAGGTCTGATCCTTGTAAGTAAAGAATTTTCCACCTGCATTTTCTGCCATTGCAGAATACATTGTATCCTCAAAACCGATGATTCTGAAAGGCAGTTTTGCCTTTTCAGCATACTTCAGAAATTTGGAACTTCTGCTGAAAGTGTCTCTGGATTTTTCGGGAACAAAAAGAAAGAAAAGGTTCGGAGACGGCACTGCAGAAAACCTGTCTGTTCTCCCGTCTAGAAAATGGAGCACCGTTCCTTCAGTACCCTGAGGAATGGAATCGAGCCTGCCGGAAATATTCCCCCGATTCAGATTTTCCATAAAACCTTCCGTTTCTCCGGAAAAAAAGTGAAGATGAATTCTGTCTTCATCCTTCAGAAGGGACGAAATCATCATTGCAGCTTCTTTTGAAGATTTGTTTTTTTCCCATGTGGAAGACATAATGGAGAAAACCACATTTACCGGTCTCGGATTTTTATAACGCAGTATTTCTGCAGAGGAAATGCTGTATACTTCCTCATCAATTCTTTCCTGAATGACAATTTTCTCTTCTTCAAGACGGCGGCTCGAGTCCTCAAAGATAAAGATTCTTATCATTGGATATGCAGAAATTTCGATTTTTTCAATTTTGGGAGCTGAATTCAGATTCCCGAAAAAAAGAGACAGAATTAAGACAGACAGTAACTTCATCTACAGCTAAATTTATAAAAGCAGGTTTTTTGCATACTCTGTTTTGAGAGTAAATCCGTGTTTCTCTCTCTCTGCAGTTTCGATGATTTTTCCCTGTCTGAATACAGAAACCGAATCTGCATATTTTTGGATGATGCGTCTGTTATGAGAAATCAGAAGAAGGGAGGAATTTTTATTTTTTACTGAACCTGCCAATTCCTCCAGAATCTCTTCTTCAAATACGGGGTCAAGGGCAGAACTCGGTTCATCCGCCACGATCAGCTCCGGTGAGGAAAAAAGTGCAGTTTTCATCAGTATTCTCTGCCTTTCCCCTCCCGAAAGAGAGACGGGATTCCTTTTCATTTTTTCCTCAGGATTTCGAATCCCTGCATTTTTCAGGATTTCGAGAATTTCAGAATCGGAAACACTGTCTTCCATATAGTCCCGAATCTGAGAGGAAAGGGAAAAATAAGGATGGAAACAGGAGGAAATATTCTGCGGGATGAGCACAATTTTTTTCCCGTAACAGCTCTCGATTTCCTTTCTTTCTGAATAGCTTTTCCCTAAAATTTTATAATCAGAATAACTTAATATAAAGTATTTTGGTATAATCCCGAATACGGAAAGCGCTGCTGTCGTCTTTCCGCTTCCAGAGGCTCCTGCCAGCACATGGATTTTTCCTGAGGATAGGCTGAATGAAATTCCATCCAGAAGCGTTATGTCACCTTTTTCAGAAACAATTTTCAGATTATCTGCTTTTAATGTTTTCTTCTGCATCTTTCTCTATCTTTTTTTCCACCTCTCTTTTTACGGAAAAAAAGCGGGCACAGACTTTATCATAGTCGCCAAGTTCGGCATTTGCAGTATTCGGATTTGAATCTGCGGAATTTACCCCCTGGTTCAGAAAGAAAAGTTCATTTCTGATAATTTCTTTCATTCTTCTGGATGAACACCTCATAAATGCAGTTCTGAAAGGTTCGTCGAGCACAACAAGAAGAATTGCAATTTCATCCGGACGGAGTTTCAGAAAAATCTGCTCCAGATAAAAGGTCTTCCATTTTACAATTTCTTTCCATCCATTTTTTTTTGCCTCCTGATAGGAGGATTCATTCAGAAGCAGGTCCTTGAAACTGCTCAGAAATCCTTCGAGAGTCGAGTATTCCTTCTGGATTGCCCTGTTCAGCTGTGCCTCTGTCACAACAATAAGACCGCCTGTCTTTTCTTCTGTAGACTGAAGCTGTGATCCTGTAACGACTGCAATGGAAAAACTTTTTCCAGAGGATTCAGTGCCTTCCAGACGGAAAAGAGTCGGACCATTTTTGGAAAGAGAATAATTTCTTCTTTTCACGACAGTTCCTGATTCAACCCTCGAAGTCAGAAGAAAGTCCTGAAACTTTTTTTTCAGACTTTTGAGTTCGTCATCGAAACTCAAAGGACCGATCAGATCCTCAGTTTCGTCAGTAATCTCTTCCTTTTTTTTTCTGAACAGCTTCAGAATCTTCTGAATGAACTTTTTCATTGAACTATGCTCTCCTCATTCTTCTGCTAGACTGTACAGAACCGGTCATTTGAAAAGATTTTTTCAGGTGCAGTCAGTGAATGAAAAAATGAACTGTCCCAATGAGAGCACCAAGAGCAAATCCGAGAATCGTACCGTTTATCCGAATGCTCTCTAAGACATTTCTAGTCTGCCATTCCAGTCTTTCCCGAAAGTCTTTTGGGTCCTGACTTTTGAGTCTTGCAGAAATTTTCTCTCCGATAAAATGAGAAACATTTTCATCGATCCTGCTTTCTATCAGATAGAATACTTCTCTTACAGGTTCATACTCAGCAAGTGTTCTCTGGCTTTTCAGATAATCCTTGTGTTCCATAATAAACTTGACTGTGATATCGAGAAATGCCTCTTTGAGTTTGAAAACCAAGGCCTCTACTGCATCAGTCTTCTGTTCTGCAGAAAGATTCTGCCAGGACAGAATATATTTATCAGCACTGAGTGAAATGACTGTGACCACCTCATCCAGATAAGACTCCTCTTCACTTGCAGCAGACTCTCCCTTTTTCAGTTTTTCTCCGTAACTTCGAATAATATCCGGGATATTGATAAAATTGGAAAGAAATTTAGTCAGAATATTCTGTTCCCGTATGAATCTGTTCAGAAGCTCCTTGAACCTTGCTTCCTCTGCCATATGCACAAGAGTGTCTCCTATGCATATCTTGATTGTATTGACTATAGTCTTGTCGCTTGTGGTATCGCTGATGAGACGAATCTCTGCATTTGAAAAATTATAATTTGTAATAAATTCAGTCAGAGGTTTTTCCACTTTGGAAAGAACTCTTTCGAGTATTGCCCTCGTATTCGATTCTGTATCAAAATAGGTTTCGATCAGACCGATGATCTGTTTCTGCATTTCCTGATCTTCCAGGATCTGATTCAGCTGCTGCCTCAATGTATGCTGATTTAACAGGTCAGTGGAAACCCAGTTGCCTATCTCATCTGCCACATCCTGACTGTCGGTTTCTATAGCATTGTACGTTTTCCAGACTGCAAACCAGTCGCAGAGTCCGCCCACCATCCCGCCTTCTGATCCATGTTTCAGAAGAAAAAGAAGAATCGGGGAAATCTGCCGGATTTCCTTTTCCAGAAAAATGGTTACAGAAAAAATAAGTCCCGCCAGGAAAAGAAGGGAAATTGAGATGATCTGCCTTTTTCTGTAAGGAGTTTTTTTAATGATAATTTCTTTCAGTATTTTTTCAGTATGCTGCTGCATAAGATATGATCAGAACCGGATAAAACCGGTTCTGAATGATTTTTTTTAACTTTAGAAAGGCCAGATCAGTTTCCAGATTTCCGGCTTCATATAAATTGCCTGTCCAAGACCGACGATGGCACCAAGTACAGCTCCAATCAGAATCAGAAGAAGCTCATCTTCCTGGAATGCCGACCTGAGAACTGATTCGAACTCCTGAGGAGAAAGTTTTCTCATTCTCTGGTACATTGTCTCTTCAAGATCCATTGACTTGGTCACATAACCTTCGATTCTTTCAATGGATTTCGGAGCGAGCTGCATCATCCTGTCTACAATGTCTTTTTTTATCTGCTTGTATTTCTCCGTTCCGATGGCAACTGAAATGACCGGTTTTGCAACAGAGGCAGTGTTTTCTACGGATTTGATTGCAGTGTTTCTGATGATGTTCAGAACTGCATCGGCGGCCTGACCGTACAGAATTTCTTCCAGGATATTTCTGGCATTCAGAACATGAGTTGCCACAAAACTGGAGTACTGTCTGGAAACCTAATCCTCTCTTATCAGGAAAAGTCCCTGTTATTTAAAAAAGAGAAACTGCTATACAACATAAGGACGAAAAATCATTTCCAAGGCCAGATAAT
>JBPOJG010000306.1:0-15327 GCA_052033835.1 Spirochaetota bacterium
ACTGTCCATAAGGAAAGAAACAGAAGACAGAGAGAAATCCCGCCTGTAAAACCCAGATATTTCTGATAAAATGCAGATGTGAATCCTAAAAGAACTGCATTATCCATCTGCAGTATAGTCACAATTCTTACTAAATCGAGAGGATTCAGTGCAGTCAGAACGAGTATTGGAATCTCAAGAGGATATTCTCCGAAATGAATGCTTATCCCGAGCATCAGAAAATCATAAAACAGATAAAAGAAAAACCAGACAGAAAGGGCTGCAGAAAGAACAGCCTCTCTTTTCAGAAATATAATCGCAATAAAAAAAGATACTGCAGTGAAGGACATATTCAGAAGACATCCGTACATTAAAAGCTGAAAAGACAGAAACAGAAATTTCCCGTCCGACATAAAAATGAGCATAGGAATTCCCGCTCCGAAAAAGTAACCGATATTCAGAGCAAAGGACAGCCCAAGCCATTTCCCTATAAAATAATCCCTTCTCGAAATCGGCCTGACGAAAATCACTTCCATAAATGGAAGGCTGTCCGAAAAGTTCATCGCACCGAAAAGCAGAGAAAAAAGAGGAATCAGGAGAAGAACTGCATTCAGAAGGCTGGCGGCCGTCTTTCCGTTCTCATTCCCGCCAAAATATAATAACAGTCCGGATAATATGAGAAAAAAAGAAAAATAGGCAAATATCCATCTGTTCCGAATATTTTCCTTCAGCTCGAATCCGGCACACATCAGAAGATCAGACATGATTCTCCGCCGAAAGCCAGAATGAATGCAGTGCCGATTCCATATCTTTTGCGCCGCTTTTTTTCAGAATTTCTTCCGAAGTTTCATGCAGAATCAGATGCCCGTCAACAAGAAGCGCCACATTGTCCGCAACCTCTTCCACTTCGGACATAATATGCGATGTAAAGAGAACTGATGCTCCCCCTTTCTTTCTTTCTCTGATCAGATTCTTCAGATACAGAGACATATGAGGATCAAGACTTGCGGTCGGCTCATCGATCACATAAGCCTTCCTGTCCGTTCCGAAACACTGCACAATATTCACCTTCTGTTTCATTCCTCCCGATAGTTCTCCGAAGTATCTGCTTTCAAATTTTCTGACCTCAAGTTCCTCGAGAAGCCTTTCCTGAAATACAGCATCAGTTTTTTCCATTATAGAAAGGGTTCTCAGGATTTCACTCACTCTGAGATTTTTCGGGAAAAGAGGTACCTGAGGCATATATCCTGCTCCTGACCCTGTCACGATTTCTCCTGAATCCGGAAAAACCAGTCCAAGAAGACATTTCAGAAGAGTTGTCTTGCCTGATCCGTTAGGACCGACTAGAGCAGTCACCCTAGAATCAGGAAGCGAGAGACTGATCGACTTTACTGCCTGCTGACTACCGTACGATTTGCAGAGATTTCTGATTTCAATCATAAGAGTATTTTTTCATTATAGGATAATTATCTTTCAGTTCCGCCGGACTCATCACCGGAAAGACTCTTTCAGCCAGTTCCAGAAACTCGATAATCGGCGACTGAAACAGCACCATCAGAGAAGGGTAATGTGAAACCCAGTACCCAAAAAACCTGACCGGCAGAAACGGCTTGTCTCCTGTTCCGTCAGAATTCAGATCATATCCTTTGTACTGATCCCAGTAATTTTTTTCATATATATTATGATTTTCTTTTGAATTTGTGGATACATCAAATACATTCCCGATAAAATTATTCTGAATGATTCTGTTGTCATCGCTGTTTCCGAACATATTGACAGCCCATCCGTTATTTTTAAACTGATTCTTTGTAAAAATATTTCTGGCCGCACTGTCCGCATTGATTCCGACTGTGTTCTCCTGAAAACTGTTTCCCGAAAATTCACTGTCCGAAATGTCCTTCAGAAGCATACCGTATGAATTCAGATCTTTGCTTTTTTCAAAAACATTTTCCCGCACCTCTATTTTTTTGGAATACATAATGGCTGTTCCTGTAGAGTTTTGTGAGAATCTGTTTCTGTAAAATCTGTTTTCACTTGAAAACATAAAATGAAGACCGTATCTGATGCTTTCCGTACTGTAATTTTTTTCAATGATAAGATGATTGGAAAATTCCAGATATATTCCGTCTCTGTGATAACTTACATTGTTTTCGATAATACTTACATCATTGCAGTACCAAAGATGAATTCCGTTTCCCCCGGATATCTCATCCTTCGCATTGCCGACTGACCGGTTTCCCCTGATAATGCATTTTTCTATTTTAGCAAGATAAAAACCGTAAGCATTGTCTTCCAGTTCGTTGTTCAGAAATCTGCAGTCTTTAACAGCTTCTGCATGAATTCCGGCATACTCATGAATATCGCTTACTCCGCCTCTGACAATTTTGAAACCTTCCACGGTAACTGAATCAGACTGAACATCAACCACATGTCCTTTTGTGTTTCCGTCGAGAACAGGTTTCCCTATTCCTTTGAGATGAACAGGTTTTTTGATTACAAGGCTGCCTTCCGCATAATTGCCGGAATGAACTTCCAGAATATCACCTGAATTTACCTTTTTCAGTCCTTCCTGAATCGAACGGATTTCGCAGTCAGCACATACTTTCATTACAGCAGAATGAACTGGAGAATATAAAATAAACGGAATAAACAGAAAAAAAAGGAAAACTCTGGCAGGAAATAAATTATATCTTAACATTTTTTTATTTTTTATACTGTTACTTTCTTTTTTGCCTACAGAACTATTTCTTTTTCTCATCTGAAACGCCTTTGATCCAGTCTGTTCTCACGAAATCCATGACTTCTTTTTCTGTAAGCTGTCTTCCTCCGAATTTTTCAAGGTCGGATTTCACCGCTGACTCGGAAGTGTATGCAGAAAGATTTCCTGCCATTGGAGAAATAAGTTTCTCCGATTTCAGAAACTTTGCCTTTTCAGACTCAATCCATACCGCAGTTCCGGAAAAATCATGCACCCATACTTTATTTATCCTGTCTTCATTTGCAATTTTATATGCATACATACATTCAATTGAGTCAAAATGAATATGACGTCCTTTTTTTGTCAGTATCTGAGAATGGTATTTTTCACTTACAATTCCCATTGAACAGTGTGCGCATTTCTCCTTGCCGAAAACAATTTCTGCAGGAGCGGAATCGCTGCATCCAATTAAGGAAAAAGCGAATATTGCGGCAATGAGCAGCATCTTTTTCATGATAAAATCTCCCAAACCCATTCAGAAAATCGGCAGAGAACAGATGTCTCGAGAGCGCAATATTCGTTTTTTTTCATCCGTTCTGTACCTGTTCCGCGAGATATGCCTTTCTTTCCGTCCAGACAATGTACACAAGAATACCGAAGACTGCAAGAAGGATAACTGCCCCTGTATGAGGCATACTGCAGGCATCGATATTCAGCATCTGCTTACACCCCAAAAGAGGAGGCTGGTATGCCATTCCAGGTACGATAATCGGTGCTTCAGGATTGAGATGATGACCATAGTTGTATTCCCATCTCCAGAAATCTGCCATACCCGCGACGGCCACCAGTCCCAAATTGATAATTCCAAAAGCAATCATATATAGTTTTGGCAGAAAAAATGTAACAGCTGCTCCGAAAATCATGTATACCAGTACATACGGCATATACAGGAGTTCCGGAATCGATGAGGATACAATCTCATCCATTCCTACATAGTGATTCAGCAGATTTATGTTCTGAAGATCATATGGAGTGCCTCCGGAAAGCTTGTTGATCCAAATGTACATTCCCAGCCCTTCCGGATACTGAGGCGCAGCCAGTGAAATATACCATAATGGAAGAAAATACACAGCCCCCATCAGAAACGCGGCCAGTAATACCAGCCGCCTGTTCATTGTGCTTAATGATTTTTTCCACATAAGAATCATTAAGGAGTTACCCTGATGTACTGCTGCATTTCCTGATGAAGTGCAGAACAGAAGTCAGTGCAGTAAAATGGAAATACTCCCACTTCCTTTGCTTCCCACTTCAGTGTTTTTGTCTGCCCAGGCATGATCAGAAGATTTGGCTGAGTAGATCCATAGACAGCAAATCCGTGAGGAATATCATAATCCTGTTCCAGATTTGTAACGTGGAAATAGAGCATATCTCCTTTTTTCACCTCGACGGTATCAGGTTTAAAATGAGAACGAATCGAAGTCATATTGATATGAACATCCTTCCCATTTCTTGTAATCTTGGCTTCCTTTTCAGATCTTGCAGCATATGGATGCTTATTCTCTTCAAGAGGAAATATCTTTTTTGTTTTATCCTTGATTACGCTTGCTGGAATCATCTGTGCATAGTGAGGTTCACCGACCGTTGTAAAATCAGAAAGAAGTTCTGCAGTACTGCCTGAAATATCATACAGCTGAGCACTCTGAGGAAGTTCCATTCCTACAGGAAGAAATCTGTCTTTTGTAATTTTATTTAATGCAATCAGATATTTTCCGTAAGGCTTTTTATTATCCCCGCCTACTACACTCAAGTGACCTATACTGTAAAATGCAGGAAGATGCTGAACTACTTCTCTGGATTCCACTTTCCATTTTACAACTTCAGAACTTACAAAACAGGATGTATAAGCAAAGCCGTTGTTGTCAAACTCCGTATGCAGAGGTCCAAGACATGGTTTTTTAACTTCTCCAGCCAGAGTGGATTCATACTTGAGAATAGGAATTCCCATCACTTCTCCTGTATAATTCGCCTTGTCTTCAACAGCCTTCAGAAGTTTCGAAAAGGAGTGAACTGGAAGCACAGTAGCGAGTTTCCCGCCGCCTACTATATATTCACCGGTAGGATCAACGTCAGCTCCATGCGGGCTTTTTGGAGTAGGCATATAATATGCAACTCCCGGACAGTCCTTTGGATCCAGAAGTTTTACACCGGACATTTTCGTTGCAACAGCAGGCAGATTTTCAGGAAGATAGTTGTTGTAGTAAACACCTGGAAAATCTTTTGCTTTCCCTGCATCTTTACATGCTTTTGCCTTTACCCAATTGAATGCCATAATATAATCCTTGTCATTTTTGGAAGCACCGACTTCAAGCATCTGATAAGCCTGTTCTGTATTATATGTACTGAAAAAACACCAGTCATGAGAAGGGCCTTTTCCGCAACGGCTGAGATCGTAGCTGAATGCAGGAGCAAGCATCTGCAGTTCAACACTCATTCTTCCATCTTTAGGATCGATCTTTATCATTGAAATACTGCCGTTGAATTTTCCCTTTCCCATTTCATCAATGGCTATATCTCTCTGAGGTATAGGAATGGAGAAACGTGTTGCTGACATTGCATACTCAGTATTTTCCGTAAGGAAAGGAGATGCGTGGTTTCCTGCTGTATTTGGGATTTCAATGATTTCCTTTGTTTCAAAAGTTGTCAGGTCAATTCTTGCAATCCTTGGTGTGTTATTTCCATTGATAAACAGCCATCTTCCGTCATGATTTCCGCCAGTCAGGGATATTTCCGGATGGTGTGAATCATCCCAGGTGACATATCCTTTTGAAGTGAGAAGCATGTCTTTTGTTTCTTCATCATATCCGTAACTGTTTTCTGAATGCAGTGAAAAAACAGGCAGAATTTTTAAAAGTCTAGCAGAAGGAATTCCGTAAACCCCGATTTGACCGTTAAACCCGCCGGACATAAAAGCATAAACCTCATCCTTCTCTCCCGGTGCCACATATACTTTCTGAGCAGCATTGGAAGCAAGAACCGCTCCTGAACCACCCTTTTTTCCGCAACCCAGGCTCACAAGAGCCATAAGCAACGGTATGAAAACTGTATTCAACTTAACCATATACATCTCCTTTTATTTTTTCTTGCTGTCCATCTGTCTGAAGTATTCAAGAATTGCTCTTGTATCCTCCTGACTTACATTTTGAAAAGTCATCTGAACCAGATAAGTTTCAAAAAGTTCTTTTGCTGCAGGATCTTTCGCAATCATTTCCTGAGGATTCAGAATCATATTCATGATCCACTCAGGACTTCTTCTCTGAGTCACTCCTGCAAGAGGAGGTCCTACAACTTTTTCCTCAAATTTATGGCAAGCAGCGCACTTGCTGTCAAAAACCTGCTTTCCCTTTTCTGCCAAGCTGTCATTCAGAGGTCCAATATCGACCTTAGTGACAGGACCTATCCCTTTATTGTCTGAAGATGCAGGAGCCGATGCCCCTCCATCCTTGTTTTCTTCCTTCCCGCAGTACGAAACTGAAGCTAGAAGAGCGAGAACCAACAGTATCCTAAAAAAATGTATTTTCATGAGGACTCCCTTTATCCTTTGTATAGAACATTTCTGCTTTGCCTGAAATGACTTATGTCAAGAATTCATATTTTTTTTCGTTTGAAGAAAAAACGCAAGTCTGAATTGAACTGGCCATTCCGAAATTACTGTTTTTGGGGATCTGCGGACGGTCTTGCCGAGATTGGGGACGCCTGCAGACAGCTTTGAAAAAATTTGCCGGTTTTGCGATTTTCAATTCTATCACGTAATAAATACAGCAATTTTTCTCTAGACATATTTTTTCAAGAAATTATTTTCTTTTCTCAGAAAGGATATTTCTTAATGTAAAAACCGACCATACAGCAATGCTGAAAATGAAAAGCACAGATGCATAGGCAAGATGGGAACTCACAGTAGAGACGAAGACTGCAGTAGCCCTTGTTAATGCGGCCAGCAGAAACAGACCGGATACCCAGTGAAAAACAGAAGAATTTTTCTCAAGATCCAGATCCAGTCCTTCATGGGAAAAAATCACTCTTGTCATTATACCGACAATGAACATAGAAAGACCTGAAATCAGATACATATGGGAAAAATGAACTGAATAAGCTCCTCCCCAGGCATGACCTGCCAGACCGAAAAGAAAGGAATACAGAGAAATCAGTATTAAAAATGACAGTTTTCCTTTGTACATTTCGAAATCGAAGATTCCGAAATATCGTAAAAAAAGAAAAAGACAGAGAAGAAAACGCAGTGTTCTGAAAAATACAGAATATTCCAGTGAAAATATATAAAATGCTGCGCTTTCAGATAATGAAAAAAGCACAAAAATTATGGAAAAAAGCCTTCCGTTCTGAATGGACTCCGCCTTCTGCATCCAGCCTGTCCTTTTTTCCGCATTTTCTCTGTTCAGAATCATATTGACGATCCTGATCCCTACCCCGAAAACAATGCAGGGAATCATTCCGTAAATCATCAGTTCCTTTCCATACCGAAAAAATGAAACATCTCCTTTCAGTCGGCTCAGACCCAGTAAAACGGCACCTGCTGTCCCTAAAAAGAGACCGGCAGGTATAAAATACAGATATTCAGAAAGTCTTCCCTTCGCTTTTCGGAATCGGAAAACCACAAACAGAAAAAGGACAGCGAAATCCAGATTGAGCAGCAGATAAAACAAAACTGAATTTTCATAGAAGAGAGCAGATATAGAAATGAGAATCTGAACGGAAAGCAGTAATCCGACTGAATAGAATCCTAAAAAATCTGTCCCTGTAAATCTGGGAATTGCCGTAAATAAAAATCCTTTCAGTGCCGGGAGAAGAAATAAAGATGATATCAGAAGTATATGATGCTGAACAGGGTAAGGGTTTTCCAACGGTGATATCCAGTTTTTCTCTGCAACATAAGCAAGTATCCATAAAGCAGCTGCACTGACCGCACCGATGACGGAAAAAGGAAAAAAGAATCTGTATGGCAGACCTTCTCTGTATTTGTTTAAATCCATTTTAAGAAAAACCCCTTTTAAAAATAAAACCCTTAAGCTGTTGCAAATGACTTGTAGCTTTTTGAATGAAAAAAAGCATTGATTTAAATCAACGCTTTCGGAGAATTTATGAGTTCAAATTTCTGGAATACAATCCCTTCTTCAATCCGAATGGAACTAGAAAGGATTTCTCAGAACAGAAAATTCCAGAAAGGGGAAATTGTATTCTCTGAAAATGAATCCTTCAGAGGTTTTGCAGTCATTCGCTCCGGAAAGTTCAAAATATACAATCTGAACCTGAGCGGAAAAGAAGCTATTCTCAGAGTCCTGGAAGAAGGAGAAATGGCAGCTGCTCCTTTAATTTTTTCTGAACATCCGGTTTATCCGGCTACCTTGGAATGTCTCGAAGCTGGTTCAGTCTATTTCTTTGAAGCAGTTCAGTTCAGACAGTTTCTAAAAAATCATTCTGAATTCCAAATGCAGTTCACTGGACTGATTATGCAGTTTATGCATTATCTGAAAAATAAGACATCTTCCCATATGCTTTTGAATCTGAGAGAAAGAATGCTTGAGTATTTGAAGGAACAAGGGGCTGAATTAAATTTTATCGCTCTGCCTATCAATAAAAATCAGCTGGCACTTCTATTGGACGCAACACCGGAATCTATCAGCAGGATGTTCAAATCCCTTGAAGAAGAAGGAATTCTGGAAGTACAAGGAAAAAAATACAGGCTCAATTCAACTGAAATGACAGCATAAAATTATTTCATTTTTCGGATCATTTTTCTTTTATCACAGGAATAGATTCCGTTTCTTCCCATAACCCACTGATCCAAAAGATCAATGTCCAGCTTTAGAAAAAATTCTTTTACGGAATAAAAGAGTGCCCAGTCCTCTTCACTCGGTTCCGGAGTGTCTCCCGGATGATTATGACATAGGATCGTATGCTGTGCACCTGTATCCAGAACAGTCTTCAATAGATCTCTGAAACGGATGCCCACTTCCCGCAGTCCGCCTTTGGCAAGAAGATCAATTTCCAAAAGACATCCGGAACTTCCAAGTGAAATAAGATAAAAACTTTCTCTGGTATCTGAAACAGTTCTTTGGTACAATATATCCTGAAGTTTTCCAAAGTCCACCTTGGATTCTTTCAGCAGATCGGAAGTATTCACCCTGTACAAAAGTTCTCTGACCGCAGCGATCAGAGCAGTTTTTGCCCGTCCAAGCCCTGTCTTTTTTAAAAGGAGAGGGCCCGGAGCAAAGATTAGACTCGACAGACTGGAAAACTCAGCCAGAAGCTCTTTAGAGAGAGATGCAACATCCTTTCCTTTTGTTCCTGTTCCAAACAGGATAGCCAGAATCTCCCAGTCTTGAAGACGGTCAGGAGAACGAAGTGCTATAGATCTAGGATCGAATGATGAGCCTCTTTCCGCACCGGAAATCAAGCGGAACGAATCTTGGAAAGATTCGTTTTTGTCTGTGCTGACAGATGCGCAGAAAAGAGGTTCCCGTTTTGTACAAGTTCTCCCTGAAAAGCTTCCAGAAGATACTCTTCAAAACTCTTCACTGAGTTCTTACCCAGAGTTTTTCCGGAACCTGTTCCGGCGAGACCAGCAGTTCTCCTGCGATAGTTTACAGGATATTCCAAGGATTTGATAACCATAGTGAACCTCCGTGCTCTTTCTTAGACGACATAATTCCAAAAAAGCGTTCGTTTTTTTGAAAAAAAATCCGAAGCAGATTTTCTGTCTGCTGACAGGACCCAAGCCAAAAACTACTAAACATATATTAGTGTTACACTAATTTTTGTATAGCATTTTTTTGTTTCCCTCCGGTTTTTTTCCGTATCTATCAGTATACAGATCTCGGGGACAGAATGAACCGAAAGTATTGCATTTTTCACTTTTTTTTGCAGTAAAAGCGTATTTTCTGAATTTTTTACTGAAAACTGCGCATTTTTCCCTCCGGTACAGGCAGAACAATGCTGAGACTCATATTTTTAATGCTCATTTTCACTGAAATGACCGGTGCACAGGATTTCCCAGCCTATTTTCTGGAAAGAAATCTGGCCGGAAAATCTCTGCAGATTCTGTATTCCGAAAAAAAAGGAACATCAAACCTTGTCTACGGAAGAGGATTTTTTGAATTTGAAAAACTGCCCTTTTTCATTGGGGCCGGTTTCGGTCAGATCAAAAGGACGGCTCTCTCTGAAAATCAGCTTCAGTTCATTGAGAAAAAAGAAAAATTTGGCAGAACTGTTTTCGGATTTTCCATTGATTCCTTTTCCGTATATACAGGAAAAGAATTTCAGAACAGTGAGCGGTCTCTTCTCGGAATTCAGTTCAGACTGTCTGCTGAAAAAAAAATTCAGTTCGAACAGACCTGGGGTGCCGGCTTCAAAAGAGATGCCCTTCTTCTTCAAAGCGGAAACGATATTCAGCTGGGACTCGGCTTTTTCAGAACAGACGACAGTTCTAGAAATTTCACGGAAAGAGGCGGTGCCGTATCAATCACTGTGAACTTTGATTTTTTCTCTGCATCTGCAGGTGCACTGTTCGGCAGTTCTGACTATAAGGAAACCGTACTGCTTTCTGCTTCCATCCATCAGAATAGAAAAGAAACAGCATTTCTTACGGAGAAAAAAGTATTTGAACAGAGTTCTCCTGATGAATTGAAAAAGGAAGAAGAAATTCCGAAGAAAAAGACATCCCCTCCTGCAGAGAAAAAGGAAACAAAACCGGTTATTCTGACCCTTCAGGAACTTCTCTCAAAAAAAATCCCGCTGGGTGAGGCCGCAAGAATTGCAGAAGCATCCAAAGATCCGAAAAAAATGAAAGCCCTTCTGGAAGTTCTCCCAAAAGACACAAGAGGGAAAGTCCATTTCCTTCTGAAAGAAAAAAAATCAAAATGAAATACATCATAATTATTTCAATATTATCATCTATTTCCGTTTATGGGTCGGAAATAAAAACAACTGCAGGAGGCACATATGAGGTACTTCAGACAAGATATGCAGATGAGAGAACAAATCAGAAAACCAATGTATTTGTCGAAGGAAAAAAAGAGAATATCAGAATGACAGCAGAAAGAAGAAAGGATAGAAACCTTCTCTCTGCAGAATGGAAAAATGACCTGTTTTATCTTTCTGCAGGACACAGATACAAACCGATTTACGGATTCTATTTTCTTCGGAACAGGGATTTTTATTCCGCATTTCAGAATCCTTCAGCAGGGATCATTGAACAGCCTCTGCACAGATCATTCTTCTCAGGTCTGCACAGAAAAGGATTCGGAACAGGACTGTTTTACGGAAAAGATTTTTCAGAAAAGGAACCGGGAATCTATATTCACAGTCCGGAAAATATTCTGGGGGCAGCATACAGCACTGAAAGAAAACTGGGATTCTTTTCATTAAACCTGAGAGACTGGCCGTTTATGAAAAAATCGAATTCTCCGAAACTCACTGTATCTTCTCAAGGACAGGGTAACAGGAAAAATTATTTCGGATATCTGAATACAAAAGTTTTTTTTCCTGAACAGGCATTGGAAACAGAAGCTTCACTCTACAAGGAAGACAGAAACAGTCTCTTCGTCACTGCAAATGAAAATCGCGGGACAGAAGACAATACAAAAGGACTGTATCTCAAAATATCCAGAAATCATTATGACAGAATTGAATACTATCAGGGATGGCAGACAGGAGAATATGAAAAGATCATAGGGGGAAATGCTTCATTTTTTTCCGGAAACTGGGGAGCAGTCTGTGCAGGAGGAAGAGTCTACAGAAATTTTGCAGTCTCCCGATACACAGAAACAGGCGCTCTCAGTTTATCATACGAATACAGACTGAATTCATCAGAGTTTATGCTGAGGGCTGAAAAAAGAGAAATTGGTGACCTGATCGGTGAACTGAAGATGACCTACAGACCGGAAAAGGACTGGAAATTTGAAATTTCCTCCCTTGTTCAAAAGGAAGGAAACAGATTCAGATCAGTTTTTGAACAGTGGAGCGACGGAGAAAATATAAATACCATTCTTACCGACAGAACATTTGCATTCAAACTCAAGCTGACCGGAACATTTCTTGTACTGAATCTGAGCGGTTCGAGAAAAAAAGAAGGAAAAGGAGAAGCCTTTTTTATGAATGTTCAGTTCAAGACAGATTTCTGATTCAGGACATTTCTTTCACTTCCACAAAACAGAGATGATTTGCGATATGATATGCATGAAGCTTCTCAAATTCATCTCTTCTCAGTTCATCAAAAAAAGGATGAGGCTGGAATTTTCCCTTGAAATTTCTGAATTCATCAGCTGCAGAAAAAAGTCTTGCCAATGCTTTTTTTTCATCCCCCTCCTCTCTTTTTTTCGGTGCAGTGGGATTCAAGCCGCCGTGATCCATATACCCTTGTGAAAAAGTCTTCAACTTCAGAATCTGTCCGATAGATTTTCGGATGAGCCAGGGAGCACTCACTTTGTACCCGTGTATGCAGTTTTCAATTCCCTCGGCACAATGCTCAAGTATCTGATAATAAGACCATATACCAACAGTGTTTTTCGGAAGATTTTCAATTCTTTTAAGTTCTGCAAGAGCCTCATCGAGACTCTTAAATCTGATTTCTTTCATATTACTTCATTGGCAGGCAGGCCGAAATGGGAAAGTATTTTTTACCTGTCTGCGTAAGGTGAGTGATTAATTCGACTTTGTCAGGTTGTAAAAATCAATTACTTTTATATTTATGATAAAATATGCAGTATTTAGGGATTTCTAATGTATTTTTCCAATATATTGAATTAACTCCAGTTTAATGGAAATCATTTCAATAGGCTTGCGTATCCTTCGTGTTTTTCGTGCCTCGGAGTTTATGCTGAGCAGCGTCAGCGTGTCGAAGCATGGTGAAATTTAGCGTTTACACAGTCCCAATTGGGGAAAATGCTTTTCAGGAAGAATACATTCAGCAGTCTGAACTGAGGAACTCAAGAGATGTACGGGGCAGAAAACAGAGAAGACCTTTTTCCAAAAAACAGACTGATTCCTGAAGTATTTCGTGAAGAGAAAAATTTCAGAATCACAGTCATTCATGACAGAAGTTTTCTTGACTTCGGGACAAAGTACAGACGGTTTAACGGAATAATAAAATCATTATACAATACTGAAAAAAAAGTCACTGTTCAGGGAAATCCGAATTCAAATTTTATGAGTTCTTTTGCAGTTCTTTTCCGTATGCACGGATTTCGTATCCGTTCTATCTGTTTTTCCAGATCAGACAAAAAATCTCTTTCATTCCGGCTGACTGAACGTTTTTCAGATCAGTTTGAACTGTTCAAAGACAGAAAACTTTTTCTGGAAAGGAGAGAAGAAATTTCTCAGGATAAAAATTCGATCCTTCTGCCTGAATATGGAATGAATCCGGATTCCGAAAAAGGACTTCATTCCTTGTGGATTGACATTCAGAAAATTATGGAAAAAGGCACGTTGGTCCTAGATGCAGGCTCGGGTCTCACTTATCTCAGTGCACTGAAGAACATTGACAGCCCTGGACTTTCTCTGTGTGCAGTCAGTCTGGGCGAAAAAAAGGAAAAAATGGAGAAAAGACTCTCTTCATATTGGAAAGATTTTTTTCCGGAGGAAAATGAACCGATCTTCCATCTGATAGATCCTGTGACCAGTGCCTCCTTTGGATCGACAAACAGAGAACTGCAGAATTTCATTCAGAATGAATCTGAAAAAGGATTTCATTTGGAACCGATGTATTCAGCAAAAACTGTTTATACAATTCTTAAACTTGCAGAGCAAGGTGCGATTTCAGGAAATATCTATTATCTTCATCAGGGAGGCAGGCTGAATCATTGGCGTCTTTTTTGGGCTTAGTGCGACTTATCCTGTTCGAGATTTTGAGCATCATTATAATTCCTGAATAATGCAGCTGCCGCATAAAAAATGGAGGTTCAGGCGGAGTATGATGCTTTTCTGGGTAAGAATATGGCATTCGCCTAGTGTGTTCAACGGTGACACAAAATGATGATTGCAGCTAAGAAGCGGTTACACTGAGTAGTCGCCAAGGGCGGGCGCCCATCCCGAAGGAAGAAACGTTCGTTTTAAAGAAGTTGTTTCTTAGAAGTAACATCCGAAATATTATTTTTGAGGGAAAGTATGGAAATCATAGGTTACATAGGAGCAGTGCTCACGACTGCGGCATTTCTGCCTCAGGCACTCAGAGTGATTCAGACAAAACAGACGAGGGATATCTCCCGAAATATGTATATTCTGCTGACAGTCGGAATCTGTTTCTGGCTTGTTTACGGATTTATGAAAAACTCTGTCCCTATTCTTCTCGCAAATTCAGTGACACTGATTTTCAGCGTAATGATTCTTTTTTACAAGCTTAAAGAAGAAAAATAACTTTACCATATTCGTTTTTTAAAAATAGTAGACCTAAGTTTATGAAAATTAAGGTCACTACGAAAAACGAAGTTCATCTGGTAAAAATAGAGGGTCCAATCAAAGCAGGGAATGAATTTGAACTTGGTGAAAAAATAGAACAGTATATAAAGAAAGGGGTAGTTCCTAAATTTATCATCGATCTGAAAAAAGTTCCTTTCATCAATTCAGCCGGTTTGGGTATTTTCCTCAATATTTACAAGCATATAGACGGATTGAATGGAAGAATGGTATTTGCAAACCTCAGTTCAGACGTGGAAAACCTTATGGAAATCACAAAACTTTCCACTGTCTTTGAAATTTTCAGAAATGCTGATGAAGCAATGGAGTCATTTGATTTCTAAGATTTTTCTCTTTCCAGCCGTATTTCTTTTGATCGGTTGCTCTCTGAAAGCTCAATTTACATTTACAGAAGCACAGTCGGCTGCTGAAAAACAGCTGATTGGAGAAGAAAAAGAGATAGAAAAGGACGGCTGGCTCTTAAGTTCACTGAAGACATCAGCGACAGGTCCGGAAGAATGGAAAAGCGTATCCGATCTTGAATTTTCTGACAGAGAAAAAGCAAAGGAATATGTTGAACTGGTAAAAACCATCTACTATACCGCCCCTGAAATCAGAAAGTTGAAACATCTTCATTTTGCCGGTGAATCACTCTCCGGAAAACTGGAGATACTGGATTTTACCAAAAAAGAAGATTTCAATAAAGAATACCCGGATGAAAAGTCTAAAAGTAAGGCAAAACAGATCATTGAGCTTGTAAATTCTGCCAGAGACAGACTGATTCAGCTGAGGACTGAAAAACTTTCTCTTGAAGAAAAAAAGAAATCAGAAGATGTTTTCAGAAAGGAATTTATCTCAAACAGTCTCCCCGGAGAATACTTTGAGCTAAAAAAATCCGTCTGGGAATTAAAAAATGAATAAAATTCTTTACATTAAAAGCGCATATCACATTGTCTCAATTTGAGACAGTATGAATCCGGAAAAAAAGATTGTTCTGATAGATGATGATGTGAATTACATCAACATTTTTGCCAAACAGGTAAAAAGATTTTTAGACTCAAGCAAAACTGAACTGCAGACCTTTCTAAATCCTGAAAATGCAATTTCCTACATTGAATCCAACTGGCAGTCCATTTCCGTAATTATTACAGATTTCAATATGCCTAAAGTGAACGGTGTAGAACTGA
>JBPOJG010000349.1:0-14670 GCA_052033835.1 Spirochaetota bacterium
TATCTGTCTGGGGATTTATTATACAAAAGAAACTCCAAATCTTCCCTGGTACGTAAACTTCAATGAACTCACAAAACAAAGATTCAAACTTTAAAATCATCCTGTTTATCCTGCTGTTTTTTTCGGCATGGGATATATTTGCAATTGCAGTAAGGGGACGCGTTTACAGCAGACAGAAAAGCAAGGGTGAAGCAGGAGTGCAGGTATTTGTCAGTGAAACTAAAAAGGCTTATACTACAGATGCTGACGGTTTTTTCGACGCTGAACTTCCTTCTGCCGGAGACTTCACATTCAAAATTGTAAGACCGACAGGCGAAATCACTTCCATCGGCAAAAATGTCTCTCAGGACGGTGAACTGCTGAACCTGTATACAGACAAGGTAGAAGCCCCAAAGGGCGCAATCAATGTCGAAGGGACCAAGGACAAGACGATCCTTTCCAGGTATAAACTGAAGTATGATGAAATAAAAAGACTTCCAGGCACAATGGGAGAAGCCCTGAATGCTCTTCAGACTGTTCCCGGAGTGTTTCAGCCTCCTTTCTTTGGCGGGGGAAACGGAGCACAGCCTGGGGCATTTGTATGCCGAGGTGCAAATCCCAATTCCAACACTGTCCTGTATGACGATCTTCCGATTGCGTATGCATATCACTTTGACAGCCTGAACTCAGTCATTCATAATGATCTTATAAAGACAATTGACATATACACCGGAGCGTATCCTGCAAACTTCGCAAACGCAACAGGGTGCGTGATCGAAATTGAATCGAGCGACAAACCGCCCAAAAGATCCGGGCAGGCCAATCTTTCTCTTATTATGGGACAGGCAATGTACCAGACTCCCCTGTTCAACGGAAAGGGATATCTGGCTGCAGGCGGAAAGGTAGGGTATCTGGACAAGACAATCGGGGCAACAGGACTTATCCCTGAGGGAATCAGACTTCCTCAGTATACGAGCTCAAATGTTAAATTCATATATGATATCAATGCAGATCATCAGATTTCATTCATATCCCTCACTGCCTCAGACAATTTTGTCGCTAATTTCTCAAGCAAGTCAAACAATGACCCGACCAAGGATGTATTTGCTTCGGTCGCAGGAGCAAGAGTGGCCGCGGGACAGGGATACCGCACAACTGCACTCCGTCATATCTGGACTGTAAATTCCAAGATCACAAACAGATTCACGCTGATCAATTATGATCCATTCGTAAAGACCAACGTCAAATTCGGAACAATTGAAGCAGATTTCATTGCAAGAGCTCCCTATACCGGTCTTCGTCAGGATATGTACATCAATGCGGGGAATATGCTGAAGATTGATCTCGGGACAGAATACAGGTTATTCAGTTATAATGTAAGCGGGTTTACTGTTCAGCAGATTGACCCGAACAACCTTTCACCGAACCCATACAATACGGCAAGCCCTGATTTCCAGAAAAAGGATATCACTCAGAAGACTCCCACAAATTATGCAAATGCATATACGACTCTTCATTTCACATTCGGCAAGCTGAAGTTTGAACCGGGAGTCAGATACGACTACGTGGGTTATTCAAGACAGGGAGTCTTTGGCCCCAGAGGAACAATTTCCTACAAAGTGGACGGGATACTGAAAGGAACTACATTCTTTGCAGGTGCCGGCGATTATTTCAGATATCCGTTCTTCAGCGATGCAATCTCGAAAGAATCAGGGAATCCGAACATCAAGTTTGAGAAGGCTAGAAAATACGGAGGCGGGATTGAGCAGGAAATCTCAGACACATGGTCGGTCAAAACCGAAATGTTCAAACAGGAGTTTACCAATCTGATTACTAATGATCCTTATATTTCGGAACCTTACGGAATAAATCCGGACAAGACGCAGCTTCTCACTCAGCCGATTGTGACTAACAGAGCATTGAATTTTTCCAACAAAGGAAACGGCTGGGCAAGAGGTTATGAACTCTACATCAAGAAAAATCCTAAACCGGGAGTCAGAGACTGGTACGGATGGGTTTCCTATACCTGGTCGCAGAATTTCAGAAACAGCAATATCTATAATTCAAATGCAGATCCGACCGCAGGAAGAATTCTCACAAGTGATGAACTTCGTCTCCGTTCAATGTGGAACAATTCCAGAGAGACAAAAGGCGACTATGACGTCACTCATCTGTTAAGCGTAGTATTCGGATGGAGAATCAACGCAGACTATCAGGTTGGGGGGAGATGGTTTTACAGAACTGCATTTCCGATCACTCCTGTGACAGGAGACGACGGCGGTCAGTTTCGAAATCCTGCAAACGGACAGACTTTCTGGAATCCTCAGTATTCAAACAACCCCTACTCTGCAGAGTACGTAAACTCCAGAAGACTTCCTGACTATCACAGACTGGATTTTCGAGTTGACAAATTCATGAATTATGAATGGGGTTTCATTAATCTTTATTTCGAAGTGATCAACGTATATATGAGACAGAACGTGGTCGGAGAAAATTTCGACACAACAAGACCATATTCGATGACAAACCCAGCACCTCAGTACGACTTCTTTCTTCTCAGAAACAACGGCCGGATTGCACCTTTCTTCAACCTAGGGATGGAGGTCAGATTTTGAAATATACTCTGTATTTTATTCTAATCACTTTATCATTATTCTGTTCCGGAAAAAATCATTCTGACTATCAGGACGGTTATAATTCCAGAATCATTCTGATGTCTCTCATTGCAGCAAAGCCGAATCCGCAGGGAGCCTGCGAAACTGCGGCAAAATCGGCAGGAGGCTGCATATTCAAGGCAAAGGACAGATCTGCACTGGCAGACGTTTACGGTGAAGAGATCTATGCTTCCGCTGTTTTAAGCTCAAACAAACAGCAGAGTTATTCGGACTTCTGCAAAGATCAGCTGAATTCTTCAGCGTATGAAAAAATGAGCGACGCATACAGACAGTGTTCATTTAACTGCATGAAACAGTCCTGGGATGCCGCCGTAAATGCAAAATCCTGCGAGAAGTTCAATACTGCGGATCTGGTCACAACCGCGTTGAACGGAACAAAATCATGTCTAATTAAGTGTGCTAAACCTACAAACAACTGAGGAGAAAATATGGGACAGCTGGAACTTGTAACATTCGGAGAATACGCAGTCTTCGTCTTAATGGGAATTGCAAGCGTAATTGCAGTGGCAGTGGGACTCGAAAGAGCAGTCGTGTTCAATAAAAGTTCTGCAAAATCTGCAGAGATCATCAAGTCTATTATTGAAAGACTCAGAAAAAAAGACTACAGCACTCTTGGCGAATTGGAAGCATCAAATCCAAAAAACATTTATGCCAGGTTCGCATCCTTCGGTTCTGAACATCGGAACTCAGGTGCCGAAAGTCTTTCGGAACTTCTGGCTGCAAAGACAATTGAAGAAAGGATCTATCTCGAAAGAAGACTCCCTATCCTGTCAACACTCGGGAACAACGCTCCATTCCTTGGACTTCTGGGAACAGTTCTTGGGGTCATCAAGGCATTTTACGGGATGGGAGCACTCGGTGCATCAGGAGCAGAGGTTGTAATGAAAAGTATTTCAACAGCCCTTTTCGCAACTGCAGCAGGTCTTTTCGTTGCGATTCCTGTGGTGATGGTCAACAACTTTTTCTCCAAAAAACTGAAAGTTATATCCCAAAATCTGGATATTATATCCAAAGAATTTCTTGCGAGTCTGAGTTCCGGACAGAATAAATAAGGAGGCTTATTATGGCAATGTCATCCGGCGGTAATGACGACGAAATCATAGACAGTATCAATATCACTCCGATGGTGGATGTGATCCTGGTTCTCCTTGTAATTTTTATGGTCACAGCAAACTTTCTGAAAAAGGAATCGATCAACATCAATCTTCCCAAAGTGGAAGCTGCCGATCCGAATGTAACTAAGTCCACTCAGGTTGCACTTGGACGCGACGGGAAAATTTATCTGGAAGGAACAGTAGTCAATGAAGAAAAACTTTCTTCTGTTCTGACAAGGGATGCGAAACTCAAGCCGAATATGAGGCTCACTCTCTCTGCAGATGAAAAAATTCCGTACGGCACGATTATGAAACTGATGGGAGTCATCCGAAAGACAGGAGTCACAAGAGTCGCTCTTTCAGTGAAGAGGTAGATATGTCCGGAGAACTATATGAAAAATACAGAAAGAAGTTTTCTGTAAAATATCTGTTTCCGATTATGGCAGGTCTCTCTCTTTTCCTTCATGTCGGGATATATGGTGCATATTATATATACCAGAACTGGAAACCGGACGAAGTGGATTCAAGCACGATCACTCAGGAAGTGGATATGCTTGAAGACATTCCGCCTGAACTTCTGGGAGGAGATAAGAGTCCTGCTCCAGTGGAA
Source organism: Spirochaetota bacterium (assembly GCA_052033835.1). Classification (GTDB taxonomy): domain Bacteria; phylum Spirochaetota; class Leptospiria; order Leptospirales; family Leptospiraceae; genus DAORDI01. The sequence continues at coordinate 4,359 of JBPOJG010000349.1, forward strand.
AAAAAAGACTGGGTGGAAGGTACAAAGAAAGACGGAGATGCTCCTGATGACTCGGACATCAAGGATGCCCTTTCGGGAAACGGCACAGACAAGGACGGATTTATGTTCGCTGTACATGGAGACAGAGTCCCTACTCCAATTATGGACTTTGATCTGAAAAATTATTTTCCTCAGGCAGCAAAGGATGCAAACATTACAGACAAACAGGTCATCCTTCTTGTGCAGGTAGACGAAGCAGGTCATCTGGTCAGTGCGAAATTAGTTTCCGGAAGAGCAGGATACGGATTTGACGATGCAGCAATGCAGGTAATCAAACTGGTCAGATGGGTTCCGGGTTATGTAAAAGGAAGACCGGTCAAGATGACTCACCGAGTTCCGATCAATTTTTCGCTGAATGAGTAGACCGTTACCAGTCTGAATTTTGTACCCATAAAAAGTCCGGCCTCCGGACTTTTTATGGGCTGTATATAATAAATGTCTGAAAGCAGAAAATCTTCAGTATGAGAAATCTTCACGGATAAAACTCAGATCTCTGTCTATATACCCGATACCAAGCAGAATGATCTTTTTTCCTGAATCCAGAAATCTTTCTGCATACTTTCTGTCTTTAATCTGTTTCATCGCCTTTTCAGGTCTGTCGAGTTTGATTTCAACGATGTATATTTTATCATTCAATTCCATGATTCCGTCCATACGACCCTTGTCAGAAAGAACTTCCAGCTCTATCCTGCATCCGAGCAGCCGCAGTAACATATAGAAAAGAGAATGATAATATGCTTCGTAAGGAAGATGAAGAGTATAAGGAACTGATGCTAAAAGAGACCGAAGTTTTTCAAAAAACAGCTTCAGATCCTCTTTCTGAAGGGATCTTCTCATTTCCAAAATCATCGGATCCACTTCTGCCGGCGTTCTGTCCTTGAGAAATGAGGATGCTATGTGAGTAAAGAAGGAATTTCTGACCTCTTCATTGGGATAGTCCAATACAAAATACTGCTGATGATCGAAAGATGCAGACTGAACAACAGTCAGATACCCAGTCTGAAATAGAAGAGAATTGAACTGAATGTTTTCCAAAGTAAATGAAGAAAATGTTTCATATGTGATTTCTGTTTTTTCAATTTCAGGGATTTCCAGACAGTGTTCCTTGATATAGCTTATGAGAAAAGAAGGAGTGCCGGACTCAAACCAGTAATTCCTGAAAGCTCCTTCATTCAAAAACATCATAATGGAGAAAGGATTGTAAACTTTCGTATTTCCGTCCCAGCTGTATCCATTGTACCATTTTTGAATATATCTCATGAATTCTTCATTGCTAATCCCCAGAGTATCTGAAAGCTCCTTGATCCTGTCCTGAAAATATAATTTGAGTTCATCTTCCGTATATCCGAAAAGAGAGACTGATTCCTTGGAGAGCGTGATGTCTCTGATATTGTTCAGGCCGGAGAATATGGAGACTTGGGAAAATTTGGAAACTCCTGTCAGAAGGACAAACCTCAGATACTCGTCACATCCTTTGATGACTCCGTAAAAATTTCGCAGAATCTCTCTGTTCTGTTCCGCGATTGCCGGATTTCCGAGATGATCTATAATCGGTTTGTCATATTCGTCTATCAGTATCACAGCCTTTCGGTTTTTGGACAGGCCCAGTATCAGCTCCTGAAAACGGTCAGTGCAGTATTCTGAATGCAGTACAATCCCATACTGTTCAGCAATCTGAGAGAGACGAAAGGCAAGAGACACTTCCAGCTGATTGGGCTCTCTGCTCGAAACAAGAGAGAGATCCAGACGAATGACAGGATGTTTTTCCCATTTCAGTCTGTCATAAATATAAAGCCCTTGAAATAGATCCTTTCTTCCCTGAAAAATCGAATCCAGTGTGCTTAGGAGAAGCGACTTGCCGAACCGTCTTGGTCTTGAAACAAAATAGTACTTTCCATTTTCGATCAGTCCGAGAATCCTTTCTGTCTTGTCCACATACAGATAATTTTCTGTAATGATTTCCGAAAATGTCTGTATTCCAATCGGCAGCTTCTTCACCCTTCCAGAATCCTGTTTTACGGATCCAGATCAAGAAGTATTTTCGATGATATGTTTGAAGTTGATTTTCATCTGCACACGAAAAAACTGTCCAGTGATGGACAGACTCAGCGCAAAAAACGGTCATTTCACTGACAGCAGAGGCAATATCATTCTTCTCAGAGGAGTGAATCTTTCCGGTTCCTCCAAGGTTCCTTTTTTTCCTGACGGAAACACAGCATTTGATCAGGGAGCTTCATTCAGCAGTCCAGAATCAGTTTCCTTTGTAGGGAGGCCTTTTCCGCTGGAAGAAGCAGAAGAACATCTTGAAAGACTCAGACGCTGGGGGTTCAATTTCCTCAGATTCATTGTTACCTGGGAGGCAATTGAGCACGGCGGCCCGGGGATATATGATGAAGACTATATAGAATATATAGGACAGATAGTCAGTATCGCAGAAAAAAAAGGAATTTATCTTTTTATCGATCCTCATCAGGATGTCTGGTCCCGTTTCACCGGCGGTGATGGTGCTCCGGCATGGACACTTGAAACGATCGGAATCGATGTAAAAAAACTGCCGTCAACGTCCACAGTCATTCTTCATCATATCAGAAAAGAAAACTACAGAAGAATGAGCTGGCCGTTAAACTATCAGAAATATCCGACAGCGTCTATGTTCACAGTTTTTTTCGGAGGCAATTTTTTTGCTCATGGACTGAAATTTGAGAATATGCCGATTCAGGACTGGCTTCAGGAAAGATATATCTCCGCCTGTCTGCGAATCGCAGTCAGAATCGCAAAAAATCGAAATGTGGTGGGTTTTGATTCACTGAATGAACCTTCTCCGGGATGGATAGGAAGAAAAAGTCTTTCGAATTTTGAAGGAATCGGTGCAGGAGTTGCAGAAACCCCCTCCCCTTTTCAGGAAATGTGTCTTTCGGAAGGAGTGCCGATCAGTGTATTCAATTCATTTCTCTTCGGAATGGTCAGGGTTCCATTCGGCATTAAAAAATTAGGAGAAAAAAATATTTCCATATGGAAAAAAGATAAAAGCTGCATCTGGAGAAAACACGGAGTATGGGACTATGATCCTCATGGTGCTCCGATTCTTCTGAAGGACGACTATTTCTCTCATGCTTACGGAAAGGAGGTGGATTTTTTCAAGGACTGCCTGAAACCGTTTGCCAGAAAATTTCAGACAGCACTTCAGAAGGTAGAAAAAAAATTCTTCATCTTCCTCGAGAGTGATCCGGCAAAACTGGAACTGGACTGGCATTATGAATCCAAAAAGGGATATGGCGGAGTTGTGAATGCCACTCATTGGTACGATGTAACTCTACTTTTTACAAAACGTTATCTGGAATGGTTCGGTGTTCATTCATTTTTAGCCAAACCTCTTTTCGGAAGAAAGTCCATCATGGATATGTATTTTTCTACAATGGATTTAATTAAAAAAATGTCAAAGGAAAAGATGGGAAACTGCCCGACTGTCATCGGGGAAACCGGAATTCCTATGGATATGGAATATCAGTCTGCTTATAAAAAAAATGAATATTCCCTCCTGGAAAAGGCAATGGACAGGATTTTTCAGGCACTCGAGAAAAACTTTCTGAATGTGACTCTCTGGAATTACACCACAGACAACACACATGAACATGGTGACAAATGGAACGGGGAAGATCTTTCCATATTCAGCAGAGATACTGATCCTTCTCACGATCCTGAAGGAGGAAGAACAAGAAGAGCATTCAGCCGACCCTATCCGACAAGCACAGCCGGAGAACCGTTGAGTCTGTTCTTTGATATGGAAAAATCCCTTTTCAAATACACATTTAAAAGCCCTGAAAATAACGTTGGTGCCTGTTCCATATTTATTCCTGAAATACACTATGCGAACGAGTTCAAGGTAATTGTAAATGCAGGGACATGGAAATTCGACAAAAAATCAAGAATACTGAAATTCAAAGGAGAGGACGGTGTGAATCTGAACGGAATCACTGTATCTCCGTAGGAAAAACGGAAATGAAATAAAAAATCCTTGATCCTCTCTGCACCAAAACTGTCAAATGAAACAAAACGTTCAGACAAGGATGGTATTGTATGATTCGGTTGATTTTACCGGTTTTGATTTTTTTACTCAGCCTGCCTGCATATTCGCAGACAGTACAGCCCCCAGCTTCAAAAGACAAGCTGGTTTTAGCAGGTCTCGTTCTCAGATACGGAGACGTAATTGATGGGATACAGCCTATATATAAAAAAATACGTGACAACGGGACCCTCGGAGAAATTTCCTCAGGAAATTTCATTGGAGGATTCGGAGGGAATGAAGCAGTTCTCTTCAGGCCGAATCATGTGATTGTCGGTTTTTTTGCTGAAGAAGGAGACTATTTCGGAGCAAGACATATCACTAGACTCAGAATCGTCTGGCAGAAATGGGGAACGACGAGACCTGAAGGGGATCTGATTCTTTCGGAAAGATACGGAAGAGGAAGCTTCTCTAGAGCCACTGTAGAAACAGAAATCATTGCACCGTTCGGAAGAATTATTACATCTCTGACAGGAACACATTCCTGTCACACTGACGGAAACTGTTTTCTTTCCACCCTGTCCATTCAGACTGCATCCACAATTCCCGAAAAAGACTCATCCTCAGCATTAAAGACTTCAGGAAATGTGAATTACGATTTCGAGATTCATATAATTTCAGGATTCAATGAAGGCAAAAAATACAGAGGAAGCTTCAGTTATGATTCTGCACTTCTGAAAGGAAGAGGAGAAGAAACAATCGAAGTTGCAGATATTCAGTTCACATATGAAAATGATTCCTACAGCAGAACTTCTTTTGATTCAGTTCCCACTGCAGTATTTCAGGAAGGCAAGTTTAAAGATCTGATATTTACAGGAGGGCCGACCACAAGAAGATTCGGACTGAACGGAGGTTTTGACAGAAGACAGTTCGGAAGATCTTCAGAGGCTTTTATTCTGGAAGGAAAAAGTTATTTCGGATATCTTGATGCCGCAACCTATGTGGAAGGCGCCGGAAAGGTAATATACATTAAAAAATAAGCATTCCTAAAGTGCAGACCGATTTAATATTGGATATTAAATCGGTCCACTGATCTATTTCGTCTGAAGGTACCCGTTCACAATATGAAGCCATCTTGTTCCGGATGCACCGAATCGGACAGCATAGTACGAACTGACATTTGCATTTTCATAAAAACCCTTTCCTGTCCAGGCGTGATGATATGTATCGAGCATCTTGAATCCTGAAACAGGATGCATTACCGCGAGAAAATTATGAGTCGCACCGTTTGCATCAGGACCGTCGCTTAAGAAAAAGAGTCGCCCCTCTTTGCCCGAAACGAAACTTAAAAGAGAGCCGTCAGTTCCGTAACCTGCATCCGATCTGTATTTGATCCAGCTTGAAAAATACAGAGGAACTGTAAAATCCTTTATCATATTGTATCCGTCTGCAGTCCAGTTGAAAGTCACGCCGCCAGAATCGGTAATGACATATCCCTTATTTACAGTATATACATAATATTCAGCAAAACCGGCAGGGAGGTTCTGCAGTCTTTCCGGATAAATCTTTGAAAATGCAAACAGATAAAGATATCTCGAAATCACTGTACACAGTTCACTTGCAGCAAGAGCGGCATTCTGATTCAGAAACTTTGTCCGAGTTGTCGAATTGGAAATGAGAGAAGGATTGGCTCTCACAAGACTCTGAGCCCTCTGAATCTCCGAAGTGAGTCCCTCTCCTGCCAGCTGTCCGTATGAAACGTTGGCCAGATTCACAAACTGACTGATGTCGGCTTCACTGAACATACGAATACTGTATATACCGGAGGATTCTGCAGAGTCTGAATATCCCTGTGAAGATGCGACGGTGCGAAGATTTGCTGTGGACTGAATTAGAATCGGAGAGGAATAAAGACTGCTCACACCCGGCACAGGCAGACTTCCGTCTAGAGTATAATAAATCTTTGCGTTTGGTTCATTTGAACTGAGAGTTACTGACTGAGCCGAAGAAAATTCCCCGGGAACGGGAGAAAATACAGGCGGTGCAAGTCTGCTCAGAATGATATAGTTTGCAGATACCGGAGACGTGCAGTTGGATGTATTCGGAAAACAGGATATCACAGAGACTTTTGTATTTCCCGGAATGGAAACGGGTGAAATATATTTTATTGCAGATACCGGAGATGGAACTGAACCGTTCAGGGTATACCAGATTTCCTGACCTACAGGAGCGTTCAGACTCAGAGTCTGAGGACTTGCATATTCCCCTCCCGGAATACTGAACTCAGGCACCGAAGGAACTGAAATGGTAAAAATACCAGTGAGTGTCTCTGAGGATTTATGATCTGAATAGGCAACAGCCTTCACAGTCGTTGTCTTCTGGATCTCAATCACACTGCCCTCTCCCGCTGTCCAGGCAGAAGCGGCAGGAATAAGTATTCCGTTTGAGGATGTCGGAACAGATCCGTCAACTGTGTAACGGATATTCACACCTGAGACAAGGGAACGAATCTTCAGAGACAGAAAATCAGCATAAATTCCCGGACTGACACTGAATTCAGGCTTTGGAATATCGGGAATGAAAACATATTTTTCTTCTGTGATATCAGATATCTCATTTTCAACATCTTCTATATATGCAATCGCGTGAACCTTGCTGTCAGCAGATATATGAATTTTTTCTCCCCTGTAAACGGTTCCGCTGTTTCTGTCAGGCAGAGTGTCTCCCACAGTGTACCGAATCACCGCATTTTTTGTAAGTGTTTTTACAGTCACATCCTGAGGTTCTGCAAACATTCCTCCTGAAGGGAGAATGACAGGAGAGATAATTCTGTTTCTCACCTGATAGGAAGCTGAAACAGACTTGGATTTCTGATCATTCTTTTTTGCATAGGCATAAACAGAATAAATCCCGTCCTCATCCGGCGGGAAATCGAGTGAATTCAGATATTCCATTTCATTCCCTGCCCTCTTCACAGACGCTGAATTATAGTCTATTTTATATATAATCTTAGCATCTGGATCTTCTTGGGCGATCTCGACATTCTGATCGCCGAAGTAAGTTCCTCCCGGAATGGAAAACTTGGGTTCTGAAAGCTCGTGCGCATTCGGAGATGCCAGAATCAGAAATTTGGAGTCCTTTTTCCTGCAGTCCAGTAAGACTGAAAATACAGAAATGAGCAGAATTATTCTGAATATCATTGTAAATTAACCTCTGTTTTTGAAATTTACAAAATTCCAAAATATGCAGATTCTGCGTCAAATATATTTTTTGTATATATTTTCATTATACAGCAGATACTGCATTCAAAGGCGTAAAAAGCTGAAAAAAATTTATCCGGCAGAAATGCACGAATGTCTGCAGGGGTTTTGTCTCTCATAGATACAATTCCATCTTTGACTAGTGGATCAGTTTGTATCCAAAAAGAGGAAGACATTTCTAAGGATTCCGTTTTTGAGGCAATCAAATACTTTCTCTCCAATGGTGGATTTGTCCAAACCGGTGGCGGAACTGTGCTGGAAGATGGGACCGAAGTAGTACTCAATGAGGAGGAAGAAGGATTTCTTCCACATTCTGTCTCAGTCTTTCTGCAATTCTGTCTGTAGGGATGTCGTTGTCATCGAGTCCGAATGGATCTTCGATTTCTTCTGCAAGAAGTTCAAGTCCTGCGAATACGTACAGAACGAAAGGAACGATCAGAGAACTCCAGTATTCATAGTCACCGATCAGTGAGAACGGAAGACTCATTACATAAACGAATATAATCTTTTTTAGAAACAGACTGTACGAATATGGGATCGGTGTGGACTTGATTCTCTCGCAGGAACCCAGAACATTGCAGAACTCTCTCAGATCAGTGTCCAGAACAATGAGCTGTTCTCCTGAGATGACTCCTTCTCTGTGAAGTGAGTGCACCTTTGCATAAATCTGCTTCATGATTGTATTTGGGATATGTGATGAAGTTTTCCAATCGTTTCGTTCTTCTTCGGATTCGGACTTCAGAAAGGAAATATCTGCATTGTCTCTCAGATGCTCCTTCAGTGCAAGGGCAAAATTGGAAAACATCACTGAAAAATATATTTTATCATGATGATATCTCTTCCCCAGAAATGCATCCAGACGCAGTGCAAGCATTCTGGAGCTGTTGAGAAGTGTTCCCCAGAGACGCCTCCCCTCCCACCATCTTTCGTATGCAGTATTTGTTCTGAATACAAGAAGAAGAGAGATGGCAAGTCCAAGAAGTGAGTGTACGATTATTGTCTTTGGCAGATTTTTTTCCAGATAATGATGAAAAAGCCAGTTCAGTCCTGCAGAGTAAAACCCCATGATGAGCATCACCCAGAACAGGTTTCGAAAAGTTCCTGTCTTATGAATTGCAAATATGAGAGAAAACCAGGATTTAGGATTGTATGTAATCATAATGATTTATTCATTTAAAAAAATTTTATTCATCAAAATCTTCCTGAGGATTCAAAAGCAGATCGTCTGCCTCCTTTTCAAGCAGGGAATAAATTTCAGCGGCAGAATAGGACTCTGCATTCAGTTCATCAACTGTCTTTTTCGGCACACCGACAGTTTCTGCAAGTCTTTTTGCCGCTTTCGGCTTCAGTCGGCAAAACTCTTTTCTTGCCAGAAGACGTTTGTGACGGAGCAGAGCTTCATCAATATTTTTCAGCTCTGTATTGAAAGTGGCAATGATCTGAATATGAGCAAAATCGTTCAGTATGCCGTCTGTCATATTCAGAATATTGGAAATTGCTTCGAAACTGTTCCTGCTGTCGCGTCTCCGCAGAATATTTTCCGCATCTTCAATCACAAGAACAAGACTGAACTGACTGTCCTGAATATAAGTGTATAAAAAATTAAAAAACTCAGGTGTTGCAATTTCCTTCACAAATGTGTTTGGAACTATGACTACCTTTTTGCCCTCGGCAGCATACAGATCACGGATCAGTCGGCGTATATAGAACGTCTTCCCTGTTCCCGGAACTCCATGGAGCAGTACAATTCCGTTGCTTCTCTTCTTCAGCCTGTCTAGCAGAGGTTCATGGAATTTTTCTGTAAAATTTTTCCCATAGTGCAGATTCAGATTGAATTCCCTGTATTTTTCGCTGGAATCTCCGAATTCTTTGTCTGCCATATAATATATACCTTCTATGTTCTTGCAGATAATGCTGATCTGACTCACAGGAGGTTCAGGCTGAGGAGGAACTCTGTAGATATTCTGACGGATTTCATAAAGAACTTTATAAATTTGCAGAAGCTCCGGTTTGGCAGATTCTGAATGAGCAGTCATGATATCACTGATTCCGATCAGTTCTCTGCGCAGTTCCGGAATGACCGTATAAATTTCTGCGATATAGGCAGGGTTCAGAGTTTCCTTTCCGTCAGACGCAAAACCTTTCATGAAAAAACTCATCGATACCTGTATGAAAAGATCTTTCTTCAGTCTGTACAGCGTATTGTAAGGTATTCCCATTTCCGTAGAATCAACAAAGGTTTTCATTTCAGGATACAGCTCCTGCATCCTTTCAGTAAATTTTTCAAGTAAGAAAAAGTATTCCCCTTCCAAGGCAGGCATAGACAGACATTCAGCGGCATATAAAGGATATATCCTTTCATAGTTGGGCATAGACCCGTTTTCTCTGAAAAAATGCATATCAAGAAGGTTCACGGATGAGTTTCCAAAGTGCAGTGAAGTCTGTAATGAATCCATTCTATGTTGCCTCGGCTAAGTTGAAGATTTCAGAAGACAGTCTTATATGCATCCGAAAATGCAATAAAAAAAGATCATTCATCCATAATTTTAGGATTCAGGAGAAGTTCATCTGTTTCTGTGTCGGAGAGAGAATAGATCTCTGCAAGCGAATAAGATTCTGCATTCATTGACTGAATCTTATCCTCCGAGATGCCGATTGTGTGAGCAAGTGTTCTAGCCTTCTTCTGCTTCAGTCTGTAAAATTCCTTTCTGGAGAGAAGACGCTTATGACGAAGAATCGCACTGTCAATATTTTCCAGCTCCGTGTTGAATGTAGCAATAATCTGAATATGTACAAAGTCGTTCAGAAGTCCGTCTGTCATATTCAGTATATTGGAGATGGATTCAAAACTGTTCCTGCTGGATCTCTTTTTCAGAATGTTCTCTGCATCTTCAATGATCAGCACAAGACCGACAGAATTGTCCTGCACAAAATTGTACAGAAAATTGAAAAATTCAGGAGTGGCTATATCCTTTACAAATGTGCTCGGCACGATGATGACTTTTTTTCC
>JBPOJG010000367.1:0-18128 GCA_052033835.1 Spirochaetota bacterium
CAAAAAAACCTATCCCTAAAAAACCAGATATAACACCAGCCATGATGGCCAGGAGAAGAGAATAATATTTATGTCTATAGCAGAAAAAGATGATTACTATAATTAAAAAAAAATAAAACCTAATGGAAAAATCGGACTATATAATGATGAATTGGATCCAATTAAAATTCTCTCATCTTCTCTTATCCAAAAAGTACTGAGAAAGAAAGTTAATATAACTGACCATTTATTTAAATTCATAGAATGCTCTTCTGAGTTGATTCGACCCAACGACCAGCAAGCGACATTTCGCAATTTCGCTTGCTGGTTTCCTAACTACTTTCTGCAGAGTTCTCTTACATCAGCAAGGAGATTCGAAAAATCATTCAGCTCAAAATCTTTTACATCGGGCTGCTTCGCCAGTTTTTCCAGATAAACCAGTCCCTCGCAGGACTTGCCTTCTTTCATATGAAGAAAAACTCCAAAATCAAAAAGTCCCTGAGAAATTCCTATTCCGGTTTTTTCTCCTGCTTCAAGATACTGCTTGAACGCAGCCATATATGCCTTCCGGTCATTTGTCTTGGAAAGGTATTCCACCAGATTGCCAAGCGTCCTTGCATAAGCTGCTGTATTCTGGAGCTGATTTTTCTCCATTTTATCTTTGCATTTCTGGTATGTTTCAATTGCTTTCTTTGGGTCGCCTTTTTCAGAATATGTGAAAGCCAGTTCTCTCAGTGCAGGCTGATATTCAGGGTCTGCGGCAAGCGACTGAGTCAGGAGCGCAATTTTTTTATCAGCATCCTTTTCAATGAAATTTGCTTTCGCATAAGGCTCAATGGCTCCGTACTGTTTTGTGCTGAAGACATCAATAAGTTTTTTCAGTTCCTGATTCAGACTCAGCTCTGGACTGATTTTCTCAGGAATAAACGGAAAAAGATCATAGAACTGTTCTTTTGTCCCTTCAAAAGCTATATTCAAAACAGCTTGACTATCTGAAGTTTTATATATTTTTATATCAATCTTAAGCTGATCCTGATTCTGGATTTTTCCGGACAGCAGATAGTCTGCTTTCAGATTCTTCGCAGCATCCAGACCAAGCTCTTCCGGAGTTTTTTTCGGGCCTGCAGCCACAGCTTTCTTGTGTGCAGTTTCATAGTCCTTCTCTTCCAGAATCTGATCGCCGAACACTCTGTGAAGATGGTCGGAAAGTTCATTCTGCACGAACTCTCCGAACCATTTTTCTTCTGATTTTCCTTCATAACGGATCTCGCCAAATGCTATTTTCCCTTTTACTGGTTCTTTAGGTTTGATGTCGCCTTTGTCCCCGGGCATTTTCTTTGTACAGCTGACTGTAATAACAAGCATAATCAAAAATAATATTCTCATCCATTCTCCTTGGAACTGCCTCTGAATTCAATGCATCATCTGATTTCACAGCAGTCATATACTAACTGTCAAAAATAATTACTCATTATTTTTTGGCTAGCTGTATGTGCCAATTGATCTTAAACATTCAAAAGAGAAAATTTCTTTCGGCGATCGGCACAATTCGTTATCCGGTTGTTTTCAACAGTTCAAGTTTATATGGATTTATATTAAAAAATGGCGGCATCCAAGCTTGCTCTGCGGAAGCATTCATTCAGAAATAAAGTTTTTCTCACAGAACGTTTTAAGATTTCTCACTTCGCTTCGCTGCTCGAAATGACAGAACAGACAATTTTTTCTGCACCGACAAAATTCAAAAGACTTGTGGGGAGGATATGCTCATAAGTGCGGGAATGGTCCAAAACAAAAAAAGGGACTTTCGTCCCTCTTTTATCACGTCCAAGTCTTTTAAGAAAAAATTATTTTGAAGATTTTGCTGGCTTCGACTTCGGAGTCTTAGTTCCCTTAGAAGCAGCTTCAACTGTCTTCTTAGGAGCATTTTTCCTTTCGATATTCTTTTTCTTGTTCTGAATCTTTTTCTCTTTTCTGAGTTTATCGAGCTGAACAAGTGCTTCTTTTCTTTCTGCTTTCAGAACATCCTGAGTTTTTCTGCTCACAAGCTCCAAAATACCGACTTCAGAATTATCAGATGCTCTGTTTACAAGCTTCAGAATTCTAGTGTATCCGCCATTTGTATCCTTGAATCTGAGTGCAATGTCATTGAAGAGTTTTGTAACAACATCTCTGTCATGAATCTTCTTCATCACTTCTTTTTTGTTATGAAGGCTCATCTCCGGTTTCAGATCCTGAGCAAGATTTTTCTTTGCACGAGTGATCAGCTTTTCAGCATGAGAACGAACTACTTTGATCTTAGCCAGAGTAGATTCAATTCTTTCATGTTTAAAAAGACTGGTTACCATATTCCCAATCATAGCTTTTCTATGCTGAGAATCCCTGTTAAGTGACTTGACTTTGTTTCTTTTGTTCATTTAAAAATCCCTCATCCCAAAGGACAAACCTAATGACGAAAGTTTGGACTTTAATTCCTGCAGACACTGCTCACTGTAGTGTCTTGACTTCGTAAGTTCATCCTCGTTTCTTTTTACTAAATCACCGATAAAATCAATTTCCAGACTGCGCAGAACATTCAGTGAACGAACGGAAAGTTCCAATTCTTCCACATGTTTTGAAAGGGACGCTTTCAGTTTTTGATCTGCCTCATCCATTTCTTCCACTTCTTCTTCCATCTCTTCTTCAAAATTAATGAAGATAGTATAATGCTCTTTCAGGATTTTAGCAGCCTGTGCAAGTGCATCTTCAGGAGAAATGGATCCGTTCGTCCAGATTTCCAAAGTAAGCTTTTCATAATCAGATCTCTGAACAACTCTAGTTTCACTGATTTCAAAAAGCACTTTTGTAACAGGAGAGAATAAAGAATCTATTGGAATAGTTCCAAGAACTTCAATATCTTTTTTTCTCTCTTCAGCAGGAATATAACCCTTTCCTCTCTGAATTTCTAAATCCATGATCACATTTGCATCTTCATTCAAAGTTGCAATGATCAGATCAGGATTCATGATTTCAATGGAAGAATCAACTGCCAAGTCTCCTGCACGAAAATATCCAGGACCCTTTAATTCAACATGAATGACTTTATTCTGATCTCTGTCTTCAGGTTCATACTTTACAAATACCTGCTTCAGATTCAAAATGATTCTTGGAACGTCTTCCACGACTCCTTCGATAATCGAAAATTCGTGAGTCACTCCATCAATCCGAATTGCAGAAATTGCGGCACCTTCAATAGAAGACATCAGAGTTCTGCGAAGTGAATTTCCTACTGTTGTTGCAAAACCTCTTTCAAAAGGCTCTGCAGTAAACTTTCCATAGTTGGGTTCACTGGTTTCAGTAAAGTATTCAATCTTTTTAGGTCTTTTGAAACCTTTCAGTAGATTCTTATGCATGATTCTCGAAATCCTTCTAATTATTTAGAATACAATTCTACGATAACCTGCTCTTTAACAGGGATATCAATGTGTTCTCTTGCAGGCATTGCAGTCACTTCCCCAGTAAAACTGGAATAGTCAGGAGTCAGCCAGCTAGGATGACGATTCATAGATTGAGCAAATTTAATATTCTGATCCAGAGTTGGAGATTTCATCATCTTTTCTTTGAAAGAAATTTTATCACCAATCTTAATCTGGTAAGACGGAATATCAACTTTTGCACCATTTACAGTAATATGCCCGTGAGCAATCATCGATCTGGACTGAGCTCTTGAAGATGCAAATCCCAATCTGAACACAACATTATCCAGTCTTCTTTCCAAAAGTTGAAGAAGAAGTTCACCTGTAATGCCTTCCATATGGTTTGCTTTTTCAAAGTAATCACGGAATTGTTTTTCAAGAACTCCATAAACTCTTTTGACCTTTTGCTTTTCTCTGAGCTGAAGAGAATAGTCTGTAATCTTTCCTTTCTTCTTTGGTGGAAGACCTGGAGGATTTTTTCTATCTTCAAAACTGCATTTTTCTTTATTGAAACAACGACTTCCTTTCAAATAAAGTTTTAATCCTTCTCTTCTGCAAAGTTTGCAAACTGGACCTGTATATCTTGCCATCCTATAATTCCCCTATCAAACTCTTCTTCTTTTTCTCGGTCTGCATCCATTATGGGGCAGAGGAGTAATATCTTTGATCATCTTGATCGAAAGTCCCTTAGATGCAAGTGATCTGATAGCAGATTCTCTTCCGATTCCAGGACCGGAAACAAGAACATCCACTTCTCTGATTCCTGCAATATCAATTGCTTTTTCAGCTGCATTTGTAGCTGCAACCTGAGCTGCATATGGAGTGGACTTTTTTGAACCCTTAAATGCCATCAGTCCTGAAGATGACCAGGAGATTGTATTCCCAGCCATATCAGTCACAGTTACAATCGTGTTATTGAAAGAAGCTTGAATATAAACTTTTCCTCTCGGAATGTTCTTCTTTTCTCTTTTCTTGACCTTTTTGGTCTTTTTGTCTTTTTCTTTCTCAGCCATGATTCACCTAGTCTACTTAGTTACTTTCTTCTTGTTCGCAACAGTTTTCTTAACACCTTTGCGAGTTCTGGCGTTTGTCCTTGTTCTTTGTCCACGGACAGGCAACCCTTTTCTATGACGAAGACCGCGATAACAGCCGATATCCATCAATCTCTTGATGTTCAACTGAGTCTCTGATCTTAAATCACCCTCTAATGCGTATCCTTCTTCCAGAACTTTACGGATTGCATTTTCCTGAGTTTCAGTCAGATTTTTCACTCGAACGCTTTCGTCTACTCCGGCTTTTTTCAAAATCTTTTCAGAAGAAGAACGTCCAATGCCGTATATATATGTCAGACCTACTACGATCCGCTTTTCTCTAGGTAAGTCAATTCCTGCGAACCTTGCCATTTACTTTTGCCTCTGCTTGTGTTTTGGGTTTGTGCAAATTACACGGATCACGTTGTTTCTGCGAATCACCTTGCAACTGCTGCAAATTTTCTTAACTGATGCTCTTACTTTCATAATCATCCTACTTCTTTCTGTAAGTTATTCTGCCTTTGGTCAGATCATAAGGAGAAAGTTCTACAGTCACCTTATCACCTGGCAAAATCCTAATATAATGCATTCTCATTTTACCGGAAATATGAGCCAAAATCTTGTGTCCATTTTCGAGTTCAACTCGAAACATAGCGTTCGGCAGAGGTTCCATTACTGTACCGTCTACTGTGATTGCTTCTTCTTTTGCCATGTTTTTAAATGCCCTTCTTAATTAAAGCAGTAATTTCCTCTGGTTTGCCGACTCCGTCAATTTCCTTCAAAAGACCTGTGGAACGATAATAATCCAACAGAGGGAAAGTTTTCTGATTATAATTGGAGAGACGATTTTTGATCGTTTCCTCGTTGTCATCAGCTCTTCCCTCTATTTTTGCTCTTTCCAGCAGTCTAGAAACTAATTCATTGTCAGGAACTGCAATATTTACAACTGCATCCAGCTTGCTTCCAATTGACTGAAGCAGCTGGTCCAATGCCTTTGCCTGCTCAGTTGTTCTAGGAAATCCATCGAGAATATACCCGTTGACACAATCCGACTCTTTCAGTCTGTCACGAATAATTCCGATTACTACTTCATCGGGAACGAGATCACCGGCATCCATAAACTTCTTGGCCTTCAGGCCCATTTCTGTGCCAGCCTGAATAGATGATCTTAGAATATCTCCAGTCGATATCTGAGGAATTTTAAATTCAACTGATATCACTTTTGCCTGTGTTCCTTTCCCTGCACCGGGAGGCCCCATAAATATTAATCTCTTCATAAATTCTTACCTCCCCTTGATCTTGGATTTTTTCATAAATCCTTCATAATTTCTCATTGTGAGCTGTGCTTCGATCTGCTTCAGAGTATCCATCGCAACACCGACCATAATCAGGAGAGAAGTTCCCCCAAATGTGTAAACAAGTGCACCACCGCCAGTATTCACTCCGATGTTCAGGAGTTTGATGATCAGATAAGGTGCCAAAGCCAGTGCTGAAAGAAATACTGCTCCAGGAAGAGTGATTCTGTTCAGAATCTTCTCAATATACTCCTTTGTAGGTGAGCCTGGACGGACATTTGGAATAAATCCTCCGTATTTCTTCAGGTTCTCAGCCAATTCTCCAGGGTTATACAATATGGAGATATAAAAGTATGCAAAGAATATAATCAAACCAGCATAGATCATATAGTAGAATCCGGCTCTGTACCATACTACTGAAAACGGATTAAAGAAATCCAGAACAACTGCCCATCCAGCCCAAGTTGTAAAATTCTGAGACAGAGTGGAAAATATAGTCTGTGGGAAAAGAATTAAGCTCGATGCAAAAATGATCGGCATAACGTTCGATGCATTTACTTTGAACGGAAGGCTTTGACTTCTCGCCTGTACCATTTTTCTGCCCTGCATCTGTTTTCCATAATGAAGAGGTACCTTACGGACACCTTGAGTCAGTATGACTGTAAATGAGATCAAAAGGATAAACAGTACAAATAATATCAACACAGATAAAGGATCAGCTTCTTTAGAAGTAAGGAGCTGTGCGACAGCTTCTGGGGTTCTTCCGACAATACCTGCAAAGATAATCAGAGACGTTCCGTTTCCAATCCCTCTTTCAGTGATCTGCTCACCCATCCACATCAGGAGCATTGTCCCTGCAGTGATTGTAAGCATACCCAAAGGAAGAAATACACTTTGCATACTTGGATCAATCAGATTTGAATATTTCAGTCCAGTCGGACCAGCTTGACTTGCCCAGTTTCTTGCGAGAAGAACAACTGCGGAACTCTGAATAGCACAGAGAATAATTGTTCCATACTTAGTGTACTGGTTGATTTTTTTTCTTCCCTCTTCACCTTCTTTCTGAAGTTTCTGAAGTTGAGGAAACAGAACCATTACGAGCTGCATAACGATCGAGGAGGAAATATAAGGCATAATCCCAAGTGCAAAAATGGAGAACTTCAAAAGCGCCCCACCCGCAAAAAGGTTGACTAAGCCAACAAACCCGCCGCTATCCGGATTATCTGCAGCAATTTGAGAAACTACCAGACTGTTGATTCCAGGAATCGTAACATGAGTCCCCATACGGAAAAGAAGAAGCATAGTTACTGTAAAAACAATTCTGTTTCTAAGTTCTGTGATTTTAAATATTGTCGTAATGGCTGAAAGCATAAATTCTCTTACTCTTTAGTCTTCTTTTCTACAACTCTCGCAGAAAAACTTCCACCGGCTTTTTCAAGCTTTTCTTTAGCGGAATAAGATATTGCATCACCGACAAGTTTCAGACCGGACGTAAGCTCACCAGAACCAAGGAATTTTATTTTTCCTTTCGCAGATTTGATCAGACCTTTCTCTTCGAGCAGTGCTGGAGTCACTTCACCTGAAAAATTCATCTTAGTCAGAACAGAGAGATTTACCGGCTGAAAAACATCTTTAAAGATGTTTGTAAAACCTCTTTTAGGCATACGCAGAGAAAGTCTCATCTGTCCACCTTCAAATCCAGGTCTCATACTGGACGCTCTTGCTCTCTGACCTTTTTGTCCTCTAGTGGATGTTTTACCCATCCCGGAACCAGGTCCCTGACCTACTCTTTTCTTATCTTTTCTGGAATTTTTTGGTACAGGAACAGAATTGGAAGTATTCGCTTTCTTAGCAGACTTCTTAGTTCTTTTTCCTTTGTAAATCTCAGATCTTTTTGCAAAATCAGTATTGGACATTTTATGCTTTCTCCTGTTTTACAAGGTATCCTACTTTTCTAAGCATACCTTTTATCGGAGGAGTCAATTCATGTACTCTTGACTTTCCGATTCTTCCGAGTCCAAGAGCATTGACCACTTTTACGTGGTTAGGAATGACACCTATACAGCTTCTAACTTGAGTTATTTTAACTTTTTCCATATTGAATATTCCTCTCTCAGAATTCCTGACCGAAAAGTTTCTTCAGTGTAACACCGCGCTTCTTTGCTACCATCAGCGGAGTTTCCAGCTGTTTCAGTGCTTCGTATGTTGCTTTCACGATGTTCATTGGGTTGCCCGATCCGTAAGACTTGGAAAGAACGTCCTGAACACCAGCCTTTTCTACTACTGAACGAACAGAGTCCCCTGCGATAATTCCAGTTCCAGGAGCAGCAGGCTTCAGAAGAACTCTTGCTGACTTGAACTTTCCAATCACTTCATGAGGAATAGTATGACCAATCACATTTATCTTAACAAGGTTTTTCTTAGCAGATTCAATCGACTTGCGAATTGCATCCGGAACCTCATTTGCTTTTCCAAAACCGATTCCGATTCTGTTTTTTGTGTCTCCAACTACAGTCAGTGCGTTAAAGGAGAATCTACGTCCCCCTTTTACCACTTTTGCTACTCGGTCAATCTTGACCACCTTCTCAGAAAACTCTTTTGCTTCTTCTTCGATATGTGCCATTAGAATTCCAAGCCTCCTTCTCTAGCTGAATCTGCAAAGGCTGCTAAATTCCCATGATAGATCTTCCCAGATCTGTCAAACATTACCTTTGTTACACCTTTTCCCTTTGCTCTTTGCGCAAGGATCTTTCCAAGCTCAGCTGCAGACTTTTTATTCTTTCTAGAATAACCCTGCACAGGAAAATCTTTTTCTGATGACATTGCATATGCCAATGTAGTTCCGTTTGTATCATCTACAATCTGAGCTATCAGATATCTGTTAGTCTTATTCAAAACCAGACGAGGACGATCCCCATTTTTCTTGAGTTTGTAACGTATCCTCTCAGTTCTTCTGGTACTGGATTCCTGAATTCCTTTTCTTGAAATCATAACTTATTTCTTCCCTGTCTTACCGGCTTTACGACGAACAACTTCATCACTGTACTTAATCCCCTTACCTTTGTAAGGTTCCGGCTGCTTTAATCCTCTAAGGTTTGCAGCTACTTGACCGACCAACTGTCTGTCAATCCCTGTGATCTTGATCTTCAGCTGATCAGCTACTTCAATTTTAATTCCAGGAGGTTCAGGAAATACAACTTCATGAGAAAAACCTAAACTCATCACTAAGTTAGTTCCTTTCTTCTTAGCTCTGTAACCGACTCCAAAAATTTCAAGATTCTTAGCCCAACCTTGAGTTACACCTTTCACAGAATTGTTAAAAAGAGCTCTTACTAAACCATGAAGTGCTACAATGTTCTGCGCTTCACTGCTTCTCTTAAATTTAACAACACCATTGTCCTGCTCCATTTGAATCCCATCATAGATAGGAGTCTGAAGAGTTCCTAGCGGACCCTTCACTTCAATAGAGCCGCCCACTTGTTTTACTTCCACTTTAGGGGGAAGTTTAACTGGTTCTTTTCCTACTCTGGACATATTTCACGATTTCATCTGCTTAGAATACAGTGCAGATTACTTCTCCTCCGATTTTCAGCGTCTTCGCCTTCTTGTTTGTCATTACACCTTTGGAAGTAGAGAGAATAGCGATTCCCATATTACTTCTGACCGGCTTGACATCTTCGGCTTTAATATAAATTCTTCTTCCTGGACGGGAATTTCTGTCAATTTGTGAAATGACAGGCTTCTTTTTCATGTCATATTTCAAGAAAACTTCCAGATTTGAAATATTGTTTTCTTTTACTTCCTGATATTCTTTGATAAAACCTTCATCTTTCAGGATGTCCA
Organism: Spirochaetota bacterium; assembly: GCA_052033835.1. Taxonomy (GTDB): domain Bacteria; phylum Spirochaetota; class Leptospiria; order Leptospirales; family Leptospiraceae; genus DAORDI01. The sequence continues at coordinate 9,601 of JBPOJG010000367.1, forward strand.
AGATGGATTTTTTAATTCTGCTTCCGGAAACTTTGCAGGAATTGTGTTTTGCTCTTCCTGCGTTTCTGATTCTAGTCAGCATATCTGAAATTGGATCTGTTAACATACTATTCCTCTCTTACCAAGATGCCTTTCTGACGCCAGGGATCTGTCCATTTCCTGCATATTCACGGAAACAGAGACGGCACATACCAAATCTTCTCAGAAAAGCTCTCGGACGTCCACATGTTCCGCATCTATTGTATTCCCGCACCTTGAATTTCTTTTTTTTGGCATGACGGGCTATCATCGATTTCTTAGCCATTCTATTCTCCTACTTCTTGTAAGGCATTCCAAAGCCTTTAAGCAAATCAAAAGCCTCATCATTTGTTTTAGATGAAGTGATAAACGCAATGTTCATACCATGAATACTGTGAACCTTGTCAAACTGGATCTCAGGAAAGATAATCTGTTCTTTAATTCCCATATTATAATTCCCTCTGCCGTCAAACCCCTTAGGATTTACACCTTTAAAATCCCGAACCCTCGGTAAAGCCACGTTTATAAATCGGTCCAGGAATTCAAACATTTTGTTCCCACGAAGAGTAACCATACATCCGATATTCATATTTTCTCTCAATTTGAATCCGGCGATGGACTTCTTCGCTTTAGTCTTCACTGCTCTCTGGCCAGTAATGAGCCCAAGAGTTTCCAGCGCAGATTCGAGAGCCTTAGGGTTTGTATGCCCGTCTCCCATCCCTACGTTGATTACAATTTTCTCAAGCTTAGGCGCTTCCATAGTAGAAGAGTATTTGTATTTTTCAACCAGTGAAGGCTTAATTTCTTTTAAATACTTTGATTTTAGTCTAGGTACGGTACTCATAAATTATTTTTTCCCCCGGGAAACACGCTCTTTCTTGTTGCCTTCGCCCTGGAAACCTACTCTTACACCCTTTTTAACTTTTGTGTCATAGAGCATTACATTGGAAATATGAATTGACTGCTCAATCTCCACTACTCCGCCTTGCGGGTTTTCCTGGGTCGGTCTTACAAACTTTTTGCGTTTATTGATGCCGCTCACGAAAATTCTGTCTTTTTTCTTATCAATAGACAGAATTTTTCCTACTTTTCCCTTATCTTCTTTTTTCCCTGAAATGATAATGACTTCATCATCTTTTTTCAGTTTGATTTTCTTGAACTTAGTAGGTTCAGATCCTCTGTAAGGAAGTTTCTTCGCCATTATAACACCTCCGGTGCAAGAGATACGATCTTCATATATTTCTTGTCTCTCAGCTCTCTGGCAACTGGCCCAAAGATACGGGTCCCTTTAGGACTTCCTTTGTCGTCAATCAATGCAACTGCGTTATCATCAAAGCGAATGTATGTTCCATCTGCTCTTCTGATTTCTTTTTTAGTTCTGACTACAACTGCTCTTTGAACTGCCTTTGCATGTACCTTTTTACCGATTCCGTCACGGAGTCCGTATGCAGGCTGAGCATCTTTGACAGCAACGATGATTTCATCACCGATAGTTGCGTAACGTTTTTTGGAACCGCCAAGAACCTTAATGCACATCACTCTTTTAGCTCCGGAATTATCTGCCACTTGAAGGACTGTTTCCTGCTGTATCATATTACTTAGCCTCCATTACGATTTTGAAAAGACGATGACGTTTTTCTCTGGATAAAGGACGAGTCTCTTCAGCAATGATGATATCGCCTTCTTTGCACTGGCTGTTTTCATCATGCACTTTCAGACGAGTAGTCTTCTTAGTGATCTTCTTGAATTTGGAATGTGTATGACGAGTTTCGAACTCGATGACAACAGTCTTTTTCATCTTCGCACTGACTACTTTGCCCTGTACTCTTTTGCGTGTTTTTTCAGTATTTTCCATACAGTATTACCCTTTCTTTCCCTTTACAGCAGGCGCTGCAGCCTTAGCTGCTTTTTCCGCTGTCTTGGAAGCTGCAATCTCACGTTCTCTCTGGATTGTCATAAGTCTCGCAATCTTCTTCTTCAGATTGCGAATTTTCTTAGGATTCTCGAGAGATCTAGTCACTGCAAACTGAAATCTCTGCTCACGCAGTTCTTTAGATGCATCTTTCAGCTGTGTTGAAATTTCAGCGTCTTTAAGTTCATGCAGTTTTACTTTCATACAAGAGTCCTCTTCACAAATAATGTTTTGATTGGAAGTTTGAAAGAAGCCATTTCAAGAGCTTTTCTTGCTGCTTCTTCTTCAATACCTGCCATTTCAAACAGTACTCTTCCTGGACGAATTTCTGCCACCCAGAATTCAGGATTTCCCTTTCCCTTACCCATACGAGTTTCTGCAGGTTTCTTTGTTACAGGAATATGCGGAAATATACGAATCCAAATCTTCCCGCCTCTTTTAATTCTTCTGTTGATCGAAATCCTTGCTGCTTCGATCTGTCTTGCAGTCAGTCTTCCCGAAGTAATCGCCATAAGGCCATATTCCCCGAAGGATACCTTGTTGCCGCTTTCATCTTTACCTTGAAGATGACCGATCTGACGTTTTCTGAATTTTACTCTTTTTGGAGATAGCATACTTGTACCTAATCAATCCGTTCTACGCTTAACTGCGTATTTATCTTCTGTTTCTTCAGATTTATTCTGGATATGATCCCCGGAATAAGTCCAAACTTTAATCCCAATCTGTCCGTAAGTGGTCTTGGCTTCTTTGAAACCAAAATCCAGTTTAGCACGGAGAGTATGAAGTGGAACACGGCCGTCTTTGTAACTTTCAATTCTAGCCATATCAGCACCGTTCAAACGACCGGAAATGGAAATTTTGATTCCCTCTACTCCGCCTCTCATTGCTCTTCTGAGTTCAGCCTTCATTACTCTTCTGAACGGCATACGCTGTTCCATCTGAGTTGCAATTGTTTCCGCAATCGCTTGCGCAACAACTTCAGGCTTTTTTACTTCTACAATATTCAAATTGATCGGCTTGTCAGAAAAACTTTTGATCTGTGTTTTCACATTCTCAATATTCTGACCTTTCTGCCCGATCACGACTCCAGGTTTTGCAGTATGAAGATTCACATTGATCTTTTCAGGAAATCTCTCTATGATAACTCTGACCAGCGCGCTGTTCTTGAATCTCTTTTCAAGAAATTCACGAATTTTCAGATCTTCATGAAGATTCTTTCTGTAATCTTCTTTTGCAAACCAGATGGAATCCCAAGTTCTTGTGATTCCCAGTCTTAAACCGATTGGATTAACTTTTTGTCCCATTCTCTTTCCCTATTAATCTGACAGCACTATGGTGATGTGGCTTTGCCTTTTTCTGATTCTTGCGGCACGGCCTCTTGCTCTAGCACGAAAACGCTTGAGCATCGGTCCCTCATCCACATAAATCTTGCTTACATAAAGCTGAGTTTCATCTACTGAACTGTCTGCTACAACTGCATTCGCTGCAGCAGAATCTAAAACCTTCAGAATGACCTTTGCAACAGCTTTGTTTGTGAATTTCAGAATATCTTTGGCTTCGAGGTAATCGTAGCCTCTGATTTCGTTGGCAACAAGCCTTGCTTTTCTTGCAGAAACTCTGACGTATCTTGCAACTGCTTTAGCTTCCATTATTTCTTCACCTTCTTGTCCTGATTCGCATGGCCTCTGTATGTCCTTGTAGCGGCAAACTCACCAAGCTTATGACCAACCATTGTATCTCTGATATACACAGGATTGAATTTGTTTCCTGTGTGAATCATTACGGTATGTCCGACCATATCTGGAAATATAGTGCTTCTTCTAGACCAAGTTTTGAACGGCTTGAGATTTCCCTCAGAGTTCATCTTGGTCACTTTTTTCATAAGATGGTCGTCTATGAATGGGCCTTTTTTTAAACTTCTTGCCATAGATTAATTGCCTCTATTCCTGTTGCGTTTTCTGCCCGAAACGATAAAGCGGTCACTAGGTCTCGCTTTTCTTCTGGTCTTGTAACCTTTAGTAGGCTGACCCCATGGGCTGACTGGGTGACGGCCTCCAGAAGTTTTTCCCTCTCCCCCACCGTGCGGGTGATCGACCGGGTTCATCACGACCCCTCTGACCTTAGGACGTCTTCCAAGCCATCTGGAACGGCCTGCTTTTCCTAAAGAAACAAGGTTATGATCTTTATTGCTGATAATTCCGACAGTTGCGATGCACTCTTTCCTTACTTTTCTTACTTCAGAAGAAGGAAGCTTCAGTGTAACAAAATCACCGTCTTTCGCTGCGATCACTGCAAAACCGCCCGCAGTTCTAGCCATCTGAGCACCTTTACCGATATGAAGCTCAACGTTGTGAACGTTTGTTCCAGGAGGAATCTTATCCAATGTAAGAGTGTTGCCAGGCTTGATTTCAGCACTGTCACTGGAGATGATTGTATCACCTACTTTCAGTCCTTCCGGAGCCAAAATGTAAGAATACTCACCGTCTTTGTAACAGATCAGAGCAATAAAAGCAGAACGGTTCGGATCATACTCAATTGTTTTTACAACAGCTGGAATGTCTTTTTTAGTTCTTTTAAAGTCAATGACCCTGTACTTTCTCTTAACACGTCCGCCTTTCTGACGAACTGTGATTCGGCCTGATGTTGCACGAGCAGCCTTATAATTCAATACTTTCGTAAGAGGTTTATAAGGTTCTTCAGCAGTGATTTCGGCAAAATCCAGAACTGACTTGTATCTCAGCGAAGATGTTGTCGGTTTAAACTTGCGGATTCCCATATTTAAGCCCCCTTGGCAAATTCAATGTTTGCCCCGTTGTTGAATGTTACAATGGCCTTTTTCCAATGAGGCTTCTGTGAAGGAAACTGTCTGAATTTCTTCAGCTTGCCCTTCTGAACCAGAATATTCACTGAATCAGGAACTACATTGTATATCTTTTTTAATGCATCTTTTACCAAAACTTTGTTTGCATTTGGATGCACTTTCAGAACATATTTTACAGTTCTTTTTCCAATTGACTGTCCGATCTCTTTCAGTGACTGAGATTTTTCCGTCATTAATGGAGAAATAATTACATGGTCCAGATTCATTGCTCAACCACTCCCTTATACTGCTCTATCAGTTCATTGAGTGCGCTTTCTGTAATTACGATGCTGTTGTTATACAGAAGTTCGCGGCACACAACTCTTTTTGAATTGATGTATTTTACTGTAGGAATGTTTCTCACGGAAGATTTTACTTCCTTGCTTTCCCCAGCGACTACCAGACCTATATTTCCTGTTTTGTCCAGACCCATATTTTTGAATACATTTGCTACAGCTTTTGTGCTGTATGTAGTCAAAGAAAGATCTTCGAGGATATTAATTCTAGCTTCTTCGGCTTTTTTGTTCAAAATTGAGACAACTGCTTTTCTCTTCACATTTCTGGAAAGACGAATGGAATAATCTCTTGGCTTTGGGCCATGAATTATACCACCACCTACCCAATGAGGTGCTCTTGAAGATCCCTGTCTTGCCCGACCAGTTCCCTTCTGAGACCAAGGTTTTTTTCCTCCGCCTCGAACTTCACCTCTGTCCTTAGTTGAATGAGTCCCTTGTCTTAAATTGGCGTTTTCAGCCTTGATAGCATCATATATTGCTCCCTGACTCACATTCTTGGGCGCAAACAGCGAAGCAGGAAGATCCACTTCACTTAGAAACTTTCCATCTTTGGAAAACTTGCGGGCTTTCATCTCACGTTACCTTCAATATTACCTTAAATTTTCTCAATTGTCACTAAGGACTTGTTATTCCCAGGAATACTTCCAGAAACTAAGAGAAGGTTCTCGTCCTTAAGAATCTTGACAATCTTCAGATTCCTTACTGTTGTCTGAAGACCTCCGGCTCTTCCCGGATACTTCATACCTTTAAAAATTCTGGCAGGAGTCGTTCCTGCTCCAGATGATCCCGGATGTCTGTGAAATCTGGAACCGTGCGCAGCAGGGCCACCATGGTGTCCGTGCCTTTTTGTCACTCCCTGAAAACCTTTCCCTTTGGACTTGCTCGTTACCTTGACAGTATCAAGCTCTTTGAACACATCCAAAATTGTAACGGTCGTACCCAGTGCAGGTGCTTCTCCATCCAGCTTAAATTCTTTAAGATGTCTTTTAGGAGAAATTCCATTCTTAGCAAGATGCTTCTTTTCAGGATTAGTCATCCTGTGTTCTTTCACATCTCCATAAGCCAGCTGCACGGAATAGTATCCGTCTTTTTCAGGAGTCTTAATTTGGGAAACACTGCAGGGACCTACTTCCAATACAGTGACAGGTACTACGTCTCCGTTTTCTGCATAAACATGAGACATACCTATTTTTCTTCCAATTAATCCTTTCGTCATTTTATAAACCCTTACGATTTAATGTCCACTGATACCCCGGCAGGCAGTTGCAGTTTCATTAAAGCTTCTACTGTGTCTTCGTTTGTATCCAAAATATCAATCAGGCGCTTGTGTGTTTTCATTTCATACTGCTCACGGGACTTTTTGTTCACGTGAGGTGAACGAAGAACTGTATAACGCTCCACTTTTGTAGGCAGCGGGACGGGACCGGAAACTTTCGCTCCGGTCCTTTTTGCAGTCACTACAATCTCATAAGTTGATTGATCAATCAGCTTATAATCGAATGCTCTTAGTTTTACTCTTATTCTCTGGCCAGCCATCTAACTACTCTATGATCTCTGCTACAACACCGGATCCGATGGTTCTTCCACCTTCACGGATAGCAAAGTTTAATCCCTTATCCATTGCAATCGGGCTGATAAGCTCAATTACCATTGACACGTTGTCACCAGGCATAACCATTTCTCTTCCTTGCGGCAGAGAACATACACCTGTTACGTCTGTAGTTCTGAAGTAGAACTGTGGACGATAGTTATTGAAGAATGGCTTGTGACGACCGCCTTCATCTTTTGTAAGAACGTAAACCTCAGCAGTAAACTTTTTGTGAGGAGTAATGGAACCTGGCTTAGAAAGAACCTGACCTCTTTCGATGTCTTCTTTCTTAGTACCTCTCAGGAGTGCACCGATGTTGTCACCAGCTTCAGCCTGATCCAGAAGTTTACGGAACATTTCAATACCAGTTACTGTAGTTTTAGCAGTCGGTCTGATACCTACGATTTCCACTTCTTCGTTCACTTTCAGGATACCTGCTTCCACTCTACCAGTAGCAACAGTTCCACGACCAGTAATAGAGAATACGTCTTCTACCGGCATAATGAAAGGTTTGTCAGTCACACGCTTAGGAACTGGAACATAAGAATCCAGAGCATCCATCAGTTTCATGATTGCTTTCATTCCGAGTTCAGTATCTTCACCTTCGAGGCCTTTCAGTGCAGATCCGTGTACTATTGGGATCTCGCCCTGTCCTTCTTTAGGGAAGTTGTATTTTTTCAGGAGGTCGCGAATTTCTTCTTCAACCATTGCAATCATATCTTCTCTTTCATCATCTGCAAGCATATCTGCTTTGTTCAGGAACACAATGATGTAAGGAACACCAACCTGTCTTGCGAGCAGGATATGTTCTTTTGTCTGAGGCATAGCACCGTCAGTTGCAGAAACCACGAGGATAGCCGCATCCATCTGAGCAGCACCGGTGATCATGTTCTTGACATAGTCAGCGTGACCTGGACAATCAACGTGAGCATAATGACGCCCTGCAGTCTCATATTCCTGGTGAGATGTTGCAATAGTTATCCCACGAGCTTTTTCCTCGGGAGCGTTGTCAATTTCATCATACTTTACAGACTTGTTTTTACCACCAATCTTCTTTGCGAGTGTGGAAGTAATCGCAGCTGTTAAAGTAGTCTTACCATGGTCAACGTGTCCAATCGTACCGACGTTCAAATGCGGTTTGCTTCGATCAAATTTTTCTTTAGCCATTGTCGTTTAACTCCTCGTTAATCATCAATCCGTTGTTTCAGCAATTTTGCTGAATTTATCATACTTAAAAAAAGTATTCAGAGTAACAAAACCCTTCCCCTGCGTCATATTTCGCAAGGCTGCAGTGAAGCCTAGCAAGTTATCAGCAGAAGCTTCTCCTTTCAGGACAGACTTTAAATCGTCCGCCACCTCAAGGCTCGTAACTTTTGCGTGCCTTTTGTTCAGGAGAGAAATTACATTACCCGTATAATTCTGCGGGACATGAATTTCAAAAAAACTGACTGGACCTATGCAGACAACTGTTCCGGGAAGAACTGACTTGAGTCCGCTGATGACAGCGATCTTAATCAGGCTGGGCGTGTGCTCCTCGATAATCTCAGGGGCTTCATATCCAACAACTCTCAGATTCATTCCCAAAACCGGGAGACCTTCCCATCCGTGTGAACTGAATTCACTGAACGCGGAAGTAATGGAATCTTTGAGTATTCCTTCCAGAGAGATGTCAAATTCTACATAACTCTGCAAATCTGTTCGAGCTTCTAAGAAGCCGTGGACTTTACCACTCTTCCACTTTCCATCGAAAGTCGAATGCTCGAAACACAGTTTTTTTACCATGTTTTTATATAGACCGTACTTGGCAACATTTATACTTTTAATCGAAAAGTTTTCTTGTACTATTTCTTTCAG
>JBPOJG010000439.1:0-16649 GCA_052033835.1 Spirochaetota bacterium
AATTTCAGGTTCAGTTCGAGAAAGTATTTCGTCTTCATCATTTCCTTTCAGATTTTCCGATGCAATGGAAACTGCTTCTTCCTTAATTTCATCTACCTGTTTCAGAGTTTTTTTCAGCCCTAAAAAACCCTGTCTGAAAAATTCTTTCCTGTCCATTGTTCTTTCCTATCTTTGAGATGATTTAATTGATATTATCTCATCCTTTACCATTCTTTCTGCAATTTCAGAAAGTCCAGTTGCAGCCTTCCATCCGAGCAGCTTTTCTATTTTAGAAGGATCTCCCCATTGACTTTCCACTTCCACCGGCCTGAAATTTGCCGGATTGACCTGAATGACTAGAGTTTCGGTACGGGAGTCAAATCCCTGTTCCTCTTTTCCTTTTCCTTTCCAGATGATTTCGGTTCCTGCTGCACGGTATGCAGCTTCTATAAATTCCCTGATTTTATATTTTTTTCCGGCTGAGATGATATAGTCGTCCGGTCTCTCTGCCTGCAGGGAAAGATACATTGCCTGTACAAAGTCTCCTGCAAAACCAATGTCCCTTTCAGCATCTATATTGCCTACATTCAGTACACAGGGTTCTCCTGATGAGTATCTGGCTGCATGATTTACTACTTTGCTTGTAAAGAACTGTTTTCCCCGAAGTTCAGATTCATGATTGAAAAGGATTCCGTTTACAGTGAACAGACCGAATATATTTCTGTAGTTTTTCATGATATTATATGCATATACTTTTGCAGAGGAGTAGGGATTCAAAGGTGAAAATGCGGAATTTTCATTCTGCCTTCTGTCCGAACATTCTCCGAACATTTCTGTACTTCCTGCATGAAAAAGTTTTCCGGAAGGACAGTGTTTTCGCTGTGCCTCCAGGAGATAGAGCGGACCTAAAGCATTCACTAAAGCAGTTCCGACAGGATCCTCAAAACTTTTTGCAACACTGCTCTGTGCTGCCAGACTGTAGATTTCATCTGGACGAATTTCCTGTATTATCTGTTCGAGTTCTTTCGGATCAGCAAGATCAAATGGAATTCTTGCGATTTCTTTCTCTGTTCCCAGTTTTTTCAGTCTCCAAAGCGACTCATCCGAGAAATTTCTGGCTCCGCCGAATACTTTATATCCCTTCTCCAGAAGAAGTTTGGATAGATAGGCTCCGTCCTGACCTAAAACGCCTGTAATAAATGCTTTTCTCATTTTCCGGCAGAATTTTTATTGTGTATGATATGATTCAAAATCTCAAAGAGAGTTCTAATGGAAAGAAATAAATTAGCCCTGCTGTTCATACTTATATTCACTGTACTGTCCACTATCATTGGTCTCTTCAATATTACCATCCAATCGAGTGCCGGAAAGTCCTCAACCAAACTTTCTCATTCCAAAAAAATACTGAAGGAAGGGGATTCCAGTGCCCTTCTTCTGAAAATTGACGGAGAGATTCATTCCGGGAAGTCCACTTATTCGAGTACCGGTGCAGATACAGTGCTTGCGAGACTCAGAGAGATTGAAGACAGACAGGACATCAAGGGAATACTCATTGAGGTGAATTCTCCCGGAGGAACAGTTGCTGCATCTCAGGAAATTTATGAAGAACTGATGCTTCTTAGAAAGACAAAGAAAATAGTTGTATCTATGAAGGATCTGGCAGCTTCCGGCGGGTACTATATAGCAGCTGCAGCAGATTATATTTTTGCCGAATCAGGAACAATTACAGGATCCATAGGCGTGATTACAATGACCCCTGATATTTCAGGACTTCTGGAAAAATACAATGTGAAGATGAATGTATACAAACAGGGAAAATACAAGGATATCCTGTCCATGTACAAGGCACCGAGTGAAGAAGAGGAAGAGATTATTCAGAATATGCTTAAGAGTACTTACAATCGTTTTATCAGCGATGTGAGCAGAGGACGAAACATTCCCAAGGCCGATGTGGAGAAATCTGCAGAAGGAAAAATTTTTTCAGGAGAAGAAGCCCTGAAGAACCATCTGGTAGATGCGATCGGAGGAAGAAGAGAGGCCAGAGCCAAACTTTCTGAACTGGCAGGAAGTGACGGTCTGCTTCATCTGATTGAAGACGAAGAATCTCCTTTTGACAAGTTCCTCGAAATATTCAGCACAAAAATGCACACTGCATTTCAGCCTGGAAGTTCTGTCGTATGGAATGAACTTTTGAGATCCCCCGTGCTTGTTCTTTTTCCTGCAGGGATCAGGACATTCAAATGAATTCGGTGCTGATCAATAATCTGTATCTGGTCTGGTTTTCTCCGGATGAGTTTTCTCTTTTCTTTGAGGAATACAGATCGAGAATCAGAGAGGTGCTCGTGTCCATGCTTGCTGCATTCAGTCTTGCAGTGGCAGGGATGTACATCAGAAGGGATTACGGTCCGAATGCCGCTCTGATTGTGCTTGGAGAATTTCTTTCCCATCTTTTTTTCCTTTCGATATTTCCTGAGATACTCAGTTATCTGGCAGACTATCAGGCCAGAAAAAATCAGAAAACAGGGGATCTGAATATACTGATTTCCTATTCCAGATATTCCATCTCCATATTCGGTCTGGCTGCTCCGTTTTCCATTCTGATGTCTCTTGTAAAAATTCAGGGAAGTACAGGATATTTTGTCATTCTTTTTGTACTCTGTTTCTGCTTCATACTGAATGTGATCAGAGGAGGGTGCGAGATCTACAAGGTGGACAAAAGCCAGATGTTCCGGCTGATGTTCAGTTCATTTTTCTTTGCACTGATTGTTCCGCCGGTATTATGTTTATACTATCTGTTTTCCATAGTGTTTGTGATTTTCTAGAAACTGTGTAAAAGCATAAAACCACGAATGGACACAGATAAACACGGATAATATTGCGACTTTGTCAAGTCGGATTATTTTGGAGATTCAGGGCGGGAATAGTCTTTTCTGAGATTGGAAGGTCTTTCCACTGTGCCGTTCTGGAGTTCGTAGAGTTTTGCAAATTTCAGAAAGCTGGAATAGGCGCTTGACACAGCAATCACAAATCCGGGATAACCGTCAAGAAAACCCAGCTTGAATATGTAACATTCCAGAAATTTTACCATTGGTTTATAAAAAGACTTAATAATAGGGAATTTTATTTTTTTGCCGAATCTTGTGAATCCTACGATGGAGGAAAATTTGTTGATTGTGTCCACCTGATGAGAAAGATCCTTGAAGCTGTAGTGGATGATGTCTCCTGAAAGTGATTTTCCAGTTCCCGTGATTTCAATGTAGTCGTGGGGATTTTCACCTGTCCAGACAGCCTTTCCTTTCTGGAACAGTCTGTATCTTTTCAGAGGATACCAGCCTCCATGACGGATGAATCGGCCCAAATGAAAAGTAAGCCTCGGGATCTTCCAGCCTGAGATTTCTTCCGGGTCGTCCTTTAAAATATTCAGTATTTCCTTTTTCAGCAGATCTGAGACTCTTTCATCCGCATCCAGAGAAAGTATCCATTTGCCGGAGCAGAGTTCAATCGCATTGTTTTTCTGCTCAATATGTCCTCTGAATTCCTTCTGAAATATTTTTACCTTTGGAAACTCTTTTGCAATCTCAAGAGTTCTGTCTGTGCTGAATGAGTCGAGCACAATCACTTCGTCCGCGATTTCATGAACTGAGGAAATGCAGTCTCTGATATTGTTCTCTTCATTGAATGTGATAACTGCAGCCGAAAAAAGGATTTTTGTATTTTCACTCTGACCCATAATAAATAGAATGGAAAAAGACTTTCATCTGCACTGTCAACGATTTATCCATGAAAAAACTCTCTTTCATTTTTCTGTCTATTTTTATTCTTACTTTTCCTGTATCCGTCACTCTTTCAGAAGGATTTTCCATTCTTTCTTCCTTTTTTCTTTTGATTCATAAAATACGGAACAGGGAAAAACCGAATCTTCCAAAAGAACTGTATGTGCTTATTGCAATGTACACTGTTCTCTTTTTTACCGGAGTTTTTCAGAATTCAGAAATTCCACTTTTTAAAAAACTCTTCAGATCGGAAATTTCCTATGTGTGGATGCTTTTTCCATTCTGGACAGCATTTGAACTTGCAGAAGATTATAAAAAAGAGATCATTCGAGTTTCTGCTGTTTCCTTTCTTATTGTACTGATTTCGGGGTTCGCTTCTGTATTTACAAATTTTCGTCTGGCTGTCTGGATTCAGAACGGGTTTCATGTCCCTCCTTCTTCTAGGCTGCAGCATTTTGCAGGAAATATTCTTGGACTGAATACATATCTTCCTGTAGGACTGATGAACACTCATCTTACATTCGGAGGGCTGCTCGGGATTTTCTTTACAGGTGTTTTTCTATTTTCCTGCTTTTGTATTTTTATTCGGTTCAGAAAGGAAAGAAGGGCTGTTTATATTCTGAAGTCTGCCTCTGTTTTCATTCTTTTTGCGGTATATCTTTTTGTGCTCTTTTACAATCAGAGCAGATCTGTCTGGATCGGATGTGCATTCTCGCTGCTTATGATTCCTTTCTATTCCGATTTTCTGAAAGTTCTGTCAGGAAGGCTCTTCCTGAAAAACAGAATCTCATTTCAGAAAACAGTTCTTTTTTCTATTCTGCTGACAGTCCTTTTTTCAGGCGCTTTCTTTCTGATCCGGAAAAACTGGCTGCTGCAGAGAGCACTTTTTGAGGCAGGAAAAAAAAATACAACAGAGAACCAGAGATACTTCATCTACAGACCGACACTGGATCTGATTTTGGAAAATTTCTGGACAGGTACAGGCTCCGGTGCATTTCGAAAATTTCATGAACAGGCTTCGGAGAAATACATTCTGAACAATGAGCAGCTATGGTATGAAATGTACATTACTCCCAGGGGACATGCCCATCATGATCTTCTGCATATTCAGTCGGTCGGGGGAATCGGTGCATCATTATTATATATTCTTTTCTGGATATTAATATTCAGAAGACTTCTTTTTTTCAGAAACAGAGTATCAGCTTCTTTTTTTTCAGGATTTACAGTTCTTTTCACTGCGGGATTCTTTCAGTGTTATATGCAGGATGCAGAAGTCCTTCTTCCTTTTTATGTTTTCGCAGGAATTTACTGTGCACTTACTGAAAAAAACCTCAGAAGAGAGTTTAGTAAAAATGATATTTTATACCCATCGCTGACAGTCATTTTACTTATGTTTATTTCACTCTTTTTTATTCTGAAGAAAACTTCCGATTCTCCGGATGATGTATATTCAAGAAAGATCAGAGACACTGATCCAGTGACAGCAGAAAAAGTGCTTTCCTCTCTTTCCGGAAGCAGAACTGAAAAAATTTCTGCTGGTGCGGCAGAGAAAGGTTTCAGCATTGAAGGATGTCTGACTCACAGGTATGCAGGGAATAATCCCGCACCCAGAAAAGAAGACTATTCTGTCGCTCTGGATATTGACGGAGATTTCGAGAATCCGCCTCTGAGAGCCACTGTGCAGGTCATTGAAAGAGACTCATTTGATCAGGATCAGTTGTACAGAGCGCATGAAAAAAGAGATCTGAAAAATTTCACATTTACTCTCAAGAAAGGAAGAAATATCTTAAATTTCCCCGGGCTTCTTTCTGAGCTGCATTCAAAGCAGTTTCCAGAAAACGTGTATTTCAGAGATTTTCATTTCCGTTTTGTTTCTGCAGGGACAAAGGAAATGAACCTCCCCAGATTTGATTTTGGAAGACTCTGCAATGTAAAAGAATAGGTACAGCATTTAATGCCGATACAGATATGAAAAACAGTTTCCATTTGTTTTTTAGTTTGATATCCTGCTCGGGTCTGAGACTGTGTTTTAAAATCACAGACTGTATCGGCTGAGAAACAATGACTGACTTATCAAGAAAATATTTCAATTTAATTATGCTTAGAGCAGAGATTTTCGTATATATCGTTCCTGTGCCTATGATCGTTTATTTCGGATTTCTCTGCATTGATGCCTCCTCGGAAAAAATAAAGGCACTCGCCCTTGCTGCTGTCATCGGCAGTATAATCGGTTTTTCACTGGGTTATCTGGTCAGAAGAGCCAAATTCATGCCTCTGCTGGACGAAATATTTTCTGCTGAAAAAAAAATGCGAAACAGAATCTCAGTCAAGGAACAGCTTCTGAATTATCCTTCCCTTGAGGCTGTCAATGTGATTGTAAGATGGGTTGTGGGCGGCGGGATTGCATGGATTATATTCATAAATACAGCTGAACTGAAATTTCATGAACTGATTGCGATACCGCTCGGCATCGGATTTGCGATTCCGATTTCTTCAGTCTCTTTTTACTTTATCTCCGAAGGAGTCTGTGCTGAAATTATTTCCGTTTCCGATCTGAAGGAATTTGAATCTGAGGAAATATTCAGAGGAGGGCTGAATTTTGAGAAAAGAATGATTCTTCTGCTCTTTTCGATTATTTTTCTTTCTGCCGGAATATTCGGATTCCTTCTATATTTCACCACTACAGGAGAAATGCACTTAAACAGCATCCTGATTCATATTTCAGTACTGTTTACCATTTTTGTAATTATAGTATATTATTCTGTATATACAACTGCGCAGACAGTCAGAAGAGGGATAGAGGAGACATCCTCAGTTCTTTCTTCAATTGCTTCAGGAAGCATACCGGCCTCAGTATCCGTTTCATCAAAGGATGAATTTGGAAGAATCTCCTCGAATCTGAACAGACTTGTACAGCAGCTCAGATCCGCAGTTTTGTCCGTAAGCTCCACTGCAAAGGAAGTGGTCAGCTTTTCAGAGAGGCTTATTTTGAGAAGCAGAACACTTCACGAAATTATAGGTGCACAGACTGATTCAGTGAATGAGATAGCAGAGACCTTGAAGGAGCTCGATACTTTCATTCAGGAAACTGCAGAGAATGCAGGAAATGCAACTGAACTTACACTCGAGGCAGGCCAGATAGAAAAAAATCTGAGCAAGAAGACAATTCTTCTTTCGGATATCTCAGACAATGCATCGGCTATGTCGGATAAGGCGCTTCAATTTGTGGACAGGGGAAGAAATGCAGTGCAGGAAACAGCTCTCAAAATGAATGAAATTCATTCTGCAACAGTGGCAATTACAGGCATAGTGGATGCAATCGGCGAGATAGCAGATCAGGTGAACCTTCTTTCACTGAATGCGAGCATTGAGTCTGCAAGAGCAGGAGAATATGGAAGAGGATTTGCTGTTGTGGCCGGTGAAGTATCCAAACTTGCAGAAAAGACTCTCTTAAATTCAAAGGAAATCTCAAAATTTTCCAGTCTTGTCGCCAAAAGAGTACAGGACGGAAGAAACAGTACTGAAGTGACAGCGGAAGTTTTTGAAAGTATTCATCAGAAAGTGGCTGAAACTAAAACGAATGTGGATGAGATTGCATCGGGCATCAAACTTCAGATGGAGCTTGCTCAGGAGTTCGGATCTGCTTTTCAGGTATCCCTTGCAATGACAAAGGAAATTTCCACGTCAACTCGGGTGCAGGCTGAAAAAAATTCTGCACTTGTTCAGAATCTGAACAGAATCAGAGGAGGCTCGGAAGGGCTTTTGAATTCATCCGCTGACTTGAAGGAAATCTCAGACAGTCTTGTTGATAAAGTGTCTGAACTTCGAAAACATATTTCATTTTTTAAAATATAGTGCTGAAAAATTAAAATATGCTTCATCAAAATTTTCTCTCTGAAATGAAATTCCGGATTTATTTCTTATCGAGCATCTTCAGAAGATATGGATTAAGAAAACTTGTCATTCAATCCATTCGCAGTGACTCATTTTATTCTTTACAAAAATACGTAATATATTACCTATGGTTCATGAGATTTTCAGAAAAATATATCAATAAGATTTTTTTCGTCGGAATTCTTTTTCTTTCTGCATTCAGATGCAGTTCTGTGGAAGATGCTTATCTTCGCAAAGTGCAGAAAGAGTTTTCTTCGCAGGCGGTTAAGTCCTCAGGAATACTGAAAGAATCAGACATTGCTCATATGCCGCCCCCAGTTCGAAAATACATTGCCTACACGGGAATTCTGGGAAAGGAAAAGATTCAGAATGCCAGAATTGAGTTTGATGAACGGATGTACCGTAAGGCAGGCACAGAGCCCCTTGTTTCTTCATCAGAGCAGTTTAATTTTTACGGAAGACCAGCCAGAATCTTCTATATGAAGTCAAGAATGTTCGGAATTCCCTTGCGGATTCTTCATTCCTATTCTGAGGAAAAAGCGGAAATGCAGGTAAGGGCTGCATCTCTTTTTGATACAGTAAATATCTCAGGTGAGGATCTGACGATGGCTGAGACTGTGACTGTTCTGAACGATATGTGTCTCTTGGTTCCTGGGGCACTTGTATCGGAGAAAATCAAATGGCAGAACATTGATTCCACTTCAGCGAAGGTTTTTTTTGAGAATGGAAAATATAGGGTATCTGCCGTATTATATTTTAATGATAAAGGTGAACTGATTAATTTTATTTCCGAGGACAGATCTGCTCTTCAGGATGACGGAAGTCTGAAAAAAGCAAATTGGTCTACACCTGTAAGAGACTACAGAGAGTTCCATGGAATTCGCGCTCCTTCCTACGGTGAAGCAGTCTGGCATTATCCCGAAGGGGATTTTGTCTACGGAAAATTTATGCTGAAAGACATCAGAATGAACGTAAATGAAAAATGAAAAAAAGAAAAGATTCAGAAGTCCGTCTTGAATACATCCGCATTTCATTCGGTGCTCTTTTTTTCGCAGCGAACCGTGTGGAAACTCTGGCGGACAGACATCTGTCGAAATACGGTCTTTCTGCGAAGCAGTTCTTTCTGTCTCTTGTTCTGATTCAGGCTGAAAAGAGAGATGCAGTGCTTTCACTGGGGGATGCTGCAGAGCAGCTTGGAACTTCCAGGCAGAATGTAAAGCAGCTGGCACTGAAACTCGAGAAAAAAGGATTCTGCAGAATAGAGGCAGATCCGAAAGACAGAAGAATTCTGCGGATTCTTCCAACTGGAAAAAATATTCAGTTCTGGGATACAATTGACAGTGAAAATATTTCGTTTCTGGAAGATGTTTTCAAATCGATGAAAACTGAGGAACTGAATTCTCTGGCATCCGGACTGAAAAGACTCCTGGAGACCGTCTGAGTTTATGGCAAACATTGTTCTTCTGATCTTCTGTTTCGCCGCAGGAACTCTCCTGAAAAAATCGGGAAGATTTTCTTCGGAGACTCCGCGTGTTCTGAACGGATTCATCATACATATTTCGCTTCCGGCTCTGATTCTTCTGAATATACATTCAGTCAAATGGGATATCTCCTCTCTGGTTCCGATGAGTATGGCATGGCTGCAGTTTGGTTTCGGCTTTGTATTTTTTACTCTGCTTTCATCATTACTGAATATTTCAAAAAACAGCAGAATCTGTCTGATCCTGTGCGGTTCTCTCGGAAATACCTCATTTCTCGGACTGCCGATGATTGAAATGTATTTTGGATCTAAGGCTGTTCCTGTCGGAATCCTCTGCGATCAGCCCGGAACTTTTCTTGTTCTGTCTCTCTTGGGACTTCCTCTGGCTGTAAGCAGTTCCGAAGACTTGAATATAAAAAATTTGATAATAAAGACTGTTAAGTTTGCTCCTTTTCAGGCCTTTGTTCTCGCAGTCTGTATCTATCCTCTGCAGTATCCTGAATTTCTGAATTCAGTTCTGAAAAGACTGGGGGACACCCTTGTGCCATTGGCACTTTTCAGTGTGGGATTTCAGTTTGAAATGAAGTCTTTCGGACAGAAAAAGAAACTGATTTTTTACGGCCTTCTGTTTAAGCTGATTCTTTCTCCTTTTATTTTCTGGTTTTTTTATGTTTTTCTTCTGAAAATGAAAAGTATGAATGTGCAGATCGCTGTATTTGAATCTGCAATGCCTGCAATGATCACTGCAGGAGCGGTTGCGGTCGAGTATGATCTGGATCCGGATCTTGCTGCATCCCTTGTGGCATATGGGATCATTATTTCATCAGTGACACTGTTTTTCTGGAAAACTGTTCTGAGTCAGTGATACGCGAGGAAACAAAAAAGAATTGCAGGAGAATTCAGTCGTTGTAAAAGGGATTCTGAAATCGGTAAATCCAATGAATGCTGTGAAGGAGAAATATTGAAATCGGTTATCTTAAACTTGATGATGATTTTTATTCTTAATGTTTCACTGATCTCCTGTGCAAAGTATTACTATAAACCCTCTCCGCTTCCACAGAAAAAGTATTCAGATTTTCTGAAGGGCCGGAATATAACTCTCATCGGCTTTTATGAGATCCAATCCAAATCAGGCACTTCCAGAGGTTTATCTTTCAGCAGCTCGGGAAAGGTAAAAAATACTTCATCGAGATCTTATACGTACTATGCAGCAGACGGAAAAAGCAGACTCGGATTCGGAACGGCTATTCATAAAAGCTCAGACGGGGATGGACTGAATCCTTCCGGGGACAAGGAAGGCATATCTCATTTTTTGAAAAGATACAGCGAAGCAGAACCGAAAATTAAGAAAAAATTGAAAAATGAACTGGAAATTCTTTTCAATTCCACTGAATTTGATTTTGACAGAACTGTCAGAAATATGGAAGTCTCACTGAAAGAAAATGATACAGATTACTATCTTTTCGGAAATCTGAAAGAAGAAAGTCCGGAAGTCAAGGTGCAGGTATTTTATATAATACCGTATATTTTTATATGTGCATTCAGTCTGTTTACAATTCCTCTGATTGCCGATGTTTCTGATAATCGGCCTAGATATCATCTGTATGACAGGAATATGAAACTCCTGCATACATTTTCATCCGATACGGATATTATTGAAGTATCTGCATGGTGGGCACGTTTTCTCCCCAAATTTAAAGGAGAATGTGCAGAGAAATCTTCGAACCCTGAAGATGATCTCTGTCCTGATGGATTAAACGGTATAAAGCTTTTTTCATTGAAAGAAAAACTCTATGAGTATCTGAATCAGAAAAAGACTGATTCATCCCAGATTCCGGATAAAAAAGAAATCCGAGAGAGCGAAGTATTGATTCTGAAGAATGGGAAAAAAGTCCGAGGAAACGTTCGTCAGAACGGTGAATACTATACTGTAGTCACTGAAAATGGAGAGACATTCAATTTTCATTCATCGGAAGTGGAAGCGTTTGATTTTTAATTCTCAGCCTTGAGAAACGTGCATATTTCTAAATTGACTGAAGTCAGGGGAGAGGTAATTCATGTTTATGCATGACTCTTATCTTCTGGGTTCTTTCGACGAATACAATTTCAAATTTTTAGTCGCAGACTGTTCTTCTGCCGTTTCTGAGGTCATCAAAAGGCAGAAACTTTCCAATTCTTCCCGTGAACTTGTGGGAAAGGCAATGATCGGTTCCTTTTTCCTCGCAGGAATGGTGAAGGAAGAAACAGTAGTGAACATTCAGCTCGAAGGTGAGGGCGAGATCGAAAGGGTCCTCGCATATTCCGACAGGATCGGCAGAATGAGAGGGATGGCAAAACACAATTCAGTGCAGGCCGAAAAGAAGGACATCACTCTCGGAATCGGAAAAGGATTTTTTAAGGTCACCAGATGGGGCGGGGAACAGAAACTTCAGCAGTCGGTGACTAAGATGGAAAAAATTCCTTTTGAAAGCAATCTTTTAAATCATATTGAAACTTCTGATCAGATTGTCTCCTTTCTTTCCATTCACAGCAAAGAGAGCGGGGCAGAGACAGATATTGTGAGAGGACTTTTTCTTCAGGCACTTCCATATACTCCTCAGGAAAAAATTGACAGACTTCTGAACAGACTGAATGATATGGATATGTCTGTAGAGGATCTGTTCAAAGGGAGTCTGGAAGAAACACTGTCTGTAATGGAGGAGGTGCTGTCTGCAAAGTCCAAGATCTATGACACAGGTGTTCCTGAGTTTTACTGTTCCTGTTCAGCAGACAAGATCAGGACAGTCATTTTGTCGATCGGAAGAGAAGAGGCATTTTCGATCATAGCTGAAATCGGGAAAATCGAAATTTCCTGCGAATTCTGTCATGAGACTTATACATTCGATGCGGAAGAAACAAAACTTCTTTTTATGTGATGACTCATTTTTCTGCACAAAATAAAGAATTTATCATTACAGAAGGGCGTCTCTCTGAGCCTGCGGATTTTCTGAAAAGTCTTCTTCCTGATAACAGGGGAACTGTATGTCTTCATGGTGAGATGGGGGCGGGCAAGACGACATTTGTGAGAAGATTCGTCAGTCTGTTTGACATTGGGGACAACGTCAATTCTCCTTCTTTCAGTCTTCTGAATATTTACGGAAACGGCAGGATTCATCATTTTGATCTGTACCGTCTGAAATCGGTTCAGGAAGTGGAGGATCTGGGATTTTCTGAAATCTGGGAATCGGATACAATCTCTCTCATCGAATGGCCGGAAAGAGCAGAGTATCTGATTCCTGAAAATGCAGTTCATCTGGAATTCACTCATCTCTCCCCCAAAAAAAGGAAAATACTGTTCAAATGAAACTGGTTTATCTGGATACATCTACATCTTTTATGGTGATAGGTCTGTATGAAATTTCTTCCAAAGTCGACACTGTAGAAATACTGAAAAAAAATGCACCTAGAGATGCAGGTCAGAATCTGGTTCCTCTGACAGGACAGCTTCTCGAAAAACACGGGTGGGAAAAACCGGATATGATTTTCGCAGCACTTGGTCCCGGCTCATTTACAGGAATCAGAACAGCAGTGAGTGCAGCCCGTTCATTTTCGCAGGTCTGGAAAATTCCTCTCTTCGGAACTGATACTGTGGAGATTTACTGCAGATATTTCAGTGAAAAGTTCGGAACGGACATCATTACAGCCCTGGACGGTAAAATGAAGAAAACATTTGCAGGTTCTCTGATTCAGGGAATTTATTCCGGAACAAAAGATATTCCTCCTGAGAATCTGGAGAAAGAATTTCAGATGACTGAGAATCTGAGGATTGTATCAGACCTTAATCTGCCTTTTCCTCACGTCAGTCTGTATGACGATTTTCCTGACGCTTCTGCGGTTCTGAAACACAGGCAGGGCGAAATACTGTCTTTTCCAAAAGTTCCGAACTATGAAAAAGTGTTTCCTGTTTATCTCAGAACCACATATGCAGAAGGAAAATTTACATAACAGACTGAGGAATCAGGACAGTCACTAATGTTCCGGCTCCGTCTGCAGATTCAAGCGAGGTCTCACCTGCCAGCAGAGTTGATATTGACTTGACTAAAGTGAGACCGATTCCGCTTCCATGAATTTTTTTCTCTTCTGCAGAAGGTGTCCTGTAGAATTTCCGGAATGCATTTGCGGCTTCTTCATAATTCATGCCCGGCCCTGAGTCCCGGAATTTCAGTTCAACAGTCTTTCCCAGAAGAGAAACATTGACTGATGAAGGGCTTTCCTCGGGTGTATATAAAAAGATGTTCTCCAGGATATGGTATATCACATGAAATACAAGTTCCTTGCTCTGCTGCATGTCAATATCCTGCTCAAACGAGACGCTGAGAGAGTTTCTTTTCTGTCTGTGTCTTGTTTGAAGCATTGTGATGATTTCATTTACCATTTCCTTCAGTGAAAATCTTTCCGTAAAGTATTCAAACTGTCTGGACTCTACCAAATGAAGAAGTTCCGCATCATGAATCATTGCTTTTTTCAGACCTCCGAGACTTTCCATATTCAGAAGTCTGTCGGTGAGTTCTTTTCCGGAATAGTTTTCCTTGGTGAGTGATTCTATCAGCTTTTTGGATTCGTCGAGATACGACTTGAATTCTTCGGCCACATTGAACAGAAAGTTTGTCTTAGCCTTTTCCATTTTGAAAAGTTCCAGTTCCTGTTTCTGGAAATTTTTGTAATGTTCCACCATTTCTTCTGAAAGCTGAACTGAGATGCTGATTAAAAAAATCATGAATCCGAAATGAATTGTCTGCGGAAGTGCGATGATATCCATTGCCCGTACAGCGTCAAGAATTACGCATGGGAAAAGCCCCACTGTTCCGAACATAAGCGGTTTCAGACGGAACTTGTTTCTTTCATAATGATTGTATATCCAGTAGATGAGAAGTCCGGACGGAAATGCAAGCAGAACTGCATTTATGGAAATGATTCTTGACCAGTTGGCACTTGTTTTTGCAGAAAATAAAGTATATACGGCAAGTATCAGAAGAACTGCTTCGTATGCATACGTATATTTATTTCTTCTGATATGAAGAAACTCAGCGAAAAAAGCAATGAAAAGAGGAGGGAGCGTGAACAATACGACGAGCTCCGCTGTAAAGGATGGGCTGAATTCATCAAAGATCACATATCTGTAAGGAGTTCTGATCAGAGTATAGATTCCCAGCGCAATGGAGAAAAGAGAAAAAAATGCATTTGCTCTTGTCCCTGTGCGGACTACTGAACTCAGGATAAAGAAAAGACCCATCAGTATGAAAATAAATCCGAATACAATTGAAATGATGTTCTTTGCAAAAAAGGACTGAATGATATTTTCTTCTCTTCCGATCATCGGAATGCTTCCGATTCCGAAAGAGGATGTCGAGGAAAACACTCTGACTGCCAGAACGTTTTTTCCTTCCAGAAGAATGCTGTCGGGAATGGAATAAACCCTTTCCTTCTCTGTTTCAGGAATGAGTGACGGACTGAATTTTCCTGTACTTCCGATCAGTGTTCCGTTGAAATATACCTCATCCGCATCCCTGAGTACGCCTAGATTCACTGCAAGATTCAGAGATTTGCTGTCCTTGTTCTTCAGAAATATATGGCATCTGTACCAGAAATATCCGTAAGATTTTGAACTGCTGTCCTTGCCGTAATCGGGAAGGCTTTTTCTCTGCCAGCCGGAATCTTCAAAGTTCGGCTGCTTCCACTCGGGATTGTCGCTTTTCTGAAAAAGCCAGTTTCCTTTCAGTCTGGAATTGACATCCAGATTTTCCAAAGGACTTGTACAGTCGAGTGCATGGACTGAACCCGTGCCGAAGAAGACCGTAAACAGTGTAATTATAATGATAAAAACTTTTTTGTATTTCATTTTAGACCTTTGCCAGTTCTACTTGAGAATCGATCAGATTTTCAGAGTTCGGTTTTTTGGAGTAGGTTCCGTCGGATGACAGGTACCTTGCTTTTACATCGTCCTTCAGAATCATATCCACAATTTTGAGAATTCTGTCCCTATTTCCCTTGTCGAGGATCGGGAACATCACTTCAATCCTTTTGTAGAAATTTCTCGGCATACAGTCTGCCGATGCAAGAAAAAGCGACTTTTCTCCGGAATTGTGAAACAGATAAATTCTCGAATGCTCCAGAAACCTTCCAATGATGGATCTGACTGTAATATTTTCAGACACACCCGCAATGCCAGGACGAAGACAGCAGATGCCTCTGACTACCAGATCAATTTTGACTCCCGAACAGCTTGCCTCATACAATTCGAGAATGACATCAGGATCTACAAGAGAATTCATTTTCAGAAAAATATAAGCTTCCTTTCCTTTTGCTGCTCTTTCTGCTTCATTTCTGATATAGGCAATCAGATCGTCTCTGAGATAATTCGGAGCTACCGACAGACGGGTGAATTTCGGCATTTTTGCAAAACTTGTGAGAACATTAAAAAGTGTGGATACATCTTCGGTAATTTCTTCATGCTGAGTGAGAAGTGAAATATCAGTATAATACTTTGCAGTGGAAGAGTTGTAGTTTCCTGTACTTAAGTGCACATATTTTCTGAGCCTGTCAGATTCTCTTCTTACAACGAGCAGAAGCTTGCAGTGGATCTTGAGACCCATCACTCCGTAAACTACATGCACTCCTGAGTCTTCAAGTCTCTGAGCCCACATAATATTTCTTTCTTCATCAAAACGCGCCTTAAGCTCCACAAGTACAGTCACCTGTTTTCCGTTTTCGGCCGCCTGCTGCAGATACTGAATGATAGGTGAATCTCCGCTTGTTCTGTACAGAGTCATCTTGATTCCAAGTACCTTTGGATCCATGCTTGCAAATTTCAGCATATCCTCTACAGCCTGAAAGGAATCATAGGGATGATGGAAGATGATGTCTGATTTTCTGATTCCCTGAAATACCTTGTCGAGTGACTGAGCTTCCAGAAGTTTTCTGGGATGGATATTCTTGAACTTCAGATGGGTTGTATGGGACAGTCCGTAAAAATACATCAGATCTGTGAGGTTCAGAATATTATTGCATTCATAGACCTCATAGTCCTTCAGATCCAGAAGATCCCGAAGAGTGTTTTTTATGTAACTTGGAGCGTTTCTCGAAATATCGAGACGAACCGCTTCGCCCCAGGATCTGTTCTTCAGCTCTTTTTTTACCGAGGAAAGCAGATCGCCTTCTCCCAGCTGGGCATCTTCGCGGATGGAAATATCGGAATCTCTTACAATTCTGAATGCATGAATTTCCCTGACTGTCATACCGTAAAAGAGATCGGAAAGATGAAGTTCAATGATCTTTTCGAGAGGAAAAAATCTTCTGTCTTCGGTAATCCTCGGAAGCTCTACGAATCTTGGCAGAACAGACGGAACCTGAACGATAGCAAACTGTGTTTTTCCGTTCTGATTTTCATTTTCAGAAAGACTGATGGCCAGATTCAGTGATTTATTCAGAATATGAGGAAAGGGATGGGAAGGGTCAATGGACAGTGGAGTCAGAATCCCGGATAC
>JBPOJG010000528.1:0-14982 GCA_052033835.1 Spirochaetota bacterium
AATTCAATGAGCTAGACGTTCTGGCAAAACTTGCAGGTGTCAGACTGAAGAAAACATCATTAAAATCTACTGAAAACAGCATACACAGTCTGGGAATAACCAGAAACTGGGTTCTCTTTGCAGAAAAACAGAAAGAAATTGAAGAAGAAGGCCATACGGACAGCATCATTTCCTTCAGAAGCAGACTTTACGATACATGGAAAAAACTCGAAACCGGGGCTGAATACAATTTTCAGCAGCTGAAGGACGATACGACTGCATTAGGCGAATCTTTCTACAGCCTTCTCGATGACAGAGACAGAATACTTATATTCAATATCTTCTCCAGATCCGTTCCCTATCAGAGAAGCGATGAAGTAAATGAACTCACTGACGGCCTTTTAAAGGAGTCTTCCGGAATGAAAAGAAGTCTCGCAGGGTATCTGACACTTTCCTATGCGGAAACTCTTTTCAACAGAGGTGATATTGATGCATCTCTGAAATATCTGAATCAGTATCATAGAAATTTCCGATCCGGCATTTCGGAAGATCTGGAAAAAAGAGGCGGAATCCTCGCCAAAAAGATCGGATATATTGGGAAAAAATCGGAATTTGATTCTGAAGCAGAAAATGAATATTTTGAATACTACAGAATCGCAGGCGCAGAGGAAAAGGCAGGCATCTACAGTACTGTAAAGAAAATGCTGAAGGACAAATCAGAAGAGAACTTCACATCTTATCACAGAAGAGAAATACAGGATCTTCTTTTCTTTCTGCAGGGACAGGCGATACGTCTGAACAGTTCTGATCTTCTTTTTGATCTGGCATGGTACAGAGACAGGCTGAATTCTCTTTCAGACAGATTTTATTCCCGAAATATTAAATTCAAGGATCTTCCTGAATTTAAGCCCCTTTCGAAATCCATTCTTTCCACTCTTCCTGCAGATCAGACATTTGTAGGTGCTGTACACTATGGGAATACTACTTACGGTGTGCAGTTTGAGAACGGGAACTTTACTGGAAAAATTCTTTTTGAATATGACAAGGATGATTTCGACAGTACAGATTCCAGAAAAGAGGATATATACAAGGACAACAGAGAACTTCGTAATGATATATATGATTATTACAGAACACTGAATGCCTCAGAATCGGCAATTCTCAAAAAAGAGTTTCAGGAAAGACGGTTCAGAAAGGCACTGGAAAAACTTGATAAACTTTTCAAGGAAAAATACGGCAAGCCGAGACCCGAAAAGAAAAGAAGAACGTATCTGTATCTGACAAGTTTTATTTTCAAGATCCCGCTTGAGCTCAAAGACGATGATGATATTTTTCTTGTGCAGAGTCCTGAGCTTCTGACTGAAAACAGACCTGTCTCTCTTCGGAAAATATTTCAGAAGAATTCCAGAATTAAAAAATATCTCAATCCGGGATTCAAACCGTCCGGGTTCATTGAAAAACTCCGTGAAATTGAAATAAAGGAATCTCCCGGTACAGACCCTCCGGTACATGCAGCTCTTCAGGATCTGGATCTTACAGAGGATGAAAAAATTTATTTCGGCGGGAAATATATTCAGGATGAAAAAATTCCGTACACTCCCAGTTTATGGATTATCGGTAACTCGGGGATGTATGAATCTGCCTTCTTTAAGGATGATATGAATCATGCTCTGAAATATTTTGATAAAGTATATTATGGTCCTGGAATATTCACAATCGGTCCTCAGAAAGGTTCCATCAGCACAGTTCATTTCCTGAAGACCCTTCTGGAAAACAGGAATTCTGAACTTGATCTCAGGGGAAAATTTGTAAATGCACTGAAAACACAGAAAACAAATTATCCCTATGAACTGGACTGGGTGGGATACAGATTATATACAAACTGCTGGCTTACAGATTAACCTTTGATATTGAGGATCTGCCGAAGCACATATCTCACTCTGACCAAATCAGTCTGAAAGGACATAACTTTATCTATGTCCTTGTATGCCTTCGGAATTTCATCGAGAACGCCGCTGTCCTTTCTGCATTCAATTCCTTTGGTCTGTTCTTCGAGATCCCGGACAGTGTATGCTTTTTTTGCTGCTCCTCTGGACATTCTTCTCCCGGCACCATGCGATGCAGAGTGAAACGATTCCGGATTTCCGAGACCTTCCACGATATAAGACCTCGTTCCCATTGAGCCTGGAATGATTCCCATCTCATTTTCTCTGGCAGAAATTGCACCTTTTCTGGTTACAATCAGATCTTCACCGAAATGAGTCTCTTCGCTCACATAATTGTGATGACAGATTACAGTTTCCAGCTTTTCAATATTCGGAAAATATTTTTTCATTACACGGTAATACAGTTCAAGCATGACTCTCCTGTTCAGGAATGCATATTCCTGTGCCCAGAGAAGATCTCTTCTGTACTCCTGCATCTCCTTTGTGCCTTTCAGAAAAACAGCGAGATCCCGATCAGGCAGACTTTCATTATGAGCCAGTTTTTTTGCAATACTGATATGGTATTCTGCCAGTTCCTTTCCGATGTTTCGGGAACCCGAATGAAGCATCATCCAGACAGTATCATTCTCATCGAGACAGAGTTCGATATAATGATTTCCTCCTCCGAGAGTTCCGCACTGGTAAAGCATTCTGGTCTTCAGTGACTGAAATTTTTCGGTTACATTTGAAAATCCGGAAATGACTTTCTTGGCAAACTTGAAATCCTCGCCTGTCCTGAAAAGTTTTTCTGCAACAGCGGATTTATGAGAATCAAATCCTACAGGAATTTCAGCCTCAATATCCAGTCTGAGTTTCTTAAGATTATCCGGAAGATCCTTTGAACTTAAGTTTGTCTTCACGGCAGCCATACCGCAACCTATGTCCACTCCTACTGCAGCCGGAGCCACAGCTTCCTTCATTGCAATGACTGATCCGACAGTGGCACCTTTTCCAAAATGCACATCAGGCATCACTGCAATATGTCTGAATGTCCAGGGCAGACTTCCCATATTTCTGAGCTGACTCAATGCTTCCGACTCAACATCGGAAATATTCTCCACCCAGATTTTTACGGGCACATTAGATGTTTTAAGAATCTGCATTTTTTCCCTCCGATGCAAGATCAGTCACTGCTCTAAGCTTTTTCAGATGCTCAGAAAACAGATAAGGATCATCCTTGAACTTTCTTTCGTTACGGAGAAATTCTCCGTAAACCTCATGAACGGCCTCAAGTTTTTCTGCAACTGAACCTGACGATATCCTTTTTTTATAGAGCTGTTTTCTTGAATATACAATTATTTCGGCACAGAATGCAGGCAGAAGAATCACAGAAGCTGCATAAATTATTTTAAGCAGTCTGACTTCACCGAATATCAGATTTCCAAAATACACATAAAACAGAATAAAAAGAAAAACGCCGAAACTCAGATTGAACCTAGGGACAGTCGGAAATATATTGTTCAAAATAATCATTATAAATATTGTAAAAATAATCATAAATATGAGTTCAGGCGGAATTACAGAAAAGAATACATCCCAGAAATGCATCATTTTCCCGTAACCTTCCTTCCATTCCTTCATAAGACTGAACACTTCTTCTGTCCTGTTCCAAATACCCGTAAATCTCTCTTCCAAATTTTTCAAAAGTTCCATTATTCTTCTCCTTCTGTCTGATTTAGGCATTATCCTGAATAAAGTCCTGAAGTAAACGCCAATACTCTCCGAGGCTGTGTAAAAACTCATTCTTAATGCATATCTCAAAATAAACAAAAATTTGCATCAATACAATCAGTGCTCCGCGTGAACCCCATTTTTTTATGCTTTTACAGAGTCCCAGTAATAAAAAAACACTTTCCGGAAAACAAACAAACCGAATGATAACTAAAAAAAAAGGAGAGTATATCATTGAAACTGATAATAAAGATGATCGCATCTGTTCTGACAGCCTTATTTTTATGTACAGACATTTCCGCACAGATGGGTATGGTTCCTAATGAAAAGGAAAAGAAGGGCGAACTGGAGGAATGGCTTCCGAGATCCAGAAAGACCGCATTGTACGGTTCAGCAATTTCTGCCGACCTGAGAAGGGACACTGACGGCAGAATGCTTTTCCCTGAACCCGGAGATCAGGGCAGAATGAATTCCTGCACTGCATTCGCAACTGCATACCATCTGAAAAGTTATATGGAAGCAGTGGATCAGGGATGGGAACCGAAAACACAGAATAAAATTTTTTCTCCTGCATTTGTATACAATCAGATCAACGGAGGACAGGATTACGGAAGCAGCATTTACAATGCTCTTGAACTTCTCAAAACAAAGGGATGTGCCACTCTTCAGTCTGCTCCCTACAAAGCCGGAGACTACCGTTCTCAGCCTTCTCAGTCCGCTATCAAGGAAGCAGCGCAGTACAGAATCAAAGGATTTCAGGCAGTCAAAAATCTGGCAGGAATCAAAGCAGCACTGCAGGAAGGACTTCCGATAGTTGCAGGAATCACGACAGACCCAGTTTTCATGTACGGAAAATTTGACGTATACGGAAAAGGAAAGTTCAAAAGACAGACAATGGGACACTGCTCCTATGAGGCTCACGGAAGACATGCGGTCATCATCGCAGGGTACGACGATACAAAACAGGCGCTTCTTCTTCTGAATTCCTGGGGAAAAAACTGGGGAACCGCAGGCTACGGATGGATTTCCTATGATCTGATCAATAGAATATCCTATAATGATGACTGTAAAAATTTTATGGAAGTTGCATATGTAGCTTTCGACGAAAAGAACAAGGTCGATGCGGCCAAATACGATGCCGAAATCTACGGAAGCATTCTTTATCTTGGACTCTCTAAAAAAAATCAGCCGGTCTGGAGCTGGAAACTCGGCCTGAAAGGAGCACTGAACAGTATTACATCCATAAAATGGGATATAGATCCTTCACTTCAGATTTCTGAATCGGAAGAGGAAAAAAAAGATGATTTCAGAACGGCAGGAACAGCCTCAAGTGCCGGAAAGAAAAAGGCGAGAGCTGAAATCGTATTCAAGGACGGAAAAAAAGAAATCAAGGAGTATTTTCTGAATTTCCAGCTTTCCAACAGAAGAACTCTGGAAATCCGTATGGATGATGAATATATCGGTCTTTATAAAGGCAGGAGAAACTACAGATGGAATCTGTCCATCGACGGGAACAGACAGGATATTAATGATATCCGTAAAGTCACTTATTATCTGCAGGGGTTCAGTCAGAATACAATCGTAAAGGAAAACAAGGAAGAATCGTTTCATCACACATTCGGAGCATTCAGTCCCTTCCTTCTGAAAGCGGACATTGAATTCAATGACGGAACAGTTCTGAAAATTCAGAAACAGATGCAGATTACAAATCAAAAAACAGAGGATCGTCTTGTTCTCGGAAACAGTGCAAGGTTCACAGGAAACTATACAGGAAACAATATCCCTCTTTTCAACTGGACAGTTTTCATGACAGGTCCTGCAGACAAGCTGGATAAAATTTCAGAAGTCAAATACTTTCTGCACCCCAGTTTCAAAAATAATGTCATCACGATGACTCCTGATACTTCCTCATCAAAACACGGATTTCCCTACTCTGCTTCCGGCTGGGGAACATTTGAAATCAGAGCAGAAGTCAAATATGAAGACGGCAGCAAGGAAAGCCTGAAACATATGCTGAAATTTCCCGATCTGAAAAACTGAAGATAGGCAGGCGAAAGCCGAGGCTAGGCCTGCCCCAGGCATTTCTGATGGCAGGTTCTCAGAACACAATGGCGACTCTCTGGTCAGTGGACGATCACGGCACAATGCTTTTCTTCAAGAAATTTTATCATCATTATATTTTAAGTAAAAAAGATCTGAAAGCCAACAAGTCCCTTCAGACCTCTCAGAAAGAAATCTACGAAGCGAAAGACAAGGATCAGTATATCGATCCCTACTACTGGGCTGCATTTGTGATTTACGGTGAGTAAATCAGTTCTTCGACACTAGGAAATAACTTTTTACCTGACCGAGTCCCTTGACTTCCAGAAATCCTCTGGATTCCAGAATAAAGAATTCCTGAATCCTCGAATATGTGGACTCTGAGACCTGTATCTGTCCGGGAAGACTGAAACTTTCCATTCTCGAGGCAGTGTTCACACTGTCTCCCCAGAGATCGTATACGAATTTCTTTTTTCCGATGACTCCTGCAACTGCGTCACCGGAATGTATTCCTATTCTGATCTGAATGGGAATTTTCTTTTCTCTGCCGATCTCTTCTACGATCTGCCTCATCTCAAGAGCAAATTCGGCCACCTTCACAGCATGGTTCAGGTTTCTTTCTGGAAGTCCTCCTGCAGCCATATAAGCATCCCCGATTGTCTTGATTTTTTCGAGTCCGTATTTTTCAGCCAGATCATCGAATCGGGAGAATATATCATTCAGAAGATTCACAAGATCGTCTGCGGGCATCTTTCTAGAAAGCTGCGTAAACCCTACTATATCCGAAAAAAGAACAGTGCAGTCTTCAAACCGTTCTGCAATCAGGTCCGGATTTTCTCTGAGTCTTCGTATGATGGAAAGAGGAAGAATATTCTGAAGAAGTTTCTCGGACTTTTCATGTTCCGACTCAAGCAGTATTTCCGATTTTTGAAATATGGAATATACCAAAAAAAGGCAGATCAGAAAAGAAAATGCAAAACTGAAATCAATGAATCTGTTCATACTTTCGGAAGAGAGATTTCCTGAACCTCCCAGAGGAGCAAAATCCCTAAAATAGAATTCAAAAAGACTGAAGCTGAGCATATTTGTAAGAATTACGATAATCAGCAGTTTCTTTTCTGACCGGTTAAACATAAAAAAACAGATGAATGTATGAATCAGAAAGTAGAAATGATCCCTGGACTGATAGCCGAAATAAAAACAGAGATACAGAATGTAGATATGTGCAAGAACAAAGAGAACAATCTTTGCAGGTTTAAAATGTCCCTTGGAATTCAGATAAAGAACGGAAGGTATCAGAAAAAAGAAGGCCATATTAAAATAGGGAACAGCCTTCTGTCCCGAAAAGAAAATGAATCCGGTCACTCCCAGATTGAAAAGAAAACTGAAAATCGCAGTTCCGTTCGTCAGAAGCAGATATTTCTGTTCAGATGCATTCTTCAGATGAAAGAAGCCGGTATATGCTAGAAAATTCCAAATCAGCTGGAGCATAAGATAATTCTGAATACAGTGTCTGTCTGCACCACTCATTTTTCTATACGACAAAAAAGAAAAAATCTTTTCAATTCCAAGTAGTGAAAAGCCAATGATTCTATGCAGACTCTTCCCACAGTGCAGTTCAGCAGAACAGTTCCTGAACTCGAAACCCAAATCAGAGAAACTCACAAGTCTCTTGCAGACTTTTACAGATCAGTGCCTCTGGATCTTTTCAATGCAGACGGAAAGCCGGAAGGCTGGAGTCCCAAGCGAAATTTAAAACATGTTACAAAGACAAACAACCTTATTCTGATATGGGCAAAACTGCCTAGATGGTTCATTGGACTTTGGCCGAAGCCCAAAAACACGGACAGTGCGGAAAAACTCCGTCCTACAAACAGACCTGGACTCACAGAATACGGTTCATATACAAAATCAGATCCGTTTACTGAGGAAGAAAGAGAGAGGATGATTGAAGAAATGCTTCTCTCTTCGGAAAATGTCGCTAAATCTGTTTCCAAATGGTCCGAGGAAGACCTCGACAGACTTCCCGGACTTTTCGGCGGAGTAAGTCTGAGAATGTTTTATCTCTTTCTTCTGAAACACAATCTGCATCATACAAATGTAGTCAGAATCAGACTCAAAGGAAGTCTTCAGTGACTCTGAAAGTTTAAAATCAGTATGAACCTTTTTAAAAGAAAACCCCATCCGGTTCACCCGGAGTATTATGAAATCTGTGAAGACACAGGTGCCTGTTTTTATCTGAAGGCAGAAAAAAGAACGTATTCAGACAGTTATTTCACGGACGAATTCAAGGCTCAGTACAAAAAAACATATTATGAGGATGAGGAAAATCTGAGAAGAATGGCAAGGGGACGACTGGCTGTTCTGGAAAATACGAGGAAACTCTCAGGCCTTTCTCTTCTCGAAATCGGCTCTGCAGCAGGGTTCTTTCTGTCGGAAGCCAAAAAAAAAGATTTAATCGTAAAAGGGCTTGAAATCTCTAAGACAGAAGCAGAGTATGCAAAAAGAATGGGGCTGGATGTCGACTGTGTTCCATTTGAGGATTTCAATACAGATAAAAAATTTGATATCATATGCGCTTTTTTCGTTCTGGAACATTTTCCCGATCAGGAATCTGCGTGGAGAAAAATTTTTTCATTACTGCACCCTGGAGGGTGTCTTTTTTTGGCTCTGCCATCCTTGAATGGTCCCACTTTTCGAACTGATTCAGAAGAATGGTTCAAAACTCATCCTACAGATCATTTTGCAGATTATTCTCCGGATTCGCTGAAAAAGATCTTTAGGAAATTCAACTCTGAACTAATTTTTCAAAAACCGATGTCCTATCATCCGGCCAGAGACAAGGGCTGGAGAGGAAGTATCCCATTCAGATACTTTTACAGAAAATTAGCAGATTTGAGCTGTTACGGAGACACGGTTCAGATTCTGGCAAGGAAAAAAAATGAAATTTGATGAGCTCTCTTTACATGATGCTCTGAAACAGGCTCTCAGAGAAAATAATTTTATAGATATGACACCAATTCAGGAGCAGGCCATCCCCGCCGGACTGTCCGGAAAAGACATCACCGGGCTTGCTCAGACTGGAACCGGGAAAACGATTTCCTTTCTTGTACCTATCATTGACAGACTTCTGAATGAAAAATTGGAAGGCCCCGCAGCCCTGATACTGGCTCCCACCAGAGAACTTGTTCTGCAGATCTGCGAAGAAGCCAAAAAACTTCTGAAAAATACGGACAAGAAAGTAGCAACAATCATCGGAGGCACAGGTTACAAGGAGCAGGAAAAAGAAATCTCAGAAAAATACGATATCGTAGTCGCTACCCCGGGAAGACTCATTGACCATATCCGCTCCGGCGGACTGAAACTGGGGAATGTTCGTTTTTTTATCCTGGATGAAGCGGACAGAATGTTTGATATGGGTTTCATTAAGGATGTCAGGTATGTAATGAGACAGTGCCCTGCGGAAAAACAGGTGATGCTTTTCTCTGCAACACTCTCCTACTACGTTGTCAGACTTGCCTCAGACTATCTGAGAGAACCAGTAGAAATCAGGATCGAGCCGGACAAGGTAGTCACTGAAAACATTGATCAGAAGATCGTTCATCTGGGAAGAGATGAAAAAATGGCCTATCTGGTAAATTCCATACTGGAGGACAAAGAAGAAGGACTCGGAATCATTTTCACCAATCTGAAGGTGATGATTCCGGAACTGGTAAGCACACTTAGAAGATACGGAATTCACGTAACCGGAATTTCCTCCACCCTCGACCAGAAAAAAAGAATCCGTCTTCTGAAAGATTTTAAACTCGGGAAATATAAATATCTGATCGCAACAGATGTTGCCTCCAGAGGAATTGATGTAGACAATATTAAAGTTGTGTACAATTACGACCTGCCAATGGACACAGAAAACTATGTTCACAGAATTGGAAGGACCGCAAGGGCTGGAAAAACAGGAAGATCAGTCAGTTTCTGTTCCGAAAAAGACTACACTGAACTGGAAAAAATAGAAAAGATGCTCGGTTCAAAACTGGAATCAATCCATGTAGATGAGACTCTGCTTCAGATGCCTAAGGGAGAATTTGAGCCGTTCGTTGTTCCCGGAGAAAGAATTCAGGAATTTACTCCTAAAGACAAAAGGCAGAAACCTGACAGAAAAAAATTCGAAAGAAATTTCGACAAAAGCAAGGATAGAAACAGAGACAAAGACAGAAACAGGGACAGGAAATTCAAAGAAAAATCGTTTCCTGTCAAAAAGGATCTGAAAGAATCTGTAGATGAAGCAATTGATCTGATACAGAAAGCGGATACAGTACTTGGAAAGGAAAAAACAAAGAAAAAACCGGATAAGAATTTCAAAAAAAATCAGAATGCAAAAGTGCATAAAGTTACCGAGAAAAAGACTGAGATCTCAGGCTCAAAAGATAAATCATATGATAAATCCAAGAGAAATCTTTTTGATATCAATGATTACCGACAGGAAGAACCTAAGAAGATTTCTCTGTGGCAAAAATTAAAGTCTTTTTTTGGACGCTGATATTCACCTTATCTTTACCGGTATTTCCCGAAGAAGAAATACCGCTTTTGAAAGGTTCCTACGTTGATTTTGATGATCTGAAGGCAAAAACTTCAGGTCTCAGCGTGTCAATGAAAGGACCGACTATGAATGGAGAAATCAGAGGAAACAACGGTGAATCCATTCTGTTTCAGGTCAATTCTCCTTATTATAATTACAGGGGAATGGTGGAAAAAGCATCCAAACCTGTAAAATACATCCATGAAAAAGTATTCATTCCACTGGAGATCGCTGAATCTGCATTGAAAAATCTTCTCGAAAACGAAGTCTCTTACAGACAGTCCCGAGGAAAACTTCTGGTCAATCTTTACGGAAATTTCAAAATAGAACCTGAAATCATTGATCTGGATATGATCATCATTGATGCCGGCCATGGAGGCAAGGCCCCCGGAGCCATTTCCATTCTGGGAGATCCGGAAAAAAACTATACTCTGAAAATGAGCAAGATCCTCGGAAAACTTCTGAAGGAAAAGTATCCTGCAGTCAAGATCAAGTACACGAGACTGAAAGATGAGGATGTGAGTCTGGAAGACAGGTTCAAATTTGCCAACGAAAACCTGAAAGAAACCCAGAATATTGTTTATATCAGTCTGCACTGCAATTCAGTGGAAGTAAAAAATGAAAGCCCGAAGGGTTATGAGATTTATTATCTGGAACAGAAAGGAAAGACTCCGGAAAACAGGGAAAAAACGATCATCACTCAGAATCTGATCGATGTCAAAAGACCCCCCGTAGTCCAAAAAATTCAGAGTGATATGAAAGCCACTCTGATACAGAGAAGAAGCATTTTGCTTGCTAATTCTCTGGATGAAAAAATGTATGAGAGTATAGGCTCTAAAATTCTCAGCAGAGGTGTAAAGAAGATGAATTTGCAGGTGCTTCGGGGCAGTCTTATGCCTGGAGTCCTTGTGGAGCTCGGCTTTCTGACTCATCCTGAAGAAGCAAGGCTTCTGGCAGATGAGACAGTCCAGCTGAAAATTGCAAAAGGAATCGCTGAAGGTATTAAACTGTATGTCCATAAAAGAAAAACCCATGATTAAGAACATTGTATCTGTGTATGACAGCCTGTATGAAAATGCGTCTGCAGAAACAGGAAACAAAACATATTTTTTTCTTGCTGTTTCCATTATAGGAGGCGGTCTTTTTTTCCTGTCCTTTTTCCTGGCTGATGCGAATCCTTTCAGACTACTTGTTCCAGGCACCCTGCATGATTTCAGTCTATCAGCCAGAGACAAAAGAAAAAAGGCTGAGATATTTCTAGGTGATGCTCAGAAGAAAGTTTTCACTTCGGAAAGAAAAGTATTTCTTTCAGGTGATTTCAAGAGAGATCTGATCTCGCTCATTACTGAGGTCGGTGAACCTCCCTACTATGAGACAGAAGAGAATCTGAATAAAAAGGATCTGAATACCAATTTTAAAAAACTTCCGAACCTTCACTATGCACTGATTACTTTCTGGAAAAGAAACGGAGTTCTGATCCTTGACTTTCGTGAAGAAACATTGAACTCGGAAATGGATGCAATCAAGGTAGACACAAGTGAAGTCAGATATGATATTACAGAAGAAGGCGATCAGACAAAACTTGCGGTCATTCAGGCAAAAGAAGAAAAGAAAAAGAAAAGAGCCAAAGAGATGAAAAGAGAACTTCTTTCTTCAGGATTTCTTGCACTGGAAAAAACCATTTTTGCAAATTTCAAGGACATAAACACAATCGAGTACAGACTGAACGGAAAGATCAAGAATTTTCCTGAACTCGAATACAGTCTCACTGAACCCAAAAAAAGACAGTAACTGCTGACTCAGCATTTTACAAACGCAGATAGATGAGAGGGGATTTATTTTTTGAGGCAGGCAGAGACAGTTTTTCTTTTGTGTCTGTCCTGAAATTCATAATGATTAATTCCCTATTTTTCATGAAAATAAAAATATCCGAACCGGCAAAAACAATCTTCTCATTCTGATCCATTGAATGCAGAAGTTCTGTTCTGCCCGTTTTCAAATTATAACTCTGAAGTTTTCGCCCCTCAAGAATATATACATTTCTTCCTGAAACAGCAGCAGTCCTTGCAGACCCTTTCTGGATGATTTCTGAAAATGAATTCTCATCATAGATGAAGACAGCTCCGGATCTGAGATTTTCCAGAACTGCACCTGCAGAGGAAACAAAAACTGAATCGGGTCTGAATGGAAGATCTTTCTTCTTTGATGAGGGATTGAGATAGTGTTTTAAAAAATAGTAACCGGGTCTTTCAGAATTTTCCATAATGAGAATTCTGCCGTCATTCCAGACCCTCCAGTCTTCCTCTTTGCCGAGCTTTCTGCTGTTCAGAATTTTTCCCGATTCAGGATCAACCCTGTACAGGAATCGTTCACCGCTTCTGACAGATGCGGAAAAATATATGAATCTTCCATACTCTGCTCTTTCAAGCATAGCAATATCCGGAGTCAGAATCCAGATTCTTTCACCGTCTCCGGAATTCAGAAGAACAAGAGATTTTTCCGTCTTCATAAGCAGATGACGTCCTGCAATGATTTCCTTTATCTGCTCCTTGGTCTCCTTTCTCCATCCGAGAGCATCTGAATCGGAATCCCAGGAAATTACGGAAAAATCATAATGAAAATACAACTTATTATCATTATAAGCAGCACCGGACGGTTCACCGTGAACAGATATTGCAGACAGCTCCTTCTGCTGTTCCCCTTCAGAATTTCTGCCTTTCATCAGCAGAGAGAGTATTTTTTTTCTTTCCGCGTTCAGTAAAGAAAGTCCGGAATAGAGCCGGATAAGCCTTTCCCTGTAAGCAAATTTCTCAGGAATTATTCTGTAGGCATTTTCAGCAGCAGAGACGGAAGCCTCCGTGTCTTTTGATTCAAGAATAAATGAAAGATAATAAAATGAATCAGCACTTGCCGGATCTGTCTTCAGTATTTTTCTGAACAGTTTTTCTGCTTCACTGTATTCTCCGGATTTAAATACCAGAACGGCCTGAGTCGTTTCAGACAGGCTTCCCCAATCCTTCATTTTCCTGGCTGATTTCAGAATTTCGGAAGCCTCAGTGTATCTGCCCATCCTGAAAAGTGCTGCAGATTCCGCTGCTTTGTAGACAGAGGACTGCTTCATTGCAAAGGCCCGTGAAAAATGTTTCAAGGAAACTGACGGATCTGTCTTTAAAAACAAAACACCCAGATAATACAGTGCCCGATCAGAAGAATCCTCATTGACCGCACTCTGAAGATATTTTACTGCGGTTTCATTCTGTCCCTGCTCAGAATAAAAAATACCCAAGGCTTCCAGGATTTCCGAATCATTCTTTTTATCTTCGAGTTCCTTCTTTAAAAGCAGTACTGCCTTTTCTCTTTCACCTGCCTGAAACAGACAGTCTGCTGACCGGACAAGCACTGCAGATATGCCTGTCTTTCTGTAGACAGGATCGTATTCCGAGTGAGCCGCTTTCCATTTTTTTTCCGAATAGAGCTGATCAGCCTTTTTAATATTGGCAAAATATTTTTTCAATATTTTATATGATGAAATAATTCTCTCTGTCTTTCTATACTCAGGGATCAGACGAAGATATTTATCATCGGCAGATTTCAGCTTTTCATCTGACTCCTCGTACTGTCCGCTCTCGAACAGATCGACAGCCTGGAGAAATTTGATCCTTTCCTTTCTGAATTCTGCAATTTCTGATGAATTTGATTCAAATGAGGTTTCCAATATTTTTTCCGCAGCGCTGAATTCCTTTTTTTCTTCAAGCCTGCTCACCTGATCAAATACTGACAGATACTGCTTTCTCAAAGTCTCGATCAGTTTCTTTTTTACCCTGGAAGAAAAAACGGAATCTGTCTTTTTTTCAGAGTCGGTCCTGCTGTACATTCTGCTCTTTTCCGGACTGCCTTTCATTTCTTCAAAAACAGAAAATGCATCAAATGTTTCCTGAATGTCCGAATATTTTTTCTGCACTTCATTCAGTCTGAAAAAACTTCCGGAAAGACACAGACTGAAAGCAAGACCTGCAGCGCCTGAACCATCCGCAGGCTCCTTCTCCAGTATTTCATTGAAAAGAGATTCAGACTTTCTGTAATTGTACTGTGCGAGTTCTGTCCAGGCAAGTTTCTCAACCACAGACATATCATCCGGTTCCAGTTCAAGAGCTGAAGAATAGGATCTGCCTGCCTCAGTATAATTCTCCTTCTGAAAAAATCGGTCTCCTGCAATTGCAAGTTTTTCTGCAGACGCGTAAGATTCTTTTTCCGGATTTACATTTTCCAGTTTTTTATTTCTGCTCTTCTTCAGAAAATCACTGTATTTTTTTCTGTCTCCCTGTATCAGATAAATTTCTGAAAGCAGTCCATAACAGACGGCACTGAATCCGGGAAATTTTTCAGCCGCATCCATCAGATCCCGTTCAGCAGTGTTCAAATCACCCTTCCTGATATTCATTTCCGAAATCAGAATTATTTCCTGAATATTTGCAGGTTTGGAATTCAAAATTCTGAAGGCTCCCTCAGTATTCCCGTTCTCCCAGAGAATTCTTGTATAGCCCGCCTTTTCACGGACATCTATTGATGCAATTTTTTTCCATTCCTCAATACCTTCTTTTTTTCTTCCAGTTTCAAAAAAACATTCTGCAGCAGTTTTTCTGATCGATATAGTTTTCTTATTATCAGGTATTTTAATATATAAATCCATTAAGGCAGGGCAGTTTCCTCTGAAAAATTCTTCAAAGACTG
>JBPOJG010000125.1:0-1924 GCA_052033835.1 Spirochaetota bacterium
GTTTCGGAAGAAGAGACGGATTCTCCTTTCCGGTATCGTCGTTCAGAAGCACCACTCTGTCAAATCCTCCTGCCTGCTCGAGACTCAGCGCCATCTTCTTTGAATCACTCGCCCCGAAGTTCAATGCACTCAGACCCGATTCGTGCGGATATCCGCTCACTCCCACCACAATCGCCACCCGTCTCGAAGACCTCCATTCTCCGATCTCCTCCTCCGGCACAACCCGGATTCCCTTTCTCCTTGCATCCGAGGATACAATCTTCTTCCATCGCTCCACAGGCTTATTCACTGGCTTTTTATTTTTACCGGACTCAGAACTCAAAAATACAATCGGGATCAGAACAAGGATGAACAGTTTTTTCATGGATTTCATTTTTGGTATTCAATGGTTTTGTAAAGATATTTTTGCACTCTACGCATTTTATTTCATTAAGGATGAATAAAATGCACGGATTGAAACTTTTTTTTACAGGTTCTTTTGGAGAACCAAATGAGATTTTTAATTCTGATTTTTTTACTGTTTATGTCGTCTGTCAATGCAGGGGACTGTCTCTATGATGTCTGCAGTCTGAAGCAGGAAAACTGGCAGTTCACGTCGGTCGATATAAATGAAACAAAACCGGCGTGGATGAACTTCACTCTGCACTGGAAAAATTTTTCCCCACCCGCAAACCTGATGGAAAGATCTGAGGACTCAGAAAAAATCTACTGGATGAAAACAGAATTCAGCCTGCCTTATACGGAAACTCCGACCCAGATTTCCATCCGCCTCGGAGTCATTTCGGACTCAGATGAAATTTTCATCAACGGAGAACCCGCAGGAAAAACCGGAAACACAGAATCCTCGGCACCTCACGGATACGACAGAATCAGGATATACGATATCCCGACGGAACTCTTAAATTTCGGAACAGTAAATACACTGTATATCAAAGTAAAACCCTATTTCCGGTACGAGGCTGGAATCCTTTCTGACAGAACGGAGATCGGACCGAGTGCGGAGATCCACAGAGCATTCATGAGAGAGGAATATTCAGAACTGATCCTGCTTTCAGTCTATTTATTCTGCGGGATATTTTCTCTTTTGATTTATATCAGATCAGGAAAGGAAAAGGAGTATCTGATCTTTGCTGAGTTCATTCCCATTCTCTCACTGTATCTTTTCTTGAGAGGTCAGATGAAATATGAACTGAATATCGACTTCATCTTCCAGAAAAAAATAGAATATATCTCTCTTTTATATACACTCCCGATTTTCTGCAGCTTTGTTCTTCAGTTCAGTCATATCCGAAGAGGAAATTTTGAAAAGATTCTGAACGGAGTTCTGCATATTATCTGTCTAGTATATATTATACTCGATGATATGAGAACTCTGGACATCATCAACAGAAATATTGTGCATCCTGTTTTTGCAGTCTACTGCATGTATACAGTCAGATGTCTGCTAGTGGAGATTTCTTCCGAAGACAGAGAGGATATAAAATATCTTCTGTATTCCACTCTGTTTCTGGGAGCCTGCACTGTGCTTGACATACTCCGTGCAAGGGGCATTGCGCAGATCCGTCCGATTTTCGACTACGCATTCTTT
Source organism: Spirochaetota bacterium (assembly GCA_052033835.1). Taxonomy (GTDB): domain Bacteria; phylum Spirochaetota; class Leptospiria; order Leptospirales; family Leptospiraceae; genus DAORDI01. The sequence goes on from JBPOJG010000125.1 coordinate 1,589, forward strand.
GTTTTCATTATAGGAATTTCCGCAATCCTTGTAAACAGATTTGTAAGAATGAAAAACCTTCTCGATGAGATGAACAGAAATCTCGAAACAAAGGTAAAGAATCGGACAAAGGAACTCGAAGATTCCTATCTTGTGCTGAAGGAACTGAAGAACCGTCAGGATGCAGACTATTTTCTCACATCCCTTCTACTCAAGCCTCTTCAGATTCAGAACTATGAAACAGATCTGATGAAGGTGGAATTTTTTACGATACAGAAAAAGAGTTTTGAATTCAGAGGAGAACGTCATGAGATCGGAGGTGATCTGAATATGGCCGACAGAATCACACTAGAAGGA
>JBPOJG010000065.1:0-1752 GCA_052033835.1 Spirochaetota bacterium
TTCATCCTCTGCAAAACCGGCCACATCCTCATTGATCCCTTTTCCGAAACTGTCCTCATCCGACCAGAGAACTGCCTGAACAGAAGATGATTCACCTCCGAAAACCTGCTGATAAAGTTCCTGAACAAGAACTTTCACTTTGTCATTTTTCTTGGCATCATAATGACGGTTTATATATTGATCTTCGTTATCCAGCATTTTCCTGATATGATTCTTCAGAATGTCTGTTGCAGTATTCTTTTTCAGATAATGCTGCATCTGCTTAATGCTTAATGTATAGAAATCATATCTCAGAGAAGCTTCTACAAATTTCTCATTGACTGCGATAAGTTCATCTTCCGAAAAACCTGCATTTGAACGAAGAACTGCAGAAAGCATATCTTCGAAAGCAAGCTTCATATAATAGCCTTCATCGTTCAGAATATAATACTTTCCCTCATCCTCATGAGTGACCTTGCTCAAGGATACGCAGTAGTCGAGAATACGGAAAACATAACCTATCCAGAAATTTCCTTTTTCCTTTTCATGTTTCTTATAACTCGGCGACTCTGAAATTTTTTTATGTTTATAATGCTTTTTTACATACACTTCCTTGAATATATCCTGAATCATTGCATCATATTGCGAATAGGGAGATTCGGCGAGCGGATAGTCTTTGAGGAGAACTTTGATCAGATCTTCTTTCATCTCAGCCTCCCACAAGCGGTGTCAGTTTGATAAAACTGATCTCTGTGTTTTCATTGACTTCTACGATTTCTTCGAGTGATTCAGCCTGTCTGTCGTTCACCAGAACAATGAATGCATTTGCGGAAAATCCCCTAAGTGCAGTTTCTGTCTGTTCAGCCGGATCAATGAACTGCTTTTTTTTCTGTCTGTATCCGTTCAGCGAAATTTCGGAACTGCTCGGCTGCACAAGGCCGTTAAAATAATCCTCTGCGGACTGATTATATTTTTCCACTTCTCTCTGCACTCTTGTGCTGATGATTTCTTTTACAGTGGCCCTTTCATACACCACAGGAACAGTCCAAGTTCTAAGAACACTTCCTGTCATTGTTTCATCTTTAAATTTCAGATTGACTGCCATAATTTCCCTCGTCTGACAATGATTTCGTATCTGTTAAAATTAGATAAATCCCTTACAATAAAAGTCAAGGAATTTATACTCTTAATCTGAGATCTCAGATCTAAACTACTTTTCTATCTGCCTAGTGATTGTCTCATCCTTTATCTTGTCGTCCTCAGCGAGAAGAAATGCCTTGCTGATGAGAACGGAGAGTCCCGAGTCACCTTCAAAGGAAAGAAATATTTTATCATTTATTTCCTTCTTTCTGTCAGGAACAATGCAGAGATACTCGTCATTCGGTTCCATCAGAATGTTCGTGCTTCCGATATGAATTTTGTAAGTCCTCTTCTTTCCTTTCACCACAAGAAACCTGTCCTTTATCTCAGCGACTGAGGCTATTTTCAGACGGGGAAGAAGTTTTTCGAGAATGGACTTTCTCATCTTCGCCATCTCGTTCAGATCTCCGAAGGAATACCCCTCCCAGTATGTCCTCTGCGCACTGTTCAGATCGCCTCTGTCTCTCCATTCAGGATCGTTTCCTACACTGGCAACTCCGACAAACAGATCCGCATCTCTCATCACTTCCGAAAAAATCAGCACAGGAATCTGAGTCAGTTCCAGCGCCTGTCCTGCAGCGTTCACGAATCTGACCTGATCCGTGCCCACAAAGTCCCAGATCCCGGAATCAT
>JBPOJG010000111.1:0-4193 GCA_052033835.1 Spirochaetota bacterium
CCTCTATTCATTATTCTATTTCCCGAGAGTTGTTGATCGATCTTCGAGTAGTACCTTCGACGATTTGCTGAGGGTAGTTGGTCGATTATCGGAGATACCTTCGACTAGGTACCGAGAGTAGTTGACTGACCATCTAGAAGTACCTTCTACGATGTTCTGAGAGTAGTTGACCGACCTTCCGAGATTCCTAGAGTTGTGAACCTCACCCCGGCGCTGCACACCCCTCTCCATAACGAGTAAAGATTTCGTTATAGAGAGGGGCTGAGGAGGTAGCTAGGCAGTGTTCCTAGAGTGTTACCTTCGACCATATGTTGAGAGTAATCGGTCGACCTTCTGAGATCTCTGACTATATGCTGAAGGTAGTCTGTCGATCATCGGAGATACCCCTGACGATGTTCCGACATATTATTACCCAGAAGTTTTGAACTCATAACAAGAAGTCAGTCAGATTTATCCCTATCCCCTTGTCTTCCCGAAGAGGATACTTATCCGAAGAGTCCCCTTTCCGACGCGGAAAGGGGAAAAGCCAACGCCAGAGGAATGCCTCGCCCCTTTTCCTTGTAGGAAAGGGGCACAGATAGAGAATATTTGCCACAAGTAAGCAGGGGTTAGGGTAAGAGTACCTCGCTCGAAATGCATTTGTGGTTAAGGATATGCGTGCTGAGTTCCTCGAACCCTAAGCCCCGAACCCTAAGGCCCTGATCCCTGATCCCTTTTCCCCTCTTATGCTTCCGTTTTCTTAACCTGCGGTTTGGATCTCCCTGGAAATTTTGTCCTCAGATCGTCAAAGACTGGTTTTGCATTCGGTATGTCTGAAGTGCTGGCAGTTTTGACCGTGTGATAGTACAGAAGACCCATTTCATACAGCTCTGAGCCAGCTTCCATCTGGGTAGCCTGAAGGTTTTCCATCAGAGGGTTCAGTTTTCTGTAAATCATGGAAAGTCTTTTGTAAAGTTCATATTCCTGCCTGATTTGTCCTTTCTCAATGTAGTTTGGGATGAAATCCGGGTATTTATCTGAATAATCTACTACTTTTTCGATAAACCCCAGACTTTTGTCTCCCAGTTTGAACATAGTCCTTTTTTCTTCCGGGGAAAGATTCATTAGGAATGGAAGATTGTTATTGATCACGTCTATCGCATTCATCACATCTGTCACGGACTGATCGGACAGTAATGCCTTGTGTAATTTTGCTGTGTCCATATGGACTCCTTTATTTTCAATACGCCGCACTGCAGCGACTGATCCATATATGCTCATTTCTTCCTTGAACAGAAAGATAATGACACTATATTGAATTAGTTTCAAGCCATTTAATTTATTCTCTTTTTTCTGTCAAGATTGAAAATGTCAGTATTGACATAGATAGCGAATAGCGAATGGCGAATGGCGAATGGCGAATGTGTAGCGACAGCGTATCGAGCGCTTTAGTGCAGGGCTTTTCCCTTCAGGGAGCGATTCAGCAGTTGACAGGCTGTGGCTATTCCCTGCAGTTCCCCGAACCCCGAACCCATTTTGCATCCCAGTCTCAAATATGTCTAAAAAGAAAACACTGCTCACAATATAACATTTTCATTTACATAGTCAATAACTACTAGACGAGTTTTGTAGCAAGTTTAAGGTGGCTAGAAGTGGCTAGAAGTGGCTAGAAGTGGCTAGAAGTGGCTAGAAGTGGCTAGAAGTGGCTAGAAGTGAGTTTGGTTTCTCGATGACTGAACTAAGTGCAATATCTTTGCTATTGTGAAAAAAGATAAGGAGGAGAATGAATAATGAAACTGATTATGTTGTTTCTGTTTTCCGTTCTTCCTCTTTTCTCTGCAGAAATTGTGCTGAAAGATGGGTCTGCATTCATCTGCGACACAGTCAGCGAAAATTCAATGAATGTCAATGTAATGTACAAGGGACAGAGATATGTCATCCCCAGATCTGAAATAGAATCGTATCAGCCGGAAAGAAACGGATCTCATTCTTCCTTTTCCTATTCCGTATTTCAGCTGAAGGACAGAAGCGAACTTCGGGGAGTTGTGGCTGAAGAGACTGACAGGGAAATCACAGTAAAAACACAGCTTGGTTTCATCGTGATTCCCAAAAAGGAAATTGCTTCGAGAAAAAATCCTCCGGTGAAGGAGCCTGAACTGAGCAGAGTCTGGCAGTCCGAATCGTCGTCTTTCGGGAACCGTTTCGGAATCCGGGGAGCAGGACTGCAGGGAAGCATGGCCGGAAGCAGTCCCTACGGAACAGACGGGGGAATTTTTGCTGAACCGGATTTCTTCCGCATATCGGACAGATGGAGATTCGGTCTTTCTGCCGATGCACTGCAGGCACAGACTGCCCGTTCTGAATATTCTTTCGTGAATGCATCTGTCTACATACAGAGAGAGTTTGCAAGCAGTACATACCCTCTCCTGAATTTTTATGCAAATCTCGGATTCGGCGGTTCGCAGATCCGCTACGTCTCTCATCCTTCGCAGACAGTCCTTCTGTTCACGTCGCCAGATATGATCGGACTCACAATGCTTATGAACAGACAGCAGGTGTATTCCGGCACTGCGCCTTACGGACATTTTGAATTTGGATGGCAGTGCCTGCGTCACGGAAATTTTTTTCACAGGCTCGGAGGCCGGGTCATGAGTTTTCATGACAAGTATTCCAGTCCTGTATTTGCAGGAGTGGAGTATTCAGTGGGGTACAGTTTATGAAGAGGGGTTTGGGGTTCAGAGCCTGGCGTTCGGAGAAAAAAGCGAGCAGCGATTGGCGGATAGCGGACAGGGATTGTTTTATAATGAAAAACATTTTACTGAAGTCACTATACTCTGTTCGCTATACGCTTTTTTTCCGCTGTTCCCCGAACTCCAAGCTCCAAACTCCGAACTCTTTTTTCAAAACCGCAATCCCTTTTCTTCTCCTTGCTCTCCTCATTTCCTGCAAAGGAAACAGTTCACAGAAAGCCCAAGGCACACCGCCCTGGATACTGATGCAGAACGGAGTGAATGAAAATACTGCATCCGTCAGTGTGCCGGGCGGGAATTCAGGATCAGGAATTCAGCGTCCTGTGAAAGGGATGTTCTTTCTGCACACGGATCATCTGGGATCAGTGACAATGGTGACAGACGGTCACGGCAATGTCGTCAGCGGAGGTTCATCCGGCGGAAAGACAAATACTGTTTATAAACCGTATGGAGAAATCGACAGGATGAACTCCTCCGGTGCGGATATGACAAAACATAAATACACCGGGCAGGAGGAAGACAAAGAAAGCGGACTTTATTATTATAAGGCTCGTTACTATGATCCTCTGATCGGGAGATTCTTAAGTGCAGATGATGAAATAGACAAAGAGAAAAACTACGGAATGAATCAGTATATGTATGCGGCAGGAAATCCAGTCCGTTACACTGATCCTGACGGCCATCGGATCTGCTGGGCGAAGTATACAGGCATTGCTGCATTTATTCTTGCATTTCCTGCACTTGGACCCTTCGGGTCTCCATTTATTTCCGCAGCTGCAGGAGTTGCCCCAGGTCATAACTGGACTGGAAACGGAAGCTGTGCCAGAGGAAAGCCGTACTCACCGGAAAGCACTGAAACTAGGAAGAGTAATCTGCTTCTATATTTTGGTTTAGACAACGGTTCTGATGCTGCTAATGCATTTAGGGCATATCTCCTCTTTCGCGAATGGGATTTTAATTGGAATGATGTGCCCAAGGCCACAACCGAAGTAGATCGTGCATCCAAGGAGCATGATATAGACGGAGGCAGTTCCTGGACGGAAAGGAAAGCGATGAGACCGAATTCCAGATGGATGGGAAGAGTCTGGTCAGTTTCCAGATGGAATGAGACTCACAGAAGAGAGATGAAAGCAGTTCCGAAATGGTACGGTGATGCGAGACCTATCGTCGGCACGGTCAACAGTCTATCTACGTATGCTTATGATTCTTATGTAGGGATGACTGGTACAATACTTTTTGGGGTAGCGAATTTCTCCAATTCCTACTGGATGGGAATGGAGTCTTATTCCAGATGGCAGGGTGAAAGAACAGGTATTACTGTAGACGGGGCATTCATAAGATGGAAAGCACCGAAAGGATGGAAGTTATGAAATTATATATATTTTATGCATTTATTTTAGTCTTTGCTAACTGTCAGGCCGTAATTGATCAGTCTACGCCTAAACAAAGATGCTACAAACAGAG
>JBPOJG010000361.1:0-1533 GCA_052033835.1 Spirochaetota bacterium
TGAGTTCTCCTGGACTCGAAAAAGCACAATTTTCCGGATCAGTTTCATTGGCAGAGGTTCATCCAGCGGAAACTGAACTGCTCCTTTTGAATTTTTGTATTCGGAAATTTCCTTTTTGAATTTTGCAATTCAGCTCGATGAGGGATAAAAACCGATATGTTTTTCATAACCTGCATACCATACTAAAATACCGTTCAAAGCAAAACAGGGCATATTATAACTGATCCTTTCTTCTGCATCCGGTACTGTCTTCCGTATTTCTTTCCTAATTTCTTTTAATTTTTTTTGGATATGATTCTGAAATACTGCCAGATATTCGTCCACTGTCGAAAACTTTTTCTTTTCAGAGGAATCTTTTTCCGAGCCTGAAGTTTTCAGTTCAAGTTTTATATATGGATGGGTTTTAATAATATCCAGTATTGTATCAAAAAGAGTTTCCCCCTGTCCTTTTTCAGCTAGCTTCAGTCTTTTTCTCAGTTCAGGCAGATTGGAAGGATGACATTTTTTCATTATATTATGTAAATGTTTAATGGTTTCCTTATGTCCCAGTTTTTCTCTGCTTACATCGGAATCATTCCATATCAGCTGAAGATCCTGCCCATATTCGTGTATTCCGAACCCCCCTCTGAGAACATCGTTGAATGCATCCAGATTTCTCCCGATCTTCCATCCCAATTCGGACGTCAGTTTCTTTTCCACTTCATCATAAAAGGACTTCAGATTTTTGATGATCTTTCCTTCTAATACTGCAGTTTTCATAATTGCTTCGCTCCTTAGTCGTTCAGCTCACCTTGTGCAATTGCAGGGATAAAACCGCTTCCCTGAATATTTTACCGATTATATTTTGTCCTCAGCTGTGAAAAGACTTTTGAATATTCTGGATACTTACTTGAATATCGGACAGTGACAGTCTCTCCTGAATACTGCAATTCGAAGTCCGTCCGGTGAAATGCCATCCTTTCCACTCCTTTAAATCCTTCACCGTAAAAAAGTGGACTCCATAGAAGAAAGCTTCAGCAGACAAAACTCTTGACTGACCTCTTGGCAGAATCGAAACTGCCTATTATGAAGAGACTGCCTCTGGGAATTCAGACCTTTGCCAAACTCATCCTGGAAGATCACTATTATGTGGATAAGACTGAATTTGTATATAAATTAGCAAATATCGGTACCTACTTTTTTCTCAGCCGTCCTCGCCGATTCGGGAAAAGTTCTTTTCTGGACACAATTCAGGAAGCATATCAAGGCAATGAAGTTCTGTTCAAGGGTCTGTTCCTGGAAAAAAACTGGGACTGGTCAAGGAAATATCCTGTCATTAAAATCAGTTTCGGGAGCGGAGAAACAACCAGCCTGGAAGAGTTAAGACTGATCATCCATGATATGTTCCTGGCATTCCAGAGACAGTTTCAAATAACTCTGGAAAGTTCTTCTTTTTCCGGTAAATTCAAAGAGCTGATCGAAATACTGTACAAAAGAGAAAATCGAAAAGTTGTCATTCTGATTGATGAATACGATAAACCGATCCTGGATGCA
>JBPOJG010000251.1:0-12035 GCA_052033835.1 Spirochaetota bacterium
CTGGCCTGTGCATAAAAAATTCTCTTTTTATTTTCCGGATTCAGAAAATACAGATAGGAATTTGCAGTGCTGCGAAGATACATAAAACCTGATTTCTTCTCAAGAGAATATAAGCGAAACAGATGCTCAGTAATTTTATAAAAATCAAAACGGCCTGATTTCAGAATCCCGCCTGCCGAAACATTCATCATCTTTCGATCTGAAAAAAAAGAAGCGAATGATTTTTCCGGATGCAGACTGTGAATAATATCGACCGGCTCAGCTTTCGCTGAAGTTCCTCTCTCTGCAAATTCCGGAATGAAAATCTTCTCGACGAGACTTTCAAACCCGGTTTTCATTCCTAGCCTGCTGATTTCCTGTCTGTCCTTTGAAGACAGTCCTTCGAGTTCTATTCTGCATCCGAGCAGTTCTCTGTGAAGCAGTGCTCTCATCTGAAAGAAACTGTAAAAAGGAAAGGATCTGCTTCTCAGTTCCTGAAAGCTCCAGGACTCTCTGTTCTCAATCGGAGAAAGAAAAATTCGATCCAGCGAATAAATATCACCTGCCTGTGCTTCAGGCCTTTTTAAGAGAGGCGGAGATTGTACTGTCATTCTGTACAGATTATCGAGTACAATGTCTTTTTTGTTTAACTGAATCTTTTCGCTGAAATCTCTGAGATGCGACATAATGCAGATTCTGACTGAAAATATTGAATTGGAAAGCAAAAAAAACACTTCGGATTTACAGCCGGAAAGCCGATTCATTTCAATCTGCTTTAATAATTATATAACATATTAATTGCATAAAATATATTTTTTTATAATTATATAAAACAGAATTCTGTTTATCAGATGCCCGAAGCCGCCAGACAGGCTTCCGCTGGCAATCACCCTTGCCAATCCCTGAAAACGGCGCGGCAAAGAATGCATCTTCCCAAAATCCGTTTTTAATCGGACTTTTATAATTATTTAATAATTATAAAACATTTACTGACATTACGAACTTCCTGTGCAGTTGAGTCAAATAGGCAGTGACCTTAGGTTCGGCACGCTCACAGCAAGCAATGGCGGCTCCAAGGCTCGCAAACTTGGAAACTGCTGCAAACTTGGAAACTGCTGCAAACTTGGAAACTGCTGCAAGCCTGGAATCTGCTTTTGCTGATCCATCACAAGCTGCAAAACTGCTGGATTTTCCTAATGCATTTATGAAATTACAGATTCCATATCTCACATCCTGTTTGCGAACAGTGATATTAAATCAACTGAGGTTATTCTGAAAATTAATTCCAGTCACCTTCACATTCTTCGTATCCTCCGTGGTAAAAATTCATCATTTATGCAAACCCGCCTGTCCCGTATGACTCTTATTCATCCCGAAGGGCGGAGCACCGGCTTCCAAGCCTGCGACGCTTCGCCATTGGAAATCCGGGTATCCGTGTTTATCTTTGTCCATTCGCGGTTCATTCTTAACGTAAGCCTGCAGGTCAGCCAGCAATCGCCTGCAGAATTTACTGAATGGCATCCAAGTAAATTCACTTGCAATATTTCAAATCGGTAATTAGTCTGATCCTGTCATGTCATATTTGCTCCGGAGAATTTCTGCTTTTCTGAAATTAGCGCCCTCACAGATTTATCTGATTCTCTCTATCGGTGCTGCATTCTCTGCCTCCGTTTACTACCGCTGGGTTTCCGACGACGCATTCATTTCATTCCGTTATGCCAAAAATCTGATCGACGGACTCGGACTAGTTTACAATCAGGGAGAATCGGTAGAAGGATATACCAACTTTCTGTGGACAATGATGATTTCTGCAGGCATGTATCTGGGGTATGACCCGCTTCGAATTTCGCAGGCACTGGGAATTCTTTTCTACTTACTGACTGTCTATACTCTCTACAGAGCGAGCTTCCTTCTTTTCCCCAGACCCGAATCCGGATGGCCGGCTCTCAGGATTCTCCCTCTTGCTTCAATCTGTATTTCCATTCAGACACATGCGGCAGTTTTTGCAACAGGAGGCCTTGAAACTTCTCTTTTCAGTTTTCTTCTGACTGCAGGTTCCGCCTTTCTTCTGATTTCGAGAAAATGGGAAAGTCTGATGACAGGTCTTTTCATTCTGATGCTCTCTGCATTTACAAGGCCCGACGGACTCCTGTTCTATGCATTCGGTTCAGTCTATATATTCCTGTTTCATTTTCAGAAAGACAAGATCATCGAAAAAATCATCAAAGCAGTTTTCCTGCAGATACCTTTTCTGGTTTTCTATCTTCCTTACTGGATTTGGAAATGGGATTATTACGGATATATATTCCCGAATACATACTACGCAAAGTCTGCAGATTCCTGGTATATTTCTCAGGGAATACAGTATATTTTATTATATTTCAGTACATATTACGTTTTTCTTTTTATTCCGGGCATCCTGATCTATATATGGACAGTGAAATATTATCCGGTAATTTCCGGACTGAAAGGATCAGATTCTTCAAAAGAAAGAAAACTGAAAAAAGAGATTGCAGAAAAAACAGGCAGGCCTTCTTTCTTCTTTGACTTTTACGACTGGAGAAATGACTTCCTGTTCAGAAGCAGCATTCTTCTTCTCTTCCCGTCTCTTCTATATATTTTTTTCCTGATGAAGATAGGCGGAGACTTTATGTTTGGAAGACTCCTGATTCCTCTTTCGCCTCTCCTTTTTCTTTATCTGGAAATACTCGTACACAGAGGGATAGAGGAAAAGACAAAAGCCTTTTTATATATATTTATTATTTTTTCATTGCTTTTTCATTATAATCCTTACAGGGGAACAAAGTATCCCTCCCTGCACGGAATCACTCAGGAAAATGAGATTTACCGGCTGAAGACAGTGTATCAGATAAAAAACTTTCTGCTCCCTTACAGAGAGACATTTTCAGCAGCAAATATGAAAATTGCATTCGGAGGCAGTCAGGCACTTTTTGCATTTTATCTGAATCCTGCCCTCGCAGTGGAATCTGCCACCGGTCTCACGGATGAATGGATTGCACACCGTCCGATATCCGCAAGAGGAAGGGTCGGTCATGAAAAGGAAGCTCCGATTGAATACCTGCGTCGGAGAAAAATACATCTGGATATATTCGGACTGAAGGAAACACCTAAAAGAGAATACAGCAAGTTTCAAATCCCGCGTTTCCCTTACCCCTTCTGGATCGTCTGTTATGACAGAGAACTGTTCCGATTTCTGAAAAAGACAGGCAAATTTCATTTTCAGGATTTTGAAGAATATCTGGATGCTTATATTGCGGACATCAAAAATAAAAGCAAGTCGCAGATCAGAAAAGACTATGCAGAATTTCAGGAATATTATTTTTCAATAAATAATGATTCGGAAAGGGAAGATGCATTTTTAAAAGCATCCAAATGACAATGATAAAAAACATGAAAAAATTCTTTCTGATAATATTCTTCTTAAGTTTCTGCACCCGAAAAAATGAAGTAAAAATATTTACGGAAGATTTTCCTGAAAAACTTTCTGAATGGAATCTTTTCACGGGAAAAAACTGGACATATTCCAGTCAGACTTTCCCGTATTCACTGAAGACTTCTCTTTTTTCAGACTACGCCGGCAAATTCCGGACAGTGTTCATTCCCAAAGGCCAAAAAACGGAAATTTCAGAAACTGGCCCTTTTGTTTTTCCTGTCGGGACAGTCATTACTAAAACCTTCTATTATAAAAAGGACAGGTCATCTCCCGAAGAAACAGATCTGATCGAGGGACTGATAAACGAAAACATAAGACTGATGGAAACCAGAATGCTTGTTCATACTGAACAGGGCTGGGTTCCTCTTCCCTATGTCTGGGATGAAGAAAAAAAGGAGGCGTTTCTCGAAATTACAGGGAGACGTTCCGCTGCAGAACACAATGGAACAAAGTTCGATTATTTTATCCCGAATGCGAATCAGTGCAAGACCTGCCATGAAAACAACCGAGAAACAAAACCGATCGGCTTGAAACTGCGTCATTTTGCAAGAGAATTTAATTATCCTGAGGGAAAGAAACTGCAGACGGAAAAAATGAAAGAGTTCACTGATGCCAAATTTCCTAAGACAGTTCAGAATGAGGATGCAGCCAGACTGTATCTGGACATCAACTGTTCTCACTGTCACAGCAGAGAAGGTCAGGCAAAAACATCCGGACTGATTCTGTCCTCATACGAATCAGATCCCTACAGTTTCGGGGTCTGCAGAAGTCCTGTCGCAGCAGGAAAAGGTTCCGGGAATCTGAAGTTCGACATCGTGCCCGGAGAACCGGAGAAGTCCATTTTGTACTACAGAATGAATTCAAACGACCCATCGATTATGATGCCGGAACTCGGCAGATCGCTCATCCACAGCGAAGGAATGGAAATTGTCAAAAACTGGATCGTCAGCCTGAAAGGAAGCTGCGGAAAAAACCTCTGAAAATTATTTTCCTGACTCTGAAAAACCTCAGTCTAATAAATAAGCAAATATGCTTTATGAGGAGAATGGAATGAAATCAAAAAGTTTAGGACTGCTGTTTACTGCAATCATACTTTTCGGAATAGGATGCGGAACATCTGCGGATAAGGATCCGACTACTGTAGGATCAGACGGAAAGGTATTTGAAGGATGGGCAGGTCCTCCTGAAGACACTAAAAAGAAACCTCTCGAGTATTATTATATGAAAAGAGTTTCCAGAGCCAGTGTCAAAGCTAATGACAAACGTTCCGGAGCCATGATGCAGGAAACCTGCACAAGTTCAGCTGCACTGACTGCAAAGGCCGATTTTATGAGAAAAATGATCGGTGAAGCATTGACTGGTGCTGAAGGTGTTTCTGACGGTGAATCTACAGGAAAAGTAGTCGTCGCAGAATTCAACGGTAAAGTAAAAGGTCTGAACACTAGAGAGTGCAAACCTCTGAAAGAAAAGCAGTCGGAAGTTCCAGGAATCGAATGGGAAGAATGCGAATGTGTAATCTTTGCTAAAGTCCCAGGCGGAAAAGATGCAATCGTAGCAAAAGCTCAGGAACTTGAAGGAAGCAGAAAGAAATAATTTTCTGACTATTCACAACCCGAAAGCGACGTTCACAGCGTCGCTTTTCAAAAATCTCATCGTCATAGTGACAGCAAAAATCATAATTCATTGGTTCCCCAAATCATAGAACAAAACCACGTTTCAAACCCCCTGCTCAGACGAAAGCACTCAAAACTCCTTCCAGTTTTTTTATAACACTAAACACATCTTATTCAAATCAAAAACAGTCGAAAAAGTATCTGGATTCTGAATGAAACCCTGCCTGAAAGCACCAAAAGATCCCAGACAGGAGAATATATGAAATCAATCATCACAGTATTACTTTTGGCAGCAGTCATCATTTTTGAAACAGAATGTTGTCCATTATATCCTCCAGAAAAAGTTATTGAGGGATGGGCCGGAATACCTGAATACCAAAAAATGAAGCCTTTCGAATACTACTATATAAAAAGAAATTCCAAGGCCAGTGTAAAAGCAATTGAAAAACGTTCCGGCACCTTAATAGCGGAAACCTGCACTAATTCAACTGCCCAGAATGGTAAGGAAGATTTTTTGAGAAAAATGATCAGTGATTCATTGATTTATTCTGATGCAGGCGGGACCGAAATATCCGACAGTGAATATGCTATGCTAAATGCAGTTGTTGCCGATTTCAGCGGAAAAGTTAAAGATCTGAACATAAGGCAATGCAGACCATTGAAACAAGTACAGCCTGATGCTCCAGGAATCGAATGGGAAGAATGTGAATGCATCATCTATGCCAGAGTCCCAGGCGGAAAAGATGCAATCGTAGCGAGAGCAGTGGAAATAGAAAGGAACAGAAAGAAATGATAAGTCTGAAGGCGACGTTTCGTAACGTCGCTTTCAGAAATCTCACCTTTGCATTAAATATCAGCCCGAAGTTTTCTTTTCGATCGGACGGAAAGGATACAGGAAAGAAGCAAGTGCTGATGACTGTCTAGTCTGAATCCATACTTTTCCCTTTCCCTGAAAACGGCAGACGAGCCCCTCACCTGAAAAGAAAAGAGATTTGTACCCACCCACAGAACGGACATCATACTCAAGACCTTCTGTAAATGCCACAATGTAGCCGGTATCTACAACATAGTCCCCGTCTACATCTATCTCAATCAGTCCTCCGTAGGTGTTAAACCAAAGGTCGCCTTTTCCAGAGCACCGGATAAGAAACATAGACTGACCGGAAAAGAATCCTTTTTTGAATCCCTGCCATTTTGCATCTGTCTCCACATCCATTCCTGAAGCAACAAAGCCCGAACCCTGAAGATAAATCACCTGGTTTTCGAGATACACATGCTCCAGATCTCCTGGTGCTCCGGGTGCTATATTGATTTCCCCTTCTCCATTCTCAGCAGTGAACTCATTGATAAACAGAGATTCTCCTGAAAGAAATCTTTTGAATCCGCCCTTGAACCTTGTCTTCATTGTGACGTTGGTATCCATCGACGCCATGGCCGACGCTTCCACTCTGATCGTCTTTCCGGAAGGAATCTTCACATTGAGAAAAGAAAAATCAGGAACACACTGAATTTTGTAATTATAATCTGATTTTGTTTTGTCCAGCATAGTATCTCCTTATGACGATCTTGGGCGAAGCATAGAACTCAGAGCCCAACCGAATGAACTTGGATTGTGCGACTGACACCAGACTGTTCCTTTTCCTTCAAAACGGCATACAAGTCCTTCACCGCTTGCAAAAGAAGCAATCCATCCTTTCGCTGCCTTGGAAACTTTAAAGTTCAGAGTTTCATCAAATGCAACAATATGTCCTGTATCCACGATGTAGGCACCGTCCACTTTCACAGGGTAAATTGCACCGAATGAACTTAAGACGAATTTGCCTGTTCCTTTGGATTTCAGCCAGAACATACTTTCTCCGGAAAAGAGATTCTTAAATCCCTGCCAGCCAGGTTCAATTGTGATGCTCTGCTCGCAGGCAACAAATGCTCCCGACTGAATGATGAGACTCTCGCCTTTTCCTTCAAAAACCTGCATATCGCCCTGAAGAGATGTAGCGAGGTAGAGTTCTCCGCCCTTTGGTCCTGCTTCGAAATGGTTCAGGAAAAAGGATTCCCCTGCAAACATTCTTTTCAGTGCCTTCAGGAAACCGCCGCCTGAATTTTTCTGGTGAGTGGAAGTTGTGATGCTGAGATCGCCTGACATTGCAATCATTGCTCCCGCTTCCGATGTAATCGTTTCATTCGGCCCAAGAGTCACCTTTGCAGCCGTATTGCTTGGTCTGTGTAATATCTCTATATTCATTTTCCCTCTTCAGTACATATGCGGATTGATCCAGGATGCAAGTCCTTCCAGACTTCTGGACTGCAGATAAATCTTTCCGTTTCCAATGATTTTAGTCACAATTCCTTCCCCGCTTGTGAAGCTGGAAATGAGCCCGCCTGCCAGTTTCAGTTTCAGCTGAAGCTGTGGTTCATAAGCCACAAGATGCCCTGAATCCACGATGTATTCACCCTTGACTTCTTTTTCCACAAGCCCGCCGTAACATCCGTAAATCAGTTTACCGTTTCCGGAAGCAGTGATTTTGAAAAGCCCTTCCCTTGCTATGAAAGAAGCAAAACCGGCCCACTGAAGTCCAATCTTTACTCCGGGAGTGCAGGCAATAAAAGCTCCTGGCTGCATACAGAGTGTTGTATCCTTCAGCTCGATCTCACGGATATCGCCGGGAGTCGGCTGCACAATTGTCAGTCTTTGAGTTGCACTGGAAGGATTGCTGAACTCATTGATGAACAGTGATTCCCCTCCCAGGAATTTTCTGAGAAGACCCTTGAAAAAGCCTCCATTGAATCTTGGCCGCAGTACAAGCTCTGTGGACATACTGGACATTGCATCGGATTCAGCCAAAAAGCTTTCACCAGGTTCCAGGTCTACATGCACATAGGCAAATGCCGGTGCGCCGTTGATTTCTGTCTTCATAATTTACCCTCTTTTTTTACTATCATTTATTTCAGTTTCGCTTTGAGTTTGGCCAATTCCATTTTTATGTCTGCAAAGTCTTTTGGATTCAGTTGAGAAAGTCTTTCTTTCATCGTTTCTATTCTCTCCTCTGTTCCAGGATGAGTGCTCAAGAAACGGAGCACATCTTCTCCTTCTGTCTTGTCTTCACTTTCGAGTTTCTGTATCTTTTCAAAAAAGTCCTTCATTCCGGAAGGATGAATTTTGGCACCCAGAAGATATTTAAACCCCTGAGCATCTGCTTCTCTTTCATAGTCTCTCGAAAATTTAGAAGAGATCAGCATACCGCTGTTCTGAGTGATGATTGCCAGAAGTCCTGTAAAATCTCCGAAGAGCGTCTGAATCACGACAAACATCCCGACAGAATTGATGATCTGACGAAGTCCGTGTTTCTCGGTGATATGAGAAAGTTCATGAGCCAGAACACCCGCAATTTCTTCCGGTCTTTCCGCCTTCAAAATAAGTTCCGAATGTATGACAATATTTCCTCCGGGAATGGCAAATGCATTTACCCTGGAGTCTTCCATAATATGAAATTTGAACTCATAACCTGAATGTTTTGCGGCCTCAGTCAAAGGTTTTGTAATCGGTTCCAGTAGTTTCAGTGTCTCTTCCGAATCATACATTTTTTTCCCTGCAGTCAGAGACTTATATACATTCTGTCCTAGAGATTTCTCCCATTTCACAGGGATCTGTGATGCAAGGAAAAATGTGAATGTCTCCTTGTAAAATTTAAAGAGATAAATGATTCCAGTGACTGAAAGAGCGAGAAGAAGGACTGCAGCTGCAATCTTGATATCCCTTTTAATTCTCTGTGACTTCAGTTCACCCAATGCCGGTGCGGCCGAAATTGCCCTGTCCCGTAGAACGGACTTATCCGAAGTGTAAATGATCCACTCTTTTTCGGATTCATGGGAGAAATAAATCAGGCTTCCACCGCTTCCCCCCTGCTCAATATGAATTCCTTTTGCCGGAAGTCTTACACTTCCTCCGGGAAAGGAGAAAGTAACCGATTCCGCACTTAAGGAGATCTGTCCTGCAACCCTCCCTCCTTCTATGGAATCATTCAGACCGACTGCAAAGTATACCTTGTCCATTTTTTCTCCTTATCTTAAGTTTCCCTGCCAAGAGTGCATTTCTTAGGTTATGAGATCAACCTTTATTTTACGGTAATTTCTTGAACTCATTTACCATCCAGGCTTCCTGAAGAATTTTCTGAAACAGTTCTTTTTGAATATCTTTCTCAGATTCAATCCTGATCGACTTTACTGTATTTCTTCCTAAAGAAAGCAGAACTTCTTCGAAACCATGGAGTTTATATCCCTGACAGAGTCCGAAATCCAGATATTTTTCCTTTTTTCGTTTGAGTGCCAGATAACACAAAAGTCCTTTATGTGTATAAAATGGAGTCCCGTATTTCAGACTTTCTTCGAATTCCGGAAGTGTTTCTATAATCAGATTCCTCATTTCAGCAAAAAGCCGATTCCAAGGGTTGTCCAGCCTGGAAATAAATTTCAAAACATCATCTGAATATTTTTTCATTATTTCTCTCTCAGTGAAATTCAGAGACTGTATGTAGGAAGGAGAAACCAGTTTCCCCATTCTCTGATAAACTCAAGTTTGGCTGGGAATGTCTTGGTGGCCGTTTCTACATCCATTTCCACGAGTGCCTTGGTTCTGCCCTTGTTGAATTTGATTTTGGTCACGGTATATTTTTTCAATACAATATCTCCCGCTGGAGCATCTGCCATTTTTGTAAACAGGAAATAGAATCTTCCGGCAAGATAGAGCTGAGATGCCAGAAACGGCGAACCCAATACAGAATCCAGATTCGCATCTCTGTGTTCCTGAAAATATCTCATCGTCATCAGAAAAAAAAGATAATCGGATGAATTCAACTGTTCAGAAAGGAATCTGTTGTACTGTTCCTTGTCATTGGGATATTTTTCACCTGCTCCGCCGACTGCAATGCGTATTCTTTCTGCCGATTCCTTCACTTCACCGTGAATGCCGAGTTTCACTGAGGGAGAATAATGATATCCGAATTCCAGAACATCCAGCTCATTCAGACTCACTGCAATCAGACTGATCCTTTTCATAATTCCAATCTTTGCGTCTTCCTTTTTGAGTGATTCTGTATCAGGAACGGCCGCCTTGATTTCCCGAATGATGTCTTCATTCGGTATTGCCGCACTCACAGAAGAAAGATTCAGCCATTTCAGGGTTGTCATTCCGATCAGATTTCCCTGCTCATTGAATATCGGTCCGCCGCTGTTTCCAGGATTGACCGGAACAGAAAGCTGAATGTATCTTTTCGTTCCGATCTCTCCTCTGTTGAAAATCAGTCTGCTGTTGCTCACAAGCCCCTCTGCAATTGTCAGACTAGCCTGCTCTGAAGTCGTAATGACAGGATATCCCATTGCAAATGCGCCTTCTCCCTCACTCGGTTCGTATTCGGAAAGCAAAATTCCTGATATATTTTCAATCCCGGGAAAAGTCAGAACTGCAATGTCTTCAATGTAGTTTGCACGCAGAACTGAATAGTTTTTAATGATTCTTCCATTATGAACCACTGCAAAATATCCGGCTGTAATGACATGATAGTTCGTGATCAGATAATTTCTGCTGTTGTAGCTTGCAACAAAGGAGGAACCGTTTCCTGCATGTCTGTCTTCAACATAACTGTGAATCACAGGCACAGAGCTGGAATTTTTCTGAAATATTTCCTTAGGTGAAACGGATTTTTTTTGAGGAACGGATACAGGCACATTGGAGGAACAGGCTGTGATAAAAAAAATGGAAAATACTGCTGATTTAATAAAACAGAGACAGATGAACTGAATCATTTTTAATATTGACTGAATCCCCATTGTAATCCCCTGCCCTGAAGAGATTGATATAAATGCTCTCTCATTACAAGTCATTTTTTTATTTGCAATCCCCTGCCGGAACACATAACCAGCAGAGTGTCATCAGGGCGATCGAAGGGATAGATCAATTCAGTCAGAGGATGACATTGCGGGAAAAATTGTCATTTCTCACTCCGCTGTGCTTCGGCAATATTTCTACTTTGATTTTCTCGCCATTTCAAAAAATTCATCGAACAGATACTCTGCATCATGAGGTCCGGGAGAACTTTCCGGATGGTACTGAACTGCCATAATCGGCTGTTTAGATGATGCAATTCCCTCATTTGTGCCGTCATTCAGATTCACATGAGTTTCCGGCATATCGGCGGAATGGTCATCTATAACGGCAAATCCATGATTCTGAGAGGTAATTTCCACCTTGCCTGTTTTTTTATTCAGAACAGGCTGATTTCCGCCTCTGTGTCCAAATTTCAGTTTGGTAGTTTTTTTGCCCATTGCCAGACCAATGATCTGATGGCCAAGACAGATTCCAAAAAGAGGTTTGCCCGAGCTGATAATTTTCTTTGTGTTTTCTATTGCATAGGCGAGAGGTTCAGGATCTCCTGGCCCATTGGAAAGAAAATAAGCATCAAAGTTTTCAGAAAGAATTTTTTCTGCTTCGTACTTTGCCGGAAACACAGAAACAGCAAAACCGGCATCATTCAGTTTTCTCAGAATATTTGTCTTTACTCCGAAATCATACACTGCCACTCGAAGAGGTTTGTTTTCCTTTGAACCGAATTCATATCTTTTTTCCGTTGTGACAACGTGAGCCAAGTCAAGTCCTTTCAATCCTGGAAACTTTTTGACTTCCTCCAGAAAAGAAGGGGAATATTTTTCTGCAATGAAAATTCCGCCATTTGGAGCTCCTTCATTTCGGATCAGCCTAGTCAGTTTTCTCGTATCTATACCCTGTATTGCAGGAATTTTAAACCTCTTCAAAAAATCTGACAGTGATTCTTTTGATCTGTAATTGGAGGGAATCGGCACATATTCCTTCACAAGAAGTCCGCTGACCTGAATCTTTTCCGATTCCATATCTTCCGGATTGATTCCGTAATTTCCTGCCATCGGATAAGTGAGAGTAACAATCTGTCTGCAGTAGGAAGGGTCTGTAAGAATTTCCT
>JBPOJG010000024.1:0-5853 GCA_052033835.1 Spirochaetota bacterium
AATGGAAAGAGAAAAAAAAGGGTGAGGAATAGAAATAAATGCCGGATCATCCTGTAGGAGAATTCCAGAAAGTCCGGCATTTTACGAAGATAAAATTATTTTATGACTTCATTGATCAGTCTGCCGAGCAGATAGTCATGAGTCTGAATTGCCTTCTGATTTGCTTCATATGCTCTGTTCACTTCAATCATATCCACCATTTCAGTGACTACACTTACATTGGAAGCTTCCAGATAACCCTGCAGAATCTCAGGATTCAATTCTTCTTTCGGATAAGGAACCATATCCCCGGATTCAGGAGTCTCCGTATAAAACGAGTCCCCTTCCTTGTCCAGATGTCTTGGATTTTCCACAGTACGAATCTTCAGTTTATCGTAGAACACAGCATTTTCATATCTGTTGTGTTCACTCGAAGTGGTTGCTCTAGGGTCGTTTCCGATATTTGCATTCATCCAGACCTCACCGTTTTCCTTTACAAGGAAATTGGATCTGGTCACCTGAACCGGTCCGTTTTCGCCCATCAGAGGAAAACCCTGAGAAGTGACAAGATAACCGCGAGTGTCGAGAACGAAGGAACCGTTTCTAGTCAGACGTTCGCCTCTGTTTGTCATCACTACAAAAAATGCAGGATGTTCTGAACCCGGCTTGTCCTGAATCATCAGATCAAATGCATTTTCGGTCTTTTTCACTGCACCCTGTTCAAATCTGGTATAGACCTCATTTACTTCAGAACCCAGACCGATCTTCCCTATCGCAGGAGCAGTATCGAAAGAACCCATAGGGATTTTTCCTACTCCGTCTTCATCAAATCTGTGAACGAGCATCTCAGGAAAACTTTTGAAGAGAGTTGTGTCCTTTTTGAAGGCAGTCTTATCCACATTCGCCAAGTTGTTCGCAATCACGTCCATTTTGACCTGCTGGGATACCATCCCGTTCGCACCAGTGTATATTCCTCTCAGCATATTCTCTCCTGTATTCTATTATCGAGGGAAAACCAGTTCCATTGAGTAAAAATCCGAAATCAGAGCAAAAAACTTGGCGATGAGGACGGCCTCTTTACTTTTCTCGCACACCGTAAAAATATTCATCTCCCGGAGCTCTGAATACATTGGAGATCTTTCCATTTTTTCTCTTGCATTCGTAAGGCAAGAGAACCAATTTTTCATCAATTGCAGTCTTCTCTGTTTTCGGTCCGCATTTTTTATTCCATTCTGCTTTTTTCATCTCATGTCCCTCATAATAATTGAAGGACATATTAGACTTCTTTTGCGTGAAACGAATTTCCAGACTGCCGTTACTGATCCTGTAGGTGCCAGTCTCTGAACCCTTTGAAACCCCGGTTGTACATTCCGGCCGATTTTCGTCCCTCGCATCGCTGTCCCAAGTAAAAACAGCCTTGTTGCCAGAAGACAGAGTCAGCTTGCTGCTGCTATGGTTTATTAACCCATCACAGTTAATTCCATGGAAAAATTCCTTCCCCAGATACTCAAAATTCAGATCTCTTGGGCGGAATGTACAATCCCCGAACATTTCGCTTGGCGGGCAATTTTCCCATTTGCCGCCCTTGTCTATGAACCCTCCGAACGCCCAGCCTGTCGTATTCTTATACTTGATCCGCATCCATCTGCTTTTGATTCCGTAGAGCGTTTCTGCCGGTCCGTTTTCTTCTATGATTGTAACCTTCTCCTGGAAAGGAATAAATCCTGTCTGCTTAGAGGATTTATCTGCTTTTTCGCGGATTTTCAGTCCTTCTTTTTCTGAAACGGTTCCTTCCTGATCTTTTGCATTCAGTCCAATACAGATAAAAATCATAATAATTGTGATTATTTTTTTCATAAATGATTCTCGGTCAGGAAAAACAGAATCTTAAGATCACATACTTGTCAGGAACAGTGATTGACACAGGGACAGGGAGAAGGTTCAATAGACTTATGAAGTATCCTAAAATCAGCTTTATCGGTGTGGGCATCATGGGAAGCGGAATTGTAAAAAACCTTCAGAAAAAAGAAATTCCACTGAAGATTTTCGCAAGAGACAGCGAAAAAATCACCCAGCTCCGGAACGAAAATACGGAAATCTGCCGAAATATTTCCGACTGCTATGAGGGTTCCGATATTGCAGTTCTCTGTCTGACAGAAGATTCCGTAGTCAGAAATGCATTCTTTCATAACGGTCTCATGGAATCAGACTGCAGATACATACTGGATACAGGCACAAGCTCACCGGAACTCACGGAAGAAATGAAACTCTGTTCAGACAGAAACGGCAAGGTGTTCATGGATTCGCCGATGACAGGAAGCAGACTTGCGGCAGAGGCAGGTGAAATTCTCTATATGCTCGGATGCGACTCAGAAGAAGCATTTGAGTTCTGCAGGTTTTTCTGGGAAAGTACTGGCAGAAAAATCATCCGATGCGGAAGCGCAGGATCAGGTCAGAGAACAAAGATTGCACTGAATATGATCCAGGCCTCAGTTCTCCAGTCCTATATTGAAGGACTGATGCTTGCTAGAAATGCAGGGATTGACGAAGAACTGATGTACGAAGTCATCAGCAGTTCTGCTGCCAGATCAGGAATCTCGGACGTAAAACTGAAATACATACTGAATAATGAATTTTACCCTCATTTTTCATTAAAAAACATGAATAAAGACCTCAATCACGCTCTTCGTCTGGCAATGAAGACAGAAACTGTCACACCTCTTGCATCTGCACTGAAGGCTGTCTACAGTGCCGGAATGAATTCTGGACTTGGAGAAGAAGATTTTTCTAGTCTTTATAAAGTGAATAAAAAACTCAATACTCAGATTTCTGAGTTGTGTAAAAAGGGTTTAACCACAGATAAACACGAATGAACACAGATGTTGTATTGGAAAATTTCAATAGATTCATTTCGAATAACGAATAAAATCTAGTATTTTAGACAAAATTCCATTATATTTTCCGTGTCTATCTGTGTCCATTCGTGGTCTTATGCTTTTACACAGTCCCGCAGTTCGAATATATGCAGACTCAGAAATGAATCATCTTTTTTCTTTTTTCGGCACTGAGATACGGACTGCCTGCACTGACTGCTCCGTTCTGTCTTCCGTAAATATCTGCAAGTCCTGAAGCAAAGTCTGCATATACAGAATCATTTTTCTTATTTATAAAATCATCCGAGGCTTCGAGGATCATTTCAGAAAGCGAAAAACATTCGTAGGCAGTGTCTGCAATTGCCATTCGGTTCATTTCTCTAAATTCCCTTTCAGATGCAAGAAAACCTTTCAGAACAGAAAATTTTTCTCGAAACGTCCCAAGCGGAATAGACAGTTCCTGAAAATCTTTTCCCTTCTCTGCATTGGAAGAAATCATTGCAAAAAATGCATCTCCTGATTTTTTTCTTTCCAGAGAATGCAGAATATGATCTCCCATCAGAAAATGAGTTCCTTCCCAGGTTTCGTTGATCACTGAATCATTGAGCATTCGGGGAATCACTGAAAAGTCTCCTAGAATTCCGTTTCCGCCCAGACATAAAACTGCTCTGTGAGAAAGATCAGCGGCAAGTCTCGAACTGATGTACTTCATGAGAGGAAGCGTAACACTCGAGGAATGAGTCTCTTTTTCCAGCGCGTCAATGTATATGAAATACGAGAGCAAAAGAGCTGTGCAGTGTGTCATAAGTTCAGAGAGTTCCTTTGCATAAATCGGAAATTCAGTGAGATTTTTTCCGTATGCAGAACGGAACCTGGCATATTCGAGTGCCTCAAAAACTGCTCTGGCACTGTTTCCGGCCGCCCCGATTCCCACATGAAGTCTCGAAATACGGATCACATATTTCATCAGATTGGCAAGCCCGTGTCCCGTCCTTCCGAACTCTTCCGCCTCGACTCCTTCATAGATGATCTCAGTCGTAACCTTTCCCCTCGAACCTATAATATCTTTTTTTCTAATGATATTATGATGATTGAGAGTTCCGTCATCCTTGAATCTCGGCACAAGGAAAAGCCCCACAGTATTCGTCCCGGATACTTTTGCAGTCGTGACCCAGAGATCTCCCGGATTGGAGCAGAACCATTTTTCTCCAGTGAGAATCCATTTGCCATCGCCTTTCGAAACTGCCACTGTCCTGTTTGCGGCCACATTGCTTCCGCCCACTCTTTCCGTCACATATTGGCCTGCCATAAAATGAGATCTGCTTCCCTGACCTGCAACGAGAGGGAGATATTTTTTCTTCTGCTCTTCCGTTCCGACTGCCTTCAGTGCAAGGATCATTCCGTCCGTCATTGCCAGAGGACAGGATACACCGCCTTCTCCGTTCATATTCATCAGATATGCCAGAGCGTATCTGTGAACTGCTGCAAAAGGAAATTTCCAGTCTTTATGAAAGTCCAGATTGACCACACCGTGTTCGTAGGAAATCCTCCTGCTTTCGGTCTGCTCCCTGCAGTATACAATTTCATCTATCCTGTTTCCGGATCTGTCGTATTTTACAAGTTCTCCGTATTTTCCTTCCTTGTGGGAAGCCAGAGTCAGCTCATTCAGTATTCCGCCACAGAGAGTCCCGTAATCGGATATATGCTTTTCTGCTGCTTCTCTGTGTTCCTTTGTAAAACCCTGGGAATAACGGCTGAAAACTCTCTGAAGAGCAGAATCCATTTCATAAAAATTTCTATTTTCAAGTCCTTTATATTCAGAGATGTCAAATTTTTCAAGTCCGGGATTCATCACATCTCCTAAAGTTTCTTCAGAAGAGAAAAAGCCAGATCCTTGTATCTTGCCTCCTCCTTCAGATACAGAGGATTACTCTCTCTGTTTACAGTCCATTCGAGATGAAATCTGGCATTTTTCCAGTCCTTCACCGCCATGAAGACCTGACCGATGTACAGATGAGTCAGAGGAAAATCGGGTCCGAATTTTAATGATTTTTTCAGATGATCTATTGCTTTTTTATTGTCACCCTTGGAAATCGGCCAGGGGGGAATCTGATGATAAAACCATCCGAAGGACCTGTGAGGCGCTCCGTGAAAGAAAGTCTCATCGATTTCCACAGCCTTTTTGAAATGTCTTTCAATAGGATCAAGAAGCATATAACTCTGGAGCATTCCCTTCTCGAGTCCTAAAAAGCCGTAATTGACTCCGAGCCAGAAATTTGCCTCGACTGAATTTGGACTTAACTTTACTCCCTTTTCACCGTAGGCAGAACCTTTCTCGTAAATCTCCAGTTTCTCTTCGACGGAATATTCTCCTTTCCAGTAATATATCTCAGAAAGGATACCGAATATCCTTCCCTCGGAAGGATATTTTTCAGAAAGGGAGAGAAGCTCCTTTTCCGTCTCATCCAGATTGTTTTCAACGAGCTCTCTTTCTCTGATTTTTTTTCTGATGCTAAGGTATTCTTCTTCTCTCATCACTTGAACTTATTCGACATCTCCAGTCTTTTTTCCATCACTTCACAGAAGGATCTCAGAACATTGATCCTTGCATGATACTTTTCATTTGCAGGCACCACAATCCAGGGACTGTCCTCTGAATGAGTACGCAGAATCATCTCTTCACAGGCTTCTTCGTAAAGCCCCCATTTATCTCTGTTTCTCCAGTCTTCATCCGTGAGCTTCCATCTTTTCAAAGGATCATCCTTTCTGGCATTAAATCTTTCGAGCTGTTCCTCACTTGAAATATGAAGCCAGAATTTAATGACAGTGCATTCGTCTGAACTCAGTTCTTCCTCAAAGAGAACGATCTCATCGTAAGCTCTTCTCCAGTCCTCTTCTCTTGCAAACTGTTCCACTCTTTCTACAAGAACTCTTCCGTACCAGGATCTGTCAAAGATTGCGATCCGTCCTTTCTTTGGAAGCTGTGTCCAGAATCTCCAGA
>JBPOJG010000261.1:0-25259 GCA_052033835.1 Spirochaetota bacterium
AAGGCAGAAGGATACAAACAGATCATCGCAGCTTCAAATGGTGATGCAAGTCTTGCAGCAACTCTTCTCGTAATCGAAAAACTCGAAATGATCGTATCGAAACAGGTGGAAGCAATTTCCAATCTGAAGATAGACAAGATCACTGTCTGGGATTCCGGAAACGGCACGAACGGAAGCAGTTCCACTGCAAACTTCCTCAGAAGTTTCATCGGAGCACTTCCTCCAATTCAGGATCTCGCAAAGCAGGCAGGAATTGAACTCCCTGATTTCCTCGGCCGACTGAATCAGGAAGAAACAGATTCGGATAAATCTGTATAGATAAAATAAGAACCTGAGAATGGAAATCGAACTTTTTGTCTCATTCTCAGTCTAATTTAAAAAACTAGGAGAGTTTATGAAACTTACATTAGCGATTCTTTTATCCCTTTCTTTTGCGGCAGGTTCTGTATTTGCAAAACAGCCTTACTACCAGTGCGTAGGAAAACTGAAAGGAAAAGAAGTAAAATTTGCAGGATATTACAGAGACAGTGCGACAGCAGAGAAACAGTTTTCATCACAGCGCAAAGGCACAACAGACATCACCTGCACTGAAAAAAAATAATTTTGTAAAAGGCCTTCTCTCTCTGAAGGCCGTCATTCTTTCTCTTCCCCAATCATCCAAACTTTGTAACTGAATCGTCAATTTTTACTGTCTCTTATTTCACGGGAATGTAATCAGACTGCTGCAATAATCCTGATAATGGTTTCAGGATCAAATATATGACTATCAGACAGAAACTGTTCTCCATCCTGGGTATAAGCCAGCTTATCATTATATCAGCACTTGGAATTTCATTTTATATTCTGATTGATGCAGTAAAGGACGAACCTCAGAACAACAGAGCAATTGAACTTTCAAATGCATTTAAAAAGGAACTTCGCGACAGAGAAGAATTTCTGAAAATTATTCTGAAAGAGACAATCTCAAACCCTGTCCGTCTGGAATTTCTGAATGCCGGTCTTCTGAACAGGGAGATTTTTAAACAGGATTCTGCATATTATAATAAAATTAAAAAAGAATATAAAATAGACATCATGGAAATCGGTGATCAGAGCGGCAAGGTTGTCTACCGGTACCACAGACCGGCTGATTTCGGAGATGACAAAAGCCATCAGAAAATCATACAGGAAGCACTGACCGGAAAAATTACATCCACTCTTGAACTTGGCCACAGCGGTCTTGGTCTCAGAGCTACAGGTCCGATCTACAGAAGCGGTACAATCCTGCTCGGGCAGAAAGTGGACAGAGACTTTATGGCAGGGATCACTGGCAGATGGCAGGTCAAGCTTGCCATTTTGGACGCTGACAAAATTCTCGCATCAAGCGACGATGCAGTGATGCAGTTTCTGCAGGATGCAAAAAATCTGAAGAGTCTGGAGGAAAGTGATAGGGTCAACTTTCAAGGAAGACATTTTTATCTGATAAAAATACCTTATGAGTCTTCAGGCCTTTCCGGCAGAAATCTTGCCTTTGCAGTAATGATCGATGAGACTGAAGTGCATACAGCCTCAGCAAAGATCTGGAAAATATTCGGATTTGCCGCACTTCTCTTTTTCAGTTCAGTTTTTTATGTATCCTATTTATTTTCAAAAAACATTATAAATGCAATCAAACGACTGAATTCAGCAATGAGCAATATGGACGATGAACAGTTTCAGCCGAATGTGGATACAAAGAGAAAAGATGAACTGGGCGAGATAGGCAAAGTATTCCTTTCTATGAAGGATGAAATCCTCAACTACCAGAAACACCTCGAAAAACTTGTGGATGAAAAGACGATTGAACTGAAGAACAGTCTGGAAGAAATTCAGAAACTGAAAGAACACCAGGACGGAGACTACTTTCTCACATCCCTTCTTCTGAAACCGCTCAACCAGTCCAATACAGTATATGAAAATATAAATATTGATACAATCATCCGGCAGAAGAAAAGATTCACTTTCAGAAACAAAGAAGCAGAAATCGGAGGGGATCTCTGTGCCGCCGATCTGATTTCACTGGAAGGGAAAGACTTTGCAGCCTTTATCAATGCCGATGCAATGGGAAAATCCATTCAGGGAGCAGGCGGGGCGCTCGTTGTGGGGACTGTGTTCAAATCTTTCATTACAAGAACAAAGGAAGAAAAAAACTATTCGGAAAAACCTCCTGAGATCTGGCTTAGAGACTGCCATTCTGAACTGCAGAAAGTATTCTGCAGTTTCGACGGAAGCATGATTCTTTCTGCAGTGATCGGGCTTGTGGACAATCTGACGGGAACTCTTTACTGCATAAATGCAGAACATCCTTGGCCAGTCCTTTACAGAGACGGAGAGGCTCAGTTTCTTTTTCAGGATACGGCATCCAGAAAGATTGGGCTTTCCTTTTATATGGACTATGAAGCTCCTCTGAAGGTACATGCATTTCAAATGCTTCCGGGTGATGTCATCATATCAGGAACAGACGGAAGGGATGATGTCATCAGAAACATCAATAATGAAAAATTCATGAATGAAGATGAAAACGAATTTTTAAGAGCCGTCGAGAAAGGGGACGGAAAATTGGATAATGTCGAAAGGGAAATCTTGAATCTTGGAGAAATGACAGATGATCTGGGACTTCTCCGAATTGAATTCAGACCGGAGCCTGAAGAAAGCAGCGTAAATTACAGCGGGAAATACTTCGATCTGATGAAAGAGGCAGTCTCAGATTACAAAGCAGGATTTCTCGTTGAGGCAGAGGAGAAGCTGGCTGGAATACTTCTCTATGATCCGGAAAATCTGGATATGCTGAGAATCTACTGCAAGACTCTTCTGAAAAACAGAAGATATGCGAAGGCTGCAGGCTTCATTGAAACTTATCTTCAGAAAAGACCGTCAGATTCTAAATTTCTTTACTATTGTTCCTTCTGTATGAAACAGACCGCCGATTATGAAAAAGCGGCTTTATACGGGGAAAGGTATATGCTGAGAGAACCTCTCGACAGTACTGCAGGTGCAGAGCTTGCCGAAATATATTATCTTTCTGATAACAGGGAGTCCGCAGAAATGATGCTTGAAGAAGTTTTCAGACTCGACCCTTCGAGCACGAAGGCAGAGAAACTGAGAAAGCAGATGTTTGATAAAAGACTCGTTTCAGTCTGAGCTTCTGCTCAAAGAAAAATACTTGCAGAGACGGAACTGAACATTATCATAACCCTTGCATTTTCAGGAGGAGCAGATATGAGCAGTAAGGCAGATGTGATAGTGATCGGAGCAGGTGTTTCAGGACTTGCAGCAGCATATGATCTGATAAAAGCAGGAAAGAAAGTCATTGTTCTCGAAGGCCGTGACAGGATCGGAGGAAGACAGTGGACAGACAGATCCTGGAAAAACATTCCGATGGATATGGGTGCTTCCTGGATTCATGGAATCAAAAAAAATCCAGTCACAAAATTGGCAGAAGAATTCAATATGAAAACGGCTGTCACCTCAGAAGAAAATGCGGTTCTTTATGACGAAAACGGCAGTGAAATTTCCGATGAGGATTTTGAGAAGATGGAATATACTCTTAACAAAGTACTCAAGGCTCTTTACAAAGAAAGAAAGTCTGTGAAAAAGGATCTCTCTCTTGCAGAGATGCTCGAAAAATATATGAAAGAGAATGATTTTTCGGAGAAAGAGAAAAAAAATATGAGGTTCTGTGCATACAGTGCAATTGAAAACGACTATGCAGCAGACTGTTCCGATCTTTCCTTTCTGAACTGGGATGAAGACGATGAGTTTGACGGAGATGAAGTGATATTTCCGGACGGATATGATGTCATGTCAGCGAATCTTGCAAAGGGAATGGACATCCGACTGGAAAATATTGTAAATAGGATATCTTATAATGATAAAGGAGTGACTGTCAAAACAGACAAGGATATATACTCTGCAGATGCTGCAGTGATCTCAGTTCCTCTGGGAGTTCTGAAAAAAGGAAAAATTCAGTTTGAACCCGCTCTTCCCGAAGACAAGCAGAAATCGATAGACAGACTGAAAATGGGGATTTTGGATAAATTATATCTAAAATTTAATGATGCCTTCTGGCCGAAGGAACCTGAATGGATTCTTTATATGGGTGAGGAAAAAGGGGACTGGTATGAATTTCTGAATATTTATCATTATACTGACAAACCTGTTCTTCTTCTGTTCAATTCAGGAGACGATGCCCGCAAGAAAGAAGACATTCCCGATGAAAAGTTCGTTCAGGAAACAATGAAGGTTCTTCGAAAACTGTTTGATAAGGATGCGCCAAATCCGACAGAGATTCTCCGCACGAACTGGGGAAAGGATGAATTCAGTTACGGCTCCTATTCTCATATCCCGCCCGGAGCAGAGTCTGAGGACTACGATACTCTTGCCGAACCTGTGGATGATGTTCTGTTCTTTGCAGGCGAAGCCACAAGCTCAGAGTACCCCGGCACAATTCATGGGGCACTCATTTCAGGAAGAAGGGCTGCTGAAGAGATCCTCGATCTCTGATCAGAAACTTGCTTTTCCGCTGACAAGATTTCTGCCGATGACCATCTTGTGCACTTCGGATGGTCCGTCTGCAAGCCTTGCAGCTCTCGCGTCTCTGTAGAAAAGTTCCAGCTTCATATCTCTAGAATATCCGGTTGCACCGCAGATCTGGATTGCCCTGTCAATGACCCTGCAGAGAGTTTCACTCACAGACCATTTTGCCATAGAGATCATCTGTCTTGTATCCATATCCTTGTCAAGCATATCCGCTGCTTTCAGAGTAAGCATATAACCCGATTCAATCTCCAGTGCAGACTCAGCAAACATCCACTGAATTCCCTGATGTTCTGCAATCTTTGATCCGAACACTTCTCTTTTCTTTGCATACTCCATTGCAATGTCCATCGAACGTCTGGCAAGTCCAAGCCATCTCATACAGTGAGTAAGTCTTGCAGGACCAAGTCTCACCTGACTCAGTCGAAACCCCTCACCAACCTTTCCTAAAATGTTTTCTTCAGGGACTTCCACATTTTCAAAATTCAGCTCGCAGTGTCCTCCCGGCCCGTGAGAACCCATCGTGACCACTTCGCGCACCATACTGTATCCTTTTGCATTTGTGGGCACAAAGAACATTGTAGTTCTTCTGAAACTTCCGTTTACCTTTGCCATTACGATGAGGTAGTCTGCTCCGTTCGCACCTGTGCAGAACCATTTTCTTCCGTTGATGATATACTTGTCGCCCGACTTGACTGCATCTGTGAGAAGAGAAGAAGGATCTGACCCTGTGCCCGGAGGAGGTTCTGTCATTGCAAATCCGGAACGAACCTTTCCCTGAATCAGAGGGAAATAATATTTTTCCTTCTGCTTTTCATTTGCGGCAACATGCAGAAGATGCATATTTCCTTCATCGGGTGCATCACAGTTGAAAATATAAGGAGCTATCGGGGAACGTCCAAGCTCACTGAATATGATGGCAGTGCCAACATGATTCAGTCCAAGCCCGCCTTCCGATTTTGGAAGATGAGGAGTCCAGAGTCCTGCTTTCTTTACTTCCTCTCTTGCCTTCTGGGAAATCTCTTCCGGCAGTCTTCCTGTTTCATAACTGTAATGTTCTTCAAGAGGAATGATCTTTTCCTCTATATGTTTTCTGACTTTCAGTCTCAGCTCTTCGACTTCCTTAGGCACTGTAAAATCCATATTCTTCCTCTCTTATATTGTAAGAGAATCACAGTGCCTGCTTTTAGTCAATGTGCAATTGAAGATTGGGTATGCTTTTCATTGTCAGACAGGAATCATCAGGGCCCGCTTACACATCGGGATACATAATCATTACCGCCGACTGTTGTATTTCCCTTAGTATCCAGTGTGACACCGCTAGGCGTTCCGTATTCAAATCTCAAATTATAATTTGCATTAGATACTGCAGTTGTGGATGAATGAAAATTTCTTGCTTGTCCGCCATACGGAAATCCGACGAAGACTGAATTGACATAGGGAGGTGCCGTTTTCGTTGTCGTATCCATAATGGAAGAATACTCTGCAATATTTGGAAGTCTCCAGGTTCTTCCCGCAAGATTCAGACTGCTGCAGTTGAGAAGTGCATTTACCCAAGTGATCGGTGTCGAATTTGTCGAGCAGGTTGCATCATTTGCCTGACCGTATGCGCATTTCTGCCATACAAGGCCGGTTCTCTTATCCAGAATTGTTCCGTCTCCATTATCAGCATAGGATGGAGTCGGAAACGGACTTCCGGATACACATCGGACACCGAAAGCCCCCCCCGTGCCCTGCACTGTCGGAACTCCATTGGTTGTACCGTTGATGACGATTCCGTTTGTACCTGCGGGAAGAATGAGATTGGAGGCCCACATATCCGGACTGGATGCCCCTGTAAAATATGTTGTATCCCAATATACACTTGCTGTATTGTAGCTTTGTGCCTGTACAATTTCCTGAGCAGTCGGAAGACGCCAGTTCTTCAGTCCGGCAAAACCTGCACCGCCATTGGCAGAGTTTAATGCCGTACAGGCATTGACTGCACCTGTATAACTTAAGGTTGCGGGTGAGCCTGACGCGCAGGAAGAACCACTATTCCCTTCCACGCAGGTCTTCCATACAATTCCAGTCAGACTGTTTTTGGTAATATAGTCGGCGGGATATCCTGTATTTACAGTGGAGGCCTGCAGTCCCTTTGCGACTGGGACATTGTTCATCATTGCATCCTGTTTCGGATAGGAAGCAGCCACTGTCGCACAGGACTGAACAGCCGCGTTGTCATAGCAGCTGAGCTGTCCAGTATCTTCGACTGGAGCAATCAGAGTGGCCGTGACTGTATATGTTACAGAAGTTCCGGCAGAATTTTTCAGAACAAAACTCACAGGATTTGTGAAATCGACAGCAGTCGAACCGCTTGTAAATGCAGCTCCGTTTGCAGTGACCGATGCGGTATTGGAGGAGACAATGGAAGGAACAGCAGTTTTCGCTTTTCCATAAGGAAGATTTACGGAAATATTTGTGCCGCTGATTGTGCCGACGTAAGTCTGATTCAGTCCGTTTGCAGCGCTTGTAAAACTGAAATCAGTGATTCCGATGTCTCCGTCAGCCACAATCGGTTTATTGTCAACGAATGCTGTCTGTGCACTCACCTGTGCAGCAGTAATTGAGGCAGACGAAGTGCTTGGAACACCTGCGGAAATTTTTCCTCCTTCCTGAACATAACTGACGATTGCAGGCAGAAGTATTGTAGTGAGAGGGGTGCTCGAAAAAGTGACCTGTCCTGCACCTGATCCTATTGTAACGGCGGCCCCAGAGGATGTCTTTCCGTCAAAGAGACCGTCCTCAAAGTCAGATGCAAAAGCTGTGATGACTTTATCTACATCGGCTGCAGAGGAGGAGCTTCCTGTTTTTGTCTGATTTGCGAGATACGAAAACCCTGCGAGAACCGAAATGTACTTGGCAGTCAGAGGACTGTCAGGATTCTTTAAATCAATGTCTATATCATCAAGTTCGGGATAATCTGCAGCTGATATGGCAGCTGCTTTTGTTTCTGCAAATTCCTTTCCGGAAGAGACAGAAAGACCTGTATTCAGTCCGAAACGGATGACCGCTTCCTTGCTTGCTTTTTTATACAGTCTGTCGATATCTGCACTGCTTCCTGCTTCTTTTACAAGTGCCTGAAGTCTCTGTGAAATCAGTCTGGAGAAAGGTGAAGCCAGTGTGTTTTTGCGAGTATTGTTTACAAGCCTGCTTTCCGGAATGACAGTTACCATTTTTAAACTCGAAGAGGACGGGACAGCGATGTCGGAATTTGTTTTTTCATCGAACATCACTGTTTTTCCGTTCGTATGTCCTGATACAGTCAGGCAGACTGCAGAACCTGTCTTGAAGTAGTTCAGAGAATAATTCCCTGAATCATCCGTTGTACTGGAGGATATTACTGTGGATGAACAGGATCCGTCCTTGCTGACCGGACTTGCTGTGACACTCGCGTTTTTGATGATCCCCTTTACTGCAGTGCCGGAAACGGAGGCTCTGCTGTTTCTGACAAACAAAAGTTCAAAATTGGACAATTTGTCCTTCGAAGTAAAGTCATTTCTGCAGGAAAAAGAAAATGCGATCAGTATCAGAAAAACAAATTTTTGCATAACAATATCCTCGCCGGTAACTATCAGGATTAGACTGGGAACAGCAAGTTTTTTTAAAAAATTTTTGTAAAGATGAGATTTTTCTTATACTGATTTTCATAAATGATTACGGTTTTTTCTGTAGGTCTTCATCTTTAAACATTCTGAATTTGCCTGAACGCTGAATGTGAGTAAAATGCCAAGCCGCAGCGGTTTCTTTTCCTGCAGTGCGACACTGCTGGAAATCCGATCATGAAATATATAGATTCAATATATAAAATTATAGTAAATACTTATCCTAACGGCTGGGTGTTCAATTTGAGAATTTTTGCTCGTCCCTTTTTTGTGTTCTAAACCGGAGCCGAAAACCCTGCTCCTGCTTTTTTTTACAGGATTCGCAGGATTTACAACTGCATCATTTTTATCCTGTTTGTCCTGAAAAGCCTGTTGTGTCCTGTAATACTTTTTAACAAGATTCGCAGTATCAAAAAAGGAACGAACTTCTTTTCCAATTTTCTTTGATATTGAACACCCCGGCTGCCAAACTCTGAAGATGGCTGCTTTCATCGTAATCTGAGATATGTCATTCATCCGTTTTCTTTCTTGATGTTTCCTATGCAGAGCGGAAATTTGTCCTATGAATAAACTGCCTGTCGGAATTCAGACATTCTCGGAAATTGCTGAAGGGAACTATCTGTATGTAGATAAAACCAAAAACATATTGAACCTGATGAACGCAGGGAAAGCCATTTTTCTTTCCCGTCCCAGAAGATTCGGCAAGTCGCTTCTGATCAGTACATTGGAATCTGTATTCAAAGGAAAAAAAGAACTTTTTGCAGGACTGTATATTTATGATAAATTGGAGTGGAAGGAGTATCCTGTAATAAAATTGGACTTTTCTCTGTTTGACTGTTCGAACAGGGAAAAACTGGAAATTTCTTTATCAGAGGAACTGGATTCTATTGCTGAAAGTTATTCTGTTTCCCTGGAATCAAAATTAGTCTCCGGAAAATTTAAGGAGCTGATTCAGAAGATCTCCAAAAAGGAAAAAGCTGTAATCCTGATTGATGAATACGACAAGGCGATTGTGGATCATCTGACGAATGCAGATACTCTTCAGATGAACAAGGAGTTCCTGAAGGGATTTTACGGAATCATGAAAGGTTCTGACGCTTTCATCAAATTTGTATTTCTGACAGGAGTATCCAAGTTTTCACAGGTGTCCATTTTTTCAGGATTAAACAATATTTCAGACATTACTTTTATGCCTGAGTTTTCCGCTCTTTTGGGATATACGCAGCAGGAGCTTGAGGAATATTTTGCAGACAGAATTGATGATCTGGAGAAAACCAATGGGCTGAAAAAAGACGATATCATTAAAAACCTTCGCTTTTGGTACAATGGATACAGCTGGGACGGAATCACCAGAGTATATAATCCATATTCCATTCTGAATTTTTTTCAGTATAAGCAGCTTCGGAATTTCTGGTTTGATACAGGAACTCCGTCGTTTCTTATTGATTATATCAAGAAAAACGGACTGAATGTTTCTGAAATCGGAGAGAAAACGGTTCCGCTGGATTCATTCTCACTTGCGACTCCGGAAAACATTCAGTTTGATGCACTTCTGTTTCAGACAGGATACCTTACAGTTTTAAAAAAGGAGATCTTTGATTTCAGGGAAACTGCCCTGATCGGTTATCCGAATGAGGAAGTCAGAAACTCTTTTCTTCTTCACACTGCAGCATCCTTTCTGGATCATAAACATCCGGGAGATATTGATCCGGTTCTTCTGGAAATGAAAAAATCATTAAGACAGGATAATATCAGTCTGTTTATCATTCATCTGAAAACTCTTTTTGCATCTGTTCCGTATACACTGCATCTCCCTTATGAAGCATATTATCATTCTCTGTTCTTTATGATTCTGAAGCTGCTGGGATGTGAAATTCATCTGGAAGTTCTGACGGACAAGGGCAGGATTGACGGGATTCTGGAACTGGCAGAAAGAATATACATCATCGAAATGAAACTGGACAGTCCAGAGAAGGCTTTAGAGCAGATAAAGAACAGAAAGTATGCAGAAAAATATATAAATTCAGGAAAAAAAATTATACTTCTCGGAATCGGATATCTGAATAAGGAAATTTCCTGGATCAGGGAAGAGATATGATTATTCGAAGTCTGATTGTTTTTATTCTTGCGGTCTTTTCCGCTTTTACTGATTCATTAGATTCCTCTAATGCTTCGTAAAAATTATAGGTTCTATGCATTATATTCTTTTTGCGTAAGGTGAGTAAGGAATTTGATTATAATGCTGAAACCCGAAATCAGGTCGCGGAATTGAAATGTGAGCGGTGAAAAATGTTTTACTTCTTTTTTTCCTGAAAACCTTCTTAATTTTCACTTGCAAAATAAAAATGGAAAAGAAAG
This sequence comes from Spirochaetota bacterium, assembly GCA_052033835.1. Lineage (GTDB taxonomy): Bacteria > Spirochaetota > Leptospiria > Leptospirales > Leptospiraceae > DAORDI01. The sequence continues at coordinate 10,557 of JBPOJG010000261.1, forward strand.
ATTCTAAATATGTCCAATCCTAAAATCAGCGTAATTATCCCTACACTGAATGAAGAGAAATATCTCCCCATCCTCCTTCATTCTCTCAAACAGCAGACCTTTCAGGACTTTGAAGTCATCGTTGCGGATGCAGGCTCCACAGACAAAACAAAGGAAGTGGCAGAAGGCCTCGGAGCAAAACTTGTTCCTGGTGGAATGCCGGGACCAGGAAGAAACAGAGGTGCGGAGGTAGCAAACGGTGATCTTCTGTTTTTCTTTGATGCAGACGTTGTTCTTCCAAATAATTTTCTGGAAAAGGCCTACGGTGAAATGGAAGAAAAGATGATGGATTTGGCTACCTGCGAATTTAAGCCGGACTCTAAATTTCAGCTGGACAATATACTCTTCAAACTGGCAAACCTGACAGTCAGGATTAATCAGAAGTTCAACCCCAGAGCAGCCGGATTCTGTATTTTCATTTCCAGAAGACTTTTCAGGCGGGTAGGGGGATTTGACGAATCTGTCAAAATTGCAGAAGATCATGATCTCGTGGACAGAGCCACAAAATTCAGACCTTTGAATTTTCTGAATTCAGTCAACCTGACTGTGAGCATCAGAAGACTCGAAAAGGAAGGACGTTTCTCCCTTATCGAAAAGTATATGCAGGTGGAGATGCACCTTCTTACGAAGGGAAGCGTGAAGGAAGACATCATAGAATACGAATTTGGAAAGTTTGACGATGAAAAGAAATCACAGAACAAGAAGATTCTGGACGATATTGAAGACAGGATCATCAAGTTTGAAAATCAGTACAGAGAATTGACGCAAAATCTGATTCCGGATGTAGTGACTGAGACAAGAGACAAATGGCAGGAAAATCTCAAGTCCATTCAGGAAAATTTTAAAAAACTTTTGAATCCATAATTACGGAGTAATGATGAAAAAAACGATTATATTTTTTTTGGCTGTTTTGTCTGCAGTGACTTCTGCATATTCCTACGATCCGGTGGATCTGGAGATTCTGAAAGAACAGAAGTCCTGTCCTAACTGTGATCTGTCCGGTGCAAACCTTCGCGGTATGCAGCTTCAGGGAGCAAATCTGTCTGGAGCACTGCTCTCCAAAGCGGATATGTTCGGAACAAATCTGAAGGGAGCGGACCTGTCTAAGGCTGTGCTTTACGGAGCGAAACTGGAAGGAGCCGTTCTTACCGGGGCAAATTTGACAGATGCAAATCTGGAGAATACAAACCTGACCGGAAAAAGATTTGAAGGAGCCAAACTCGACGGATGCAATCTGGAAGATGCCAGAATGGTAGAGGCAGAATTCGGAGGAATCAGTCTTTCCGGATGCGAACTTTTCCGTGCAAATTTTTTCCAGGCAAAACTGAAAGGATCAAATCTTGTAGGGGCAAAAGTGAAAGGAACAGTTTCGAGCAGAGGAAAAATCTGCAATTCAGTGAACTGTCTTTCCACTAAGTAAAAGCCCGATTTCCAATCAAGCTGACGCTTGATTGGAAATCGGATGGAGTAAAATATGTCAGCATTCCTGCAGTCGGGCAAGTTCTTCTGCCAGTTCTTCTTTCGCAGAGTCTTCTGGATGTATGCAGACATTCATTGACCTGAAGAAACTGGACTTCCTTTAAGCCCATTTCCGAAGTATCCTCCATTTACATTTGAGCAGGTAACGGATGAAAAATATCTTACTGAATAAATCAGTGCTCCGCGAACCCCGCGTCTCTGCGTGAAGCTTATTTTCTTTGCTTTTACAAAGTCCTGTCCCTAATCCTGCTTGACAGTCTTCTTCAGGAACGGCTTATTTGAACTATGAATGCTCTCTCTTTCAGAATTCCGGACTATCCGATTATGGATGATGACCGTCTGTACAAATTCTGAACAAAGCGATGCGTTCTCCTGATGCGGCCTGGATTTCTTCTGAAAGATGGGAGAATCTTACTGCGGAAGAAAAGAGGAAATTTCCTCCTCTCTGTCCGGACTTTGTGATTGAACTTCTTTCAGAATCTGATGATCTTCATCGGACAAAAAAGAAAATGGAAGAGTGGATGGAAAACGGATGCAAGCTCGGCTGGCTCATTGACCCGTTTCATAAAAATGTTTATATTTATAAGGAATTTCTTCAGATGAGAATTCAAGGATTTGAACTGAGTCTGACCGGAGAAGATATTCTGCCCGGTTTTGTGCTTCCTTTAAATGAACTCGATGACTGACCCTTTCAAAAATTATAATTGAATCTGAATTCTGCCCCGGGTGTCACCTTGAATGCATCCGACTGGAAATTGTACTGAGGGGTCAGTCTGAAATCAAACGTTGTACCTTTTTCCTTAGGCTGATTCATTTTCCATACATCATAAAAATGATACGCATACAAGAGTCCTAATCCTGCACCGGCGGCAATCATATTCCTCTGATGAGATTCAAATGCAGGATTGCTTCCAAAACCGGACACAATGATAAATGTACCATTGAAAGGGAGTATCGTGGAATCATTTTTCAATGAGGATTGCGCAGCCGCATATTCAATCGGGAGGGCTGCAGCAAGAAGCAGGAAAGCACCGAACATTCCAGCACCTTTCCAGCGGTTTTCAGGAAACTGAACAATGCCGGGAATCAGGTACTTGGGAAAGCGGAGAAATTTGGTGCTGAATTTGATTTCTTCATTTTCCCAGCGGATTTCAGTGATCTCCTTGTCCGTGAGAGTTTCTACTTCGGCACTTCTGGTCTTAAGATTGATGGAGCCTTTCGTTGTGTCTCTTGATTCGATGACACCTTTAAATTTTTTTGTTTTGGACTTTGCTTCAATTTCTAGACCGGGTCTGAGAGCAATAGAGATCTTGTCGTTTTTCCGGATTTTTTTGACTATGACATATTCCACTTCATTCAGAGGGAAAATCTCTTTTCCGACATTTCCTTTTCCCTGCGGAGCCGTCACAATCTTGTTGTCTCCCAGAATATGCAGAATCTTAGTGCAGTCTTCTGATTTTGAAACGAGCTTGTAGCAGAGAGTGGAGCCGGTAAATCCCATTTCCAGCTGCTTGATGGAATACTTTGGGTATCTTTTAGAATCAGAATTTGACTCAAAAACGATAATATTCGGCTCTTCCGATATAAAATTTCCTTCGACAACAGTTCCGTCATTCAGGTGGAGTACGTCGGCTCTCAAATAAGAGCAGAATAAAAACGGAAACAATATTAAATACTTCTTCATTTAATTCTCAATTCAGTTTGGACGAAAAAAATACTGTATGGTACTTTTTTCCTTGCCTATCCAAAGGGTCAAATTTACACCATATTGGAAAGTTCATGGCTGACATAATCGAGAAAATCCAGGCGTCCCGCTCACTCAGAGTCCAGATTGGTATTCTGTACAGTCTTTTAGCCATGGTCAACATCCTTTTTTTCTCTGTGATGATATTCGAAAATCAGACCGAGCTTTTAGTCAAAAACTTTAATTTTCAGTCTGTAAATTTTGTATCTTCAGTATTAGAAGACGTAAAAGAAAAGCCGATTTCCCGCGAAAATACTCCGGAAATGAAAAAGTTTTTCGATTCTATGAAATTCCACGAAGTGGAAGATTATGTCATTTTTGATATGAAGGGTACAATTGTCCATAAGTCAGAAAAATCTACTCGAACTGTAGATCCTGAAACTCTGAAAAAGACTAAGGAAATATCCGATCAAAGTTCTATTTTCAGCAAAAAATACCATTTAGATCTGAATAAGGAAAATTTTTCGATCAATTTTCTGATTCCTCTGAAATCAGTTGAATCGGAACTTCTTGTACTGTATGCTCACTTGAGCATTCGCAACATTCAGGATCGACTTAATAAATTGTATTATCAAATCGGAATTGCATTTGTCTGGGGACTTCTGGCTCATCTTCTGTTCGGACTCTACATCAACAAAGTCATATTTACAAGGGTAAATGATCTGAAGGCTGCTACTGACAGGATGGGAGCAGGGGATCTTAAATCCAGAATCAACTGGAAACTCGATAAAAAAGATGAACTGGATGTTCTGGGAAGCGCATTCAACGGAATGGCCGCAAAAATTGAAGAAACGATCAGTACGATTTCACATCTGAACGACGAGATCAGCAGTGAACTGAAAATCGGAAAGGAAGTGCAGGAAATGTTTCTTCCTTTGAACAAGAAGTTCAAGGATTTCAAGGTCGCCACTTTCTACAGACCGATGAGAGAAGTCTCGGGAGATATTTATCATTTTTACAGATTCAGATCCGCGAGAACAAATCAAAGAGCCTATTCAGGATTCTTTTTCGCGGATGCTTCCGGTCATGGTGTATCAGCCGCCCTTGTCACTACAGTAACTCTTCTTTCTATAGAGAATATTATTTCCAGATCCATCCGTCCAAGTTATATTATTCAGCAGCTGGCAAATGTGATCGGAAACAGGTTTCAGTCTTCTTTCTTTGCCACAGGCGTTTTCTTTTTGATCAATGACAAGGGTAAAATTATCTGCTCAAATGCAGGTCACAATGCACCTATCTGTTTCAGACCTTCTACTGGAGAACTCTTCTTTTTTAAGAGCTGCGGGCCTCCTCTTGGAATGGCAGAAGACTTTGACTATAAGACACTCAAGGCAAATACAAGGTCAGGGGACAGGCTCTTCATTTATTCGGACGGACTGACCGAGTCTCCAGGACTAAATGATGAACAGTTCGGGGAAGATAGAGTCATTAATCTGATAAAGGCAAATATGAATCTGTCCAACAAGGACCTTGTGCAGCTGATCTGGGAGGAACTTGATAAGTTTGCCGTAGACTATCGTGACGACGTATCTATGGTGCTTCTGGAGATTCCCTGATGAATCAGAGAACAATCATTGCTCTTTTTATAGCAATCGTAATATTTTTTCTATACAGTTCTCGCGCTATTGTAGGAGTCAAGATTCAGGAACTCAGGTTTTATCTCGCAAAGGAACAGCTTCTGAACTATGAACTTTCCTCAAAAGTTCTCCGTGAAAAAATCAAGCAGATGATGCTTTCTAAAGACGATTACAGAAAGGAAATTTCAAATTCAATTCTCGAATCGAATATCATGAATTCTGAGGTGGCAAACATCAATCCTGATGTAACAGTCTCTGACAGAGTAGGTCTTGTGCTTGTCAATTCTGTCCGTGTGATTTCTCTCAAAACACCTCTCACACTTGTAGAAGACCAGAACAGTATGCTTCTTGTACAGTATGCGTTCTATATGGAAAGAACTAGAAAGTTTGCTACTGCACTGAAAAAATATGAAGAACTTCAGAAAAGGTTCGGTCGTCAGGAAACAAACGAAAACGGATTTGTAATGCTTCATCACGGATTCTGTCTGGCAATGACAGGAGAGATTGAAAAAGCGATAGGCAAACTTCAGGAAACAGAGTCTGTATTTGCAGGAACACATTTTGCAGACAATGCAAGAGTTCTGATCAACGCTCTTCTGGACGGTCAGAAGAAAACACTCGAAATCGAGAACAATAATCTTTCCAGTCCGGAAAAGGCATCACTTTTATATGAATCCGGGAATTACCGTAAAACCCTTGAGGAACTGGAGAAAGTTCAGAACAGGGACGAATCTCAGAATTTTATGAGAGCAAGAAGTCTTGAAGAACTCGGTCAGTCCTCTTCTGCAATCAGCGAATACATTGAACTTGCCAAACAGAGAAAAAATGAGGAAGTTGCAAAAAAGGCAAACAGAAGACTTGTCCTTATTGGAAATATATACGAAAAAAATGAAACTATATCCCAATTTTCAAAAGAGAATGCAAAAGACCTTGGAGACAATGAGATAGTAAAAGAAGCCGAACAGGGAGCCAGTCTTGTTGCTTCTTCGGTAGTCATCAAGAAGCTGACGAGTACTGAGGCTGTCGCCTCTGAAGGGGACAAAAAGCCCGATATCGATCCAAAGGAACTTGAAGCTCTTAAGAAGGAACTAGAGAAAGTTGTTATTGAGGAAAAGAAGGAAAGATCGGAGAAGGTGGACAAAATTCTGCCCCCGATAGAAGCAGAAAAGAAAAAAGAAGAGACTGCTCTTCTTCTTGTAAAACTTCATGACGGACGGGACTTGAAAGGAAAAATTCTTACAGTAAAGGATGATATGTACTCTCTCTCTCATGGACTCTATTCTGTGGATATTCCTGAGTCCATCATCTCTGAAATTATTTTTGACAGCACTCCTCTGAAACCTGAAACTAGAATTTATATTCAATATGGAAATGAGAAATACCATAAAACTAAAGCAATCAAGCGGGACGGTGATTTTTTTATCTTTAAACTCGATGACGGAAAAGATGAAAAAATCAATGTGGAAGATGTAAAAAAGATATTCCTGAAATAGGCGGACGATTATGAGCAAACCATTTATTCCTGCAGAAATCAGTTATCCTACGGTCTGGTTTCTGGATGCTGCATTTCCTATGATAGCTAAGACTGCTTTGAATCTGGAAGGTGTAGAGATCACGGAAGCAGACAGAAAAATGCTTCGAGAACTTCAGAAAAAAAGAATTCTGTATATGAGCAATCATCCGTCTACAATTGAACCGCCGGTTGCATATTATGTTGCAAATGCAATGGGGAGCAGATTTCATTATATGGCATCCCGTATCGTGTTTGACTGGGGATTCGGATTTGTAGGTGAACTTATTAAAAGAATCGGCGCATTTTCTGTGCTGTCCGGAGGCGCTGACAGAGAAGCTTTGAAGACTGCAAGATCTGTTCTTTCTTCTGAAGCTGGAAAACTTGTCATTTATCCGGAAGGAATGAATGGAATGGAGAATGACAATATGCTTCCATTTCAGCCGGGTGCAGTTCAGATAGGCTTCTGGGCATATGAGGATCTGAAAAAAAAGGACCCAAGTGCAGACATCCATATCCTCCCGGCATTTGTGAAATATGTTCTCACTTCAGGAAAGGATAAACTTCTGAAGGAAATTACTAAGTCCATCGGAAGGATCGAAGAAAAACTCGGAATCAAAGCAGGGGAAAGAAATCTTCTGAGAAGGTTTCTGTTTGCGGGAAGAGTTGTTCTCGAGAATGCAGAAAAGGAGTACGGGATCGTTCCTTCTGCAGATCAGGATATGAAATACAGGATCGGCCATGTCCGTCATGCTGCATTGAACAGAGCTGCTTCTGATATGGGTCTGACATTTGATGAAAATGCGGATGCAATAGCAAAGATCCGGGAAGTGTTCACTGCACTTGAAAGTTTTGAAACGGGCTTTCATGATGCAAAGAGAAAAGAGATCGACAAGGAAAAAATTCCTGAGATCAAAAAACATCTCGAAAGAGCCTATACATTTATAGTCATCAAACCTGATTATCTGATATCTCGACCGACTGCAGAACGCTTAATGGAATGGATATACAGATTTGAATCACTGCTTTTCGGAAAGACGGAACTTCGCAGAAGAAAAGCAATTCTGTCTTTTGCACCTCTGATCAGTTTCAGTGAATACTATTCTGAGTATAAACAGGATAAGAAAAAGACAGTCGAAAAGGTCACTCAGTTTCTGCGTTCACAGATTGAGGATATGATGCACAAGTCTATTCCTTTAAGTGAACCGATTGTGGCTCCATTTGACGTGGGTCCTGATCTTCAGGTGTGAAAACAAACGCGAACGATTCTGTAACTGAGATATTTTTTAATGCGGACTTCAAAAAAGAACCGAAAACATCAGAAAAAAACAAAAGTTCCGAAACAAAAACACTTTATATTGATTCGCGGTCTTATACGGGAAGCAGCTCACTGGGGCAGTTTTCCGCGGCTCTTAGAGCAGACATATCCGGGATGTAAGGTCACAGCTGTAGACATTCCTGGTGCAGGCATTTACTTTGAGTCTGTTTCTTTTTTGTCCATAGGAAAAATGGTTGACCAAATGCGTCTGCAGTTTCTGAAAAATCGCAAAGAGAATGAACAATACTTTCTGATTGCGATTTCTCTCGGAGGTATGATTGCAGCACAGTGGATGAAAGAGTATCAAACTGATTTTAAAAAAGTGATTCTGATAAATACAAGTTTTAGCGGTTACTCCTCTATTTTCGATCGTCTAAAACCTGCCGCATTATTTTATCTCCTCAAAATGCCTTTTTTAAAAGGTCGGCAAAGAGAAGCCAGAATTCTGAGTCTTGTATCCAATCAGAAAGAGGTTTTCAATAAGACTCTCGATCTATGGGAAAAAATTCAGAAAATCAGACCCGTCAGTCTGGCAAACACTTTTCGACAGCTCCTCGCTGCGGCTAGGTTCAGAATTGGAAAGTTCAAGCCAATCATTCCTGTTCTGATTCTTGCCTCTGCCAAAGATCGAATGGTCAATGTAAAATGTTCCAGAATCATTGCGAATAGATGGAATTGCATTTTCTTCGAGCATCCGTCTGCCGGACATGACCTTTCTGCTGATGATCCTGATTGGATCATTGAGAGAACGAAATCGTTTATTTAATGCCGGTGATCAGTAATGTTCCAGCCCGATGAAACGGGAATCTCATATATCCGGCAGTAGAAAAATTATACTTGAATGTACTCCGCCCCGATAATCGTGACATCGTCCTGAATCGAATTTCCGTTCAGGTACGAGTAGAGTTCATTGAGTGCAGAGGAAACAGATTCTTCGAGAGTTGAATTTATTGAACTGATCAGTACTCTATGAATTCTCTCCTCTCCGAATTCGTTTCCTGAAGAATCAATCTCTTCGAAGATCCCGTCAGTAAAGAGGAACAGTCTGTCTCCAGGATGGAATTCAATTATTTTTTCATAGTATCCTGCATCTTTCAAAATCCCGGGAATCTTTCCAGTGGAAGGAAGAAAAAACATTTTGTCGGCTCTGAAAAGAATCTGTGCAGGATGTCCCGCTGAACAGTAAGTGAGCATATTATTATAAAAATCCAGATCTGCAATAAAACAGGTAAATAGAAGATTCACGTGACTGTATCTTTCGAGAAATGTTGTGTTCATTCTTTTCAGAATTTCGGCAGGAGAGGATGCAGTTTTTTTCAGTGATTCGTACTCTCCTTTGATGAGCATTGTAATCAGTGCAGCCTGCACTCCGTGACCTGTTGCATCTGCAATCAGAATTCTTACCTTCCCGTTTTCTGAAGTGAATATGTCAAATATATCTCCGCCTACTTCCTGCATTGGGATATAATGGGATACAAAACGGAAATGTTCAGTCAGGAGCTGACCGATAGGCATCAGGCTTGACTGAATTTTTTTGGCAAAGGCAAGATCTTTTTTGATTGTCTGAAGGGAACTGTTCAGTTCATCTGTCCTTTCTTTTATTTTCTGCTCCAGATTTCTGTTTGCTGCCTGAAGGATGGAATGTTTTTCGATTGCCAGAAGATCAGATTCTTTCTGTCTCTGTGCCACTGCCTTTGTCACATTCAGGCTGATTGCAGGAATTTCTTCGAGAAGTTTCAGGAAGTCTTTTTTACTGAGTTTGCAGACTTCAGTATCCTGTCTGCAGACCGCTCTGGAAGATCTGGAACCTTCTCCGATCAGTCCAAGCTCACCGATAAATTCATTTTCTTTTCTGAGTGCGAGGAATACATCTTCTCCATTTTCGGAAATCTGAGAAATCTGCACTTCTCCGGAAATGATCAGAACAAGTTCGTCTGCCGGCAGGCCCTGTTCAATGAGAATTTCTCCTGCAGAAAATCTCTGAATGGAAAACTGAAAATTTTCAATCTTTTCCTGCGAAGCTTCCGATGTGTTTTCAAAGAGTCGATTTTTCAGTATATTCGTTTTCATTTTTGACAGAAGAGGAGACTTTTCTCCAAATACATTCACATTTGAACTTTTCTTCGGATCAGGTCAAACAATTTTTTTCAGAGGTTCGATGAACTGCCTATGTCATTTTTTCATTATAACTTTTCATATTTTTAAGGACAGTAATGAATGGAAAACCCTCCTTCGCCAAATTATTGATGATGGCTGCCAAGTCATTGATGATGGGCGCCAAATTATTGATGATGGCCGCCAAGTCATTGATGATGGCCGCCAAGTCATTGATGATGGCTGCCGGTTTGGAAGCTGCCTCGCAGACATGGAAGCTGCTATCCCCGATTTTTTCTCACATTCAGTGTTGACCGGAATTGACTTTTAACCAATGCTTCATTGATGCTATTAAAATGTAATTAGAAATCTGAGGTTTAACCTTATGATGAAGGTGAATAGTATGACATTTTATGCTGCCAAATGGTTTTCTATTAATTATTATATATCACGTAATCCAGATGCAGGCATTACTTTGTCCACTCTTATCATTTCCGGGAAAGAGGCTTGAATGAAAAGCGAACAGTCTGATAATACAGTATTTTTACAAGAGGACAGATTTCAGAAGGATCCCTGAAAAGAAGTCAGTCGAAATCGAAATTTACGATCTGCATTTTTCATACCGAGTTCTTTTCTATGCCGTATGACAGCACGATTACTGTTTTTGAAATGCAAATTTTTCTGTTTTATTTTTAACAGCTATTTGCAGCATAGTTCTGTATGACCGCTTATCTATTTTTCTTTTTCTGCATTTCTGCCGCTGTTTTGAATGCTTCAGCCGAAATCAGTGTACTTTCCGGGAAGAGTTTTTTTTCTCCGAATAATGACGGAATAAATGATACTGTGCAGTTTAAGATTAAGAATACCTCTTCAAAGAAACTGAAAGACTGGAAATTTGAAATAGTATCCGACGGAGGAAAATCAGCACGTGTCTTCAATGCTGACATTAGAAGAAAACTGAAAAGATCTTTCTGGAATATTTTCCGTTTTTCTGACACGCCGGTGGAAAGAGATGTGCAGATCCCTGAAATCATTGAATGGGACGGAATCGGGAGCACAGGCAAGGTGATTTCGGACGGTAAGTATGCTTATCGTCTGAAGATGATATTTGAAGACGGTACCGAATGGAAATCGGAAGATGCAGTCATTTACTCTGATTCAAAATCTCCTTACTGCAGACTGGATGCTCCGGACAGACTTGTGACTCCGAACGGGGACAAGTTTTTAGATCAGATTACTGTAAGGCAGGATTTTTTAGGAGATCCTTCGGATCAGTGGTCAGGTCAGATCAGAAATTCAAAAGGGGAAACAGTCAGGAATTTTAAATGGGATACTTCCAGGCTTCCCAAATCCTTTGTATGGGATGGAAGAGAGGATTCTGGAAGAACGGCAGATAACGGATTTTATGAATATGAACTGACTGGCAGAGACGCTTCAGAGAATGCATTCTCCTGTTCTATAAAGGGGATTTTAATCAGCAGTTCGCAGAGTCAGGCAGATATATTCAGTGATGAGCCTGCTTTCTCTCCCAATTTTGACGGGTTTGCGGATACTGTAAAGTTTTCTATGAGTCTGGGATTTGACTCAAGAAGACTGAACAAATCAAAACTTCTTATTTATAACGGAGAACCTTTGACTGGAAAGGAAATTTTTTCTCATTCATTGAGTCCTTCAGAGAGATTTTTTATTTGGGACGGAAGGAAAAACGATGGAGGGTTTGTATCCGGAGACACACTTTCCTACAGACTTGAATATGAAATGGACGGGAATACTTTTTTTTCTGAAACAAGAAAACTCGAAGCCGTCGGAAGAAAAATAAGAGCCACACTCAAAGTTTCTGAAGATGAATTCCATCCTGATAATGATAATGAATTGGATTATATTTATATATATCCCAGTTTGTCAGATGCAGAAGTGAAGACATGGAAAATTTCAATTGTGGAAAGACACGGTCACGGAAGTATTCCCAAAAAAAGAACTGTCCGGTCGTGGAAGGGTATCGGCAGACTGCCTGAAAAAATATTCTGGGACGGGACATTAAATGACGGATCGACAGTCGGGTCACTTGCCGTTTTAGATATTTATCTTTCCATCACCGGTCCTGGATCTGACAGTAAACTGTATTTAGTTTATAATTATGAAACAGGGATTTCGGTATATCAGAAAGGAGAAAGGCTTAAAATGTCGTTTCCTGAGTATCTTGTGGAAAAGGATGAAAAACGTATCATATCCGGAATTAAAAAACTTTTTCCACGTTACCCAGGCTATCTTATCGAAGTCCAGTCTCATTCCAGGCAGGAAGGGGACAACAGGAAGAATATGAAAAAGACAGAGCTTAGATCTCTCGATTTTTATAAAAAGATGTTCGGAACGGACAGGGTTCAGGGAAAATACAACTATCGAGGGTTTGGTGAAGTGGAACCGATGTTTCTGGAAGAGGATGAGTATAAACAGGAAAAGAATGAAAGAATTGACATTCAGTTCACTCTTCCAAAGGAAGGAGCAGAAAGGAAATGAACAGTACACGGGAAAGGCTGGAAAAAAAACTTGCTCTGATTCAGATCATCTCTTCGAATCCTCAGATAACTCTGGACGATCTCCAGGAGATTGCCAAATTTGAATCAAAACTGGAGCTGAAAAAGAATCTAGGTGAGCTTTTTATGGTCGGTATGTATCCGTATACGCCTGCTGATTATATCGAAATTGAGTATGACGGAAACGGTTTTGATATTCGTCTTCCTGTAAATCTGGAAAAGACGATTGGACTCAGCATTCAGGAATGGGTGATGCTTCGAAAACTTCTGGATAACGAGGATATCTGGAGCCGGTTGAAAACAGACAAAGCTGTTCTAAATTCATTGAAGAAAAAAATTGCAGGAGTTGTTTCCTATTCAGAATTTCTGGAGTTCGAAACTGTCCGTGACAGAATTTATCAGGCAATTACAGACAGAAAAAAGATCCGTTTCAGTTATAAAGGTCATAATGACTCTGTTCCGGAAAAGAGAGAGACTGAGCCTTGGTTTGTTTTCGGAGAAAAAACCCAGTACCTTGTGGGCTACAGCAGTGAGAAGAAAGGTATGCGAAATTTTCGGCTGGATTCAATGCATGATTTGGAAATTCTTGATGATCACATTTCCTTTGAACCGGAAGCAATGGACAAAGAGAACCATATGAGTTCTTTTTTCAGCTTTATCAATGAAAAGCAGGAAAGCTCGGAGTGGGCTGAAATTGCAGTTCTTCCGTCTGCACAGTACAATCTTTCTAGAGAACTGAATATGGGGCCTGTCCTGGGAAAGATTCTTTTATCAGGGACTGAATACTGTAAATTTAATGCAAAAATAATTGAAAAATCATGGTTTCTGAATGTTATCAAGGGATACGGAGAATCTGTCATTTTACTGTCTCCAGATTCTCTTGTCTCTGTTCTTATGAATTCTTTTGATGCAGTGCAGATACCCGAACTGGAAATTTAGTTTGCAAAAAATGAGAAAATGGTTCACCCGTGTTCTGGGAATGCATGACAGGACACTTTCAGCCGAAAAGAAACTTTTCCTTGCAATGAATTTCGGGTGTCTTCCTGCAATGGTTTTTTCTGTAATTATAAATATAATAAATAATTTTCCTCCAGAGCAGAATATTGTCATAGCAAGCGCATCCATTTTTTTTATTTATACGTATTATACTGCACGAGTCAAAAAAAACTACACGGTCAGTATGACTCTTTTTTTTACAGTTTCCTGGCTGCTGATTGCATCCGGCTGGTTCTACGGTGGAGGAATTGCCGGAACTATCCCCATTTTTTTCGTTTATTTTCTTGTAATGAGCATGCTTTGTCTTGAGAGAAAGGATTATATATGGCTGCTTCCTTTATGTATTGGTGTATTTATTTTATGTTATTTTATAGAATTCTTCTTTCCTGAGTCCGTTGTGAAGCTAAGTGAGGAAACTAGAGTCGGCGACTATATTGCAACAAATATTATGGGGTTTTTTCTGCTCTCTTTTGTCATTTATTATTTTAAGAAGAGTTTCGACAGGGACAGACGCCGTCTGAAAAGAAAGCATATTATGCTGACTCTTGCCTGGGAGAGGCTGAAAATCGAAAATAAGAGGGCAGAGGATGCGCTTTCCGTGAAAACTCAATTTCTTGCAAACATCAGTCACGAGGTCAGAACTCCTCTGAATGGAATACTGGGATATTCTGAGATTCTTGCCGACACAGAAATGGATGAAACACAAGTCCAGTATCTGTCTGTAATAAAAAAAAGCGGAAATCTTTTATTAAGTATAGTAAATGATGTATTAGATATTTCTAAAATAGAATCCGGGAAAATGGATCTGGAGTATACGGTCTTCAATTTGAGGGAGGTTGTTCTGGATTCGGCCAAGCTGATAGAACTGTCCATCAGAAATTCTCGGAAAAATCTTTTTCTGAATATTGAAATTGCTGAAGATCTTCCTGATACTTTTAAAGGAGACAGTCTCCGAATTTCTCAGATATTTTTGAATCTGCTCAGCAATGCAGTAAAATTTACCCCGGAAGGACAGATAAATTTTCGATTAAGGAAAGATACAGAGAAAAATGCACTGCATATAACAGTCAGTGATACTGGAATCGGAATTGATGAGGAGGCGGTCAGAAAACTTTTTGAACCGTTCACTCAGGCAGATTCTTCCATCAGCAGGAAATATGGGGGAACCGGACTTGGACTTGCCATCTGCAGAAAACTCACGAATATGATGGGGGGAGAGATCGGAGTCAATACTGTCAAGGGTAAAGGGAGCGACTTTTTTGTTTATCTTCCTTTTGATTCAGGTGTTTAGTTTCTCAAAATATTTCTTTTCCTGATGAATGACAGGATTTTTCTGGTTATAGCAGAAGTTTTTACAGCGGCGTAGAGAGGTAAAATGTTTAATAAACTCGAACAGTTCAAAGATACTCTTT